>JANQKI010000106.1 GCA_028281165.1 Opitutaceae bacterium | reverse complement strand
ATCCTCCGCAACAATATTCGCACCATCATTATCAAAGACTTCAAATGGGTGGAAAAAAACGGGCGTCACGTTGTGGTGAATACGCCGATGGGCGAAGGTGTCGTTCAATTCAAAAGCTATTTCAAAATGCTGAGGGAGCTTAATCTTAACCCCATCATATCCTTTCATGCCGAATACCTGCCGTCTTGGAAAAAAGTCAAACCCGCTCAACACGAAGGCATTTTCGCCGAATTGAAAAGCGATCTGCAGACTTTCCATCGCGTTTGGCAAGAAAGCGCGGAAGCATAGGAAGAGACCGAAGCGTCAACTAAATTAGATAAAAGGAAAAACGCATATGAATGCCACCCAACGCAGTCGCAATTTCAAGATTGCCCACCTATCCGAAATCGAACCGGTTGATTGCCCCTGCGGCTCCACCCGTAGAGCTTTCGTGGAACCCGACAATCCCATAGCCTCCCTGCATCTGGTTGATATCAAGAAGGATGCTCGAACGCACTATCATAAGAAGCTTACTGAACTGTATCTCGTCATCGAGGGGGAAGGCCATATGGAGCTGGATGGAGAGCTGCACGCCGTAAAGCCCATGAGCGCCATTCTCATAAAACCGGGATGTCGGCACAGGGCTATCGGAAATATGAAAATCGTGAACGTCCCCATCCCGACTTTCGATCCAGACGACGAGTGGTTCGACTGAGTCGAGTTTGCGATGGCGGGTATTCTACCTTTTTTGGATACAAAATATGCATCTAAAAACGGCTTATCGATGTATCGCAATCGCTATCAGTCTCGTATCCGGAATCTGCGTTCAAGTCCATAGTCAATTTCATTCCGAGGCTCGATCGTCATCATCCCATGTGATGCGCCATGATGCCCCTCTCTACACGGAGTTTCAGGATCGCGGCTTCCCCTTTCTCGAATGCTCGGTTGACTTTCGCAAGACAGCCCTAAAGGGAACGAAAGACAACCTTGTAGTTCGAGGGATTATCCTTCCGTTGGATGACGATGTTTTTGTTTGCTTCGATACGGAACTGCTTCGCGTAGCGGCTATTTGGAAAGGCGACTTTCTAACGCCCGACAGCATGTCCATGCTCTCTTACAGCTCTCCCTTGACGAAAATCTCCGCCGGTCAAGAGCGACTTCCACAGCCTCGAGGCGACGTTCTTTTCCAAAACAGCCTCTATCCAGGCTGGTCGCTAAAGGGGCAAGAAACGTTCACGGATCCAAGATCGCGATGGATAGATGAAAACGAGCTGGGAAGAGGCCCTCTCGAGCCCGACGTTGGGAAATGGCTAGGAGTGGAAGACGCGGGCGAAATTGCCAAGATCTCCTACGAAGTATACGGGAATAAAGTCAGCGAATACTATCGCGTCATTGAAAATCAAGGACGCTACTTACTTCAGCGCTCGATCGAATTGCAAAAAACGGAAAGACCACTGAGCCTTGCTCTAAACGATTACGGCAGCAGCAAGACGCGGGACACAAGCCGTATTTATACGAGCGCGGGATCCATTCGCATCGTGGATGATCGCTTCGTCGTCTGCGACGTCCTGGCCTCCGAGCATCCGTCTCAATACAACATTCTTTATTCCCTCGATGGAGAGCCTCTCGAACCGATTAAAATCGAAGCGACGAGTCACCACACCATTGAAAAGAAGGGGCCAAGATGGTCGAACTCTATCACGACTGAAATCGAAAGAGGAAAGGAGCAAGGCGCGTTTGCGGTGGACGAGCTCCGCTTTCCCTATCCCAATCCTTGGGAGCGTCGTATCCGCTCAACGGATATACTATTTCGAAGTAGCGGAGAGGCTCTTGTCCTCACCTTCGACGGAGATGTTTATTCCATTACAGGGCTAGGTTCTAGTGACACGGCAGTCGAGTGGCGCCGCATCGCGGCTGGCTTCAACGAGCCGCAAAGCTTCTGCCTTCGTGACGAGGACATTTTCGTGTTCAGTAGAAATGGCGTCGTCAGGCTCGTCGATAATGACGGCGATGGAGAAACGGATTTCTACGAGAACTTCTGCAACCGCTTTTTGCAAAGCGCCAATACGCGAGACTTCCCCACCAGCATTGTTTGTCGCTCCGACGGCAGTTTCCTCATAGCGAAGGGCGGCGTGCCGCATGGCTTCGAGTCGCCGCACCTTGGGCGCGTGCTGCGCATTTCAGCCGATGGACATTCCGTATCCACCTTCGCCCACGGCCTGAGAAACGGCTATATCGATATTCATCCAGATACTGGCCTAGTTCTTGCCAGCGACCAGCAAGGGCACTGGGTCCCTTCCACTCCGCTTATTCACATCACCGAAGGCGGGGGCTATGGTTTCAAGCCGGCCATGCCAAAAGGCGCCACCTCGATCGACGAGCCGATCTTGTGGATCCCCCATCGGGCCGCCCAATCCGGAATAGGCAAATTCTGGGCCGACGATCCGCGCATGGGACCGCTTGAGAACGCTTTGATCTATATAGACTACGCCAAGCCGCGCATCCTCAAGGTTCTAACGAACACGCGAGCCCCTCTGAAGCAAGCGGCTGCCATTCCCATGGATATCGAATTCGAAGTCCCTTTGCTTGATGGCGCGCTCAATCCTAGGGATGGCCTGGCCTATTTCGCCGGATTTCAGATCTGGGACAGCGATGCTAAGCGCTTGGAAGGCATCTGCCGCCTGCGACCACTGCAAAAGGCGGATACGCTTCCTACGGAGGCTAAGGCCTATGCTGAAGGCGTCATGCTTTCCTTTTCCAGGGTCATGACGGATGGAGATGCGAAACATTCCGCGAACTATGCGGCGAGTAGCTGGGAATATTTAAGATCCGAGAAGTATGGATCCGGCCAATACAAAGCCAATGGGCTGCCAGGTATCGACGATTGGGATATACACGCGGCTATTCCGTCCCGAAACGGGAAGTCGGTCTTTTTGGCCATCAAAGATCTACGCCCCGTCATGCAATTCGAAGTTCGAATCGAAACGACGGAGAATTCTCAGCCAATCTATTTCACCCTGGACCATCTGCCGCCATTCAGTGAAAAGGACCACGGATTCGAGCAAATCGATTTCGAGACGCTGTTCCAAACGGAACCCGTTTTGCGTTCTCGGAAAAGTCAGAACAATGTCGTATCCATTGATAAGGGACGGGATTTATACAACAAATACGGCTGCACGGGCTGCCATTCCACAGACGGCTCTACGGCGGGCAAAACGGGCCCCAGCTTCAAAGGATTATATCAAAGCAAGCGACATCTAGTCGACGGAACGGTTGTCATCGCAGACGAATCCTACCTGAAGGAATCTCTGCTTTATCCAAGCGATCATGTGGTAAAGGGCTACGAAACCGGCGAAGCCGCTATGCCCTCCTTTAGCGGCATCCTCAATGATTCCGATATTCAATCGATAGTCCTTTTTATGAAATCGCTTAAATAGTGTAGCGTCAGACAAGTTCATCTCAAGGGGGAGAGCCGGCGTCTCGCCAAGGGAAAGGCTCCTTCGAATTCCCAATACAAAGAACTCAGCGCAAGTCGTCCCATTTCCTATAGGGCCTCGTATTCCGGTAATTCTTCACTGGCTCCATGACCACGTCGTCGTTCTCGATCGTTTTTCGCCCAGCTTCATCCTTCCTGAGCATAAACGCGTCGTAGACCTCGCCGGTAGCGTCGAACGCTCGATATTGCAGAACGCTCTCCTCCAAATCGAATACAGCGAATAACGGGATATTGTCGGCGTAGCGATTCAATTTAAAATCGCCGTCCTCCTCTCCTGAATACCGTTCCCAACCCTCTACTTTTGTTTCGCCACGTTTGGTTGAGGTGGCCGTGATAAGGAAAACGGTATCTATAGCGTGCGGTTCTCCGACACTGAAGCGAGCCACGTCATCGCCATAGACGCCTCGTTGATAGCTATGTCGATGACCGGTCAGAACCAAGTCGAGATGTTTGAGTTTTAATGTCTCCAGTAACGGGATACGACGCGCCTTATGAGAAGGATGCTCATTTCCGCCGATAAATGAAAAGAGCGGATGGTGCATAGTGAGAATCTTCCACTTCGCATCCGATTTTTTAAGCTTCCCCTCCAGCCAATCCAACTGCTCTCCCCAAGCGATTCCTGAGGAATCCAAGACGAAAATGTGCAAATCCTCCCCATACTGAACATCGTAAACCGTTTCCCAAAGCCCATCTGGCAAATCCTGCTCGATAGGCAGACGAAATTGGGATCGCCAGATTGGCGTCACCCGCTTGTTGGGAGTAGCGAATAGCTTTCCATCCCCACTGCGATCCTTATCTTTGTCGAAATTGATATAGTCGTGGTTTCCCGCAACAGGAATCGATGGAATCAACGCGTGGCTTCGACCGAGAGCGTCAAACCACTCGGCCCATTCTTTATCGTACATAGCTGTATTAACGAGATCGCCCCCGTGGATAGCGAATCGAGCTTCCGAAGCTACCACTGAAGCCATATCGAAGGTACGCGTAACATGAGAACGAATACCAGTCTGAGCGTCGCCAAAGAAGATGAACTGAAAAGGGGCTTCGAGAGGCGCTGTCCTTAATTGGCGCCACGGGCTCCACATTCCCTTTCGCCCGCGAACTCGGTAGGCATACAGCCTATCAGGCTCCAAGTTCTCGAAATCGACCGAGTGGTAATGCACAGAACGCAGTCCTTGGTTTTCCAATACCAGAACCTTGCCTTTCGGCCCCTTCACATGATCTAAAACAAGTTCCTGGGTTACAGCTCTCACGGTTCTGGCTCCTAGATCGAAACGGGCCTCGGGGATCGCCTCCGCGATTTGCGCGATGGCCACGCCAACGCTAGCATCCGTCCTCCAGGAGACGGAAAACTGGCTCGTCGGATCGCCAGACAAGGTGGCGACGAGCCGATCCGGCCAAGGTGTCGCTTCCTGCCATGGCGGCTGTTCATGGTATCCATGCTCCGGATGCGCCTCCAAACCAGACGAAACAGCAACCGCAAAGGCTGCAGCGAAAAATATCCAATCCATCTTCATTGAAATCATTCTATAATTGGCTCACGGTCGAAAAATCGGTTATATTATCCACTCTGCCAACAGGCCGAGCCTTAGCCTCCAAGGACTTGTCGTAAGCCATCGCCTTGGCCTTCAGCGCCTCAACACGTTCAGGGAAACGTCGCGATAAATCCTCAGTCTCGCTTAGATCTTCTTTCAAGTTGTATAGCGATACCTCTTCCTCTGTAAAAACGAGCTTCCAATCGCCTTCGCGGATTCCTTCGATTTCACCTTTTTTCGAATAGTAGCAGAAGGCGTTTCGAGGACTAGGCAAGGCTCCTCCACTACTCAGATGATCCCACACATCCATGCCATCGACAACGCGTTCGTCCGGCAAGTCTACCCCGGCAAGACGAGCGAAGGTTGGATAGAAATCGATGGAGGAAAAAGGCTCATCCAGTTCAGAACCAGCCGGAATCACACCTGGCTGCCAAAGAATGCAAGGAACGCGAAAACCGCCCTCGTGGCTGGAAAACTTGCCGTCACGCAAAGGCAAGGCGGAGCCGCCGTGATGAGCCTTCTCTAGCCAAGGACCGTTATCGGAAAAGAATATAACCAGGGTCTTTTCCTCGATGCCTTTTTGTCTTATAGAATCCAATACGCGTCCAACTGAATGATCGATATGCTCGATGACGAGTCGATAAGCGTGGTGGGGGTCCGAATCATATCTCGCCTCAGGTACGTAGAGCGGGATGTGAGGCATGTTATGAGCGAAATAGAGCAGGAAAGGCCGATCATCGTCCTCTTCGATGAAAGAAACGGCCCGGTCCGTATAGCGATCC
>JANQKI010000097.1 GCA_028281165.1 Opitutaceae bacterium | reverse complement strand
GTTTCTGTACCTTCAAATATAGTTGAAGGATGCGCTCGAGATACCGAGGCTGATTACCTCAGATTTTTGGGTATCGCTTTTGGTTCTCTACGAGAGCTCCACTATCAATTTAAACTATCGGTTAGATTAGGATATGCGAACGAGGCGGACGCATCCGATTTAGAAAAGAAGATCACTGAAACGGAAAAAGTAATGAACGGTTTGATACGGTCCTTTCGTAAGAGTAATTCCCTTCAGTCTAAATCACTTCAGCCTTCGGCCTAAACCAAATGAACGAATTTTCTTCTCTCATACAATTTTCGATCGCGATTCCCATCGTGGCTGCTTTTCTGACTCTCTTCGTCAAGAATTGGGGACGTCCGGCTGTACAGATCATTGGCGTCACTGGATTCGCAATCCCTACCATTCTGGCTCTGCTTCTTTGGCTGTGGTACGATCCGTCTGAACCTGGTGGATACGCCTTTGTCAGCAATTTCGATACCGGCTTAGGCATTATTGGAGCGAGCCTTCACCTTGGTCTCAATGGCTTGTCACTTCCGCTGTTTGTAATGGCAGCGGTTGTCGGCCTGGCAGCTGGTCTTTTTGCTGCTCAATCGCAAGCCGAGAACCTGCATCGATATCTGTTCTGCTTGTTGATTATGCAGAGCGGTTTGCTCGGAGTGTTCGCGTCTATCGACGTTTTCTATTTCTATTTCTTTCACGAGCTGGCTCTCATTCCAACTTTCATCATGATTGGCGTTTGGGGTGGACGGGAGCGAAACTACGCTGCTTTGAAGGTAACGATTTACCTAACTCTGGGAGCGATGCTCTCCTTGATTGGGCTCATCGTCCTGTATTCGAAAAGCGGAGCCGATTCTTTTGATCTGATCACTCTAAAAGATACCCTTGCCGCGCAGCCGCTCTCAGAATCAGTTCAGCGTTATGCTTTTGGACTTCTGCTATTCGGCTTTGGCATCCTGGTTTCTCTTTGGCCCTTCCATACCTGGGCGCCTCTGGGTTATGGAGCCGCTCCCAGTTCAGCCGCTATGCTGCATGCAGGTGTTCTGAAAAAATTCGGGCTTTATGGCTTAGTGCAGATCGCCGCTCCTTTATTGCCCCAAGGCGTTAGCCTTTGGGAAAACTGGATCATCTGGCTGGCCTTGGGGAATGTCTTGGTGATCGGATTTATTGCCATGGCTCAGCGTGATCTGAAACAGCTTATTGGATACAGTTCGGTTATGCATATGGGCTATGCGTTTCTCGGAATTGCAGCGATGTCTGCTTTGGGAGCCGGAGGCGTTGTTATCATGATGGTGGCTCATGGACTGACCGTGGCTTTACTCTTTCAATTAACGACCGTTATTCACCATCGAGCTGGCACCTTCGAGATGGACGAGATTGGCGGCCTCGCCAAAAAGGCCCCGGTGCTTGCTGCTTTTTTCGTTTGCGCGATGATGGCAAGCATTGGTTTGCCTGGACCAGGCTTGGCGAACTTCTGGGGCGAGCTTTCTATCTTCTTGGCCGTCTACGAGTTCAAGAATTGGCTCATTTTCGCTGTGGTTGCCGGAATCGTGATTTCGGCGATCTATGGCTTAAGGGCTATTGCCAAAGTCTTCTTTGGCGACGAAACGGAGGCCTTTCAAGAAGCTCAAAAAGAGATCACTGTAAAGGACATCACTTGGGCAGAGCGTACTCCTGCTTTGATCCTGATTGTGGTACTCGTCTTTATCGGTCTTTTCCCTAAAACAATCACCTCTTCCCTCAACGACGCTCTAAAGAGCGAGCCGGTTTATTCGCAGACTGCCGCTCTCGATATTGAGCGATAACCGAATTTTGGATACAAATGTCCACGGAAACACTACAGCAAATCGCAGAAACCAATAGCTGGGGCTCAATCTATCCAGAGCTGATCTTGGGTGTTCTAGCCCTGGCTTTGCTTGCTTTAGAAGTCATTCTGCCAAAATTCGCTCACGGCCTGATCCCTAGAATCGCGATTGTCGGGCAATTGGTTGTTTTAGGTTATATCCTTTTTATCGATCCAGTCGGATGCTGCAGTGGCGAGTTTTTTGGAGGCATGCTGTCGCTCGGTCCTATGGGGCAAGCGTTTCGCGTCTTTTTTCTGATAGCTTCGATCTTCGTCAGCTACTTGGGCATGGTAAGCTTAGCGAACAAGACGCTACCGCGTATCGAGTTTTTCCATATTACCCTGGTTATTACCGCCTCTTTGATGCTGCTGGCTCAGGCCAACCATTTCGTGATGCTCTTCGTAGCTTTGGAAACGGCTACGGTTGGGTTTTATGTTTTGGTTAGTTATTACAGAAACAGCGCTTTATCGTTAGAGGCAGGTCTAAAGTATTTGATAATGGGAGCTTTGAGTTCCTCGATCCTGCTTTTCGGCATTGTTCTGCTTTATGGAGCCGCTAGCAATCCTGCCCTTGCTGGTTCGAGCGCAGATTCGCTTAACTTTGCGAATCTTAAAGCCTTTCTCGAAGCCAATCCGACCGACGAGATGGCCCTGATCGGCATGTTGCTCGTCATATCTGGAGTAGCTTTTAAGATTGGGGCGTTCCCTTTCCAGATTTGGATACCCGACGTTTACCAAGGGGCGCCGATTCCGACGACCGCCTTTCTAGCCATTGCTTCAAAGGCTGCTGGATTTGCCATGCTGATCAACTTGGTCAATGTCTTTGGGCCGCTTAGCGATTGGCTAGTGCCTCTGCTTACCGGTATCGCCATACTGACGATTCTTTTCGGCAACTTCGGAGCGCTGACTCAACGTAATGTTAAACGTCTCATCGGTCTCTCAGGAGTTTCTCATGCCGGTTTTCTTTTAATCGGCGTTGTTGCTTCTCTGACGGTAGACTTGGCTCTGACCGCCATTCTTTTCTACCTCTTTGCCTACCTTCTGGCTTCAATGGCTGTATTCGGTGTGATGGTACACATGCCAAAGGAAGACGAGACGGAACTTACCTTAGACGATTTTGCCGATCTTTCTAAGAAGAACGGTTTCTTGGGAATGGTACTAGCTATTGGAATTGGCTCGCTTGCTGGAATTCCTCCGTTGGCAGGATTCATTGGCAAGCTCCTCATTTTCGTTGCTGCTTTGGAAGCGGAACTCTACAGCCTCCTTGTCGTTGCGATCATTGGCGTTGTTGTATCCATTTATTATTACTTTGGCTGGCTCAAATACGCATTCTTCGAAATCTGGAAATTCCTGGACGAGGAAGAGGAGGCTAAGGACGAGCCTATTCCAGGTTCTACTCTGGGATTTTTTGGCAAGCTTACCCTTCTTGTCGCCATTATTGGAACAGCGTTGCTCGGATTCTACCAGTCGCCACTTGGCAGTTGGCTTGCAGGAAGCTAGTCGAAGAGGTTTTACCGCAACAACGTCTCGAGCTTGCCTCTTTTGGATTCGTTTTACGTTCCGAGGCTTGTCTAATCTTTGAATCTTAGCTGAAATTTTTGTTGCGTCGTATGAAAGTCTCTGGTCTTGCCATCACACCCCCACCCGAAGCTGAGAACGAGTTCAAAGTAACCCCTGAGCTCCTGGCCTCTGTGCTGGCGCGTTATTCGCGCAGCAATCAAGGTATTGGCAAAATCATGGAGAAGGTCGATCTCGCCAATCCGGAAAAGTCGATTGATCGTATTTTGAAGTTCGTCGACTATGGACATGCATCGATTGGCGGTCTTACAGGAGGCATCGCTATGGCGATCGACGATGTTTCGATGTGGCTGGCCTACAAGCTCTTCGAGATTTCTCAAATGTCGGATGGGCAGGAATCCAGCACTCGCTATATCACTATGAATCCTGAGAACGTTCCAACTGCTGACGAGTTGGGCGTACCTCCCGACCTAACGGAGGAGTGGATGGAGTTGATAGCTGAAGCTTTCGAATGTTATGAATCTGAATACAAGCGACTCGATACGATTGCCGTAGACAACCCGGAAGTGGTGAGAGCTCCGGAGGGAACTCCTGAAAAAGTCCTCAAACGCATGCGCAAGAACTATGCGTTAGATCGGGCTCGATATTTCATACCACTGGCTACTAAAACGAATTTGGCGTTGGTCATGAGCGCTCGAATGTGGGCTCAGACGGTTAAGCACCTGGCCTCAATGCCTCAGAAGGAAGCTCAAACGGTGGCTGATGCTTTGCGAAACGAGTTGATGAAATTCTCGCCTCGCTTGATCAAGCATAGCCAGGCGGAAAAATCTTACGAGGAACAATGCCAGAGAGAATTTGCTGCAAGTTTGGAATTGGGCAAAGCTCGTTTATCTTCTGAAAACTTGGAAGACGAAATTTGGGTAAGCGTTGATAGTTCGACTCCTCCGTTTTTACACGAGTCGCAAGACGTATCCGACGGTTTAAGGTACCGAGGAAACCGATACGGATACTGTGGTACCTCGATAAGACGGATGCGCGTTTCCTTCGCTTGGAACAACATGGCGATTGCGGAACTGAGAGATTTGAATCGTCACCGCACTGGACATCGCTACACCCCTTGTATTCAGGCAGGCTTTTATCTGCCCGCTGAGATCGACGCAGTTTCTCACAAGACTTTCCTTGATCGGCAAACGGCGTATCTTGAAAAGCTCTTGGATCTAGGCGAGCCATCCTATGTCTATGGCTTAATGTTAGGAAGCCAGACTCCTTTTGAACATTCGACTCATGCCGATAAATTTATCTATGAGGCTGAACTACGAACCGGTTTGGGAGCGCACTATCGCTACGCGGAACACTTGAGCAAAGCGCTAGCCGAGTTTTATAAGCAAGTGCCGGAAGCAAAGGAGTGGGTGGTCGAAGGTACCGCGGAGCCGGAGTGATGTCGTGAAAACTTGGACCCTAAAATTATTGGCCTGTATTCTCCCGTTTTTGTTAGGAGGCTTGAGCTATGCGGCCACTGGTAAGGTGGATACTAGTAAAAAAGCAAAACCCCGTATTATTCAGCCAAGTGTCAATTCAGCTGATACTTTGAAAAAATATCAGGACAGGCGCTACAAATCTAAAGTGATTCGCTTAGATGCGAAATCAGCTCAAGGCATGGGATCTGTTTCTGGTAGTAGAGCCACCACTACGCCTGGAGAAAGTTCGATTTCGGCAAGAATTGATCTGCCCAGAGAGGCGTCTATAAAGAGCGAAAAGCCAGCAGCGTGGAACGAGATCATGTCGCGAGAGGAATTTCGAAAAGCATACAAGCAGGCTCTTGAGCTTGAGATGATGAAGCGCGCGAAAATCACTACGGTTTCTCGCCCGAGCGAAACCAAGGCTGTGCAGGAAACAGTCAATCGCTACTCCAAGGCCAAAAAATCTGATAGCGCTGAGAGTTCGAACTAGCCGGCTCCCTTGAAATTCTACTTGTGCAGGAAACTACTGATTCCTCACTTTATCTTTTTCGTGTTCGCGATCCTCCTCGAGACGATTTTTCTCACTTGCTAGCTGTTTCTTGATATCTTCAGCGTCCGTGATTTGCCCTTTCGAGAGGGCCTCGTTGAGTTTGCCGTTCAGGAAGATTTCTCGCTCAGCGATCTTGGCTTTGAACTTTTCGTCAATCTCAGCTAGTTGCTCTTTTTGCTCGTCGGTCAGAGGTTTCTTCTTGCCTTCATCCCCATCATCAAAGCGTTCCATTGCGAGTTCGTATGCGGATTTCATAAATATTGGCTATAGGATAGTTCAACTCAGTGAAGCAATCAGAAATGCGGTCATACCTGATGCGACTGGCAAAGCTAGCATCCATTTGACTCCCCATTTCCAGCGGCGATCATAGCCAATAGTTAACATCGCCATCACAATAGCGAAAAAGCTTAGAATCAAAAATGGGTGATGGGAATCCATGACGATGTGCGACCCTTGAATACTCGCGATCCGCCTGAGCAGGCCTTCAATAAATGACAAAAGCAGGGCTGCCGCGTGATTGAATAGAATGGTGATACTTGTCAGACCGACAATGGAAACGGCAATGGAGCAGAAGCCAGCAATAATCGCCAAAGAGGCAATGGGCAGAATCAATATGTTCGAGAGCAGCCCAAAGCTCGGGAATATTTTAAAATAAAGCATTCCAAGCGCTGTGGAAGAGAGGAAGGCTGCAAAGCCAATGCAAGCGAGATTTAGGATTCCTCGCAATGTGGAGACATACGCTTCTCTAAACGGTCCCCAATATTGTCGCGGCAGATTGGCATAGGGATTCCAAATGCGCTGAACACGATTAGCCAGAGGCACGCCGTACAGCAGTATGGCGGCAACCGTAGCGTAGGACATCTGGAAACCAGCCATGAATAGTTGGTTGGGGCTTACACAAAGACAGATTAAAGCTGACAGAGCTAGCGCGTTTATTGCCGATGGCTGACGCCTTAAGTTCTGGCAGAAATAAAAGCAGGCGATCATAGTCGTCGCTCTCCAGGTTGATGTCGCTCCGCCCGTTGCCACACAAAAGAGAGCAATCAAAATCAAGCTTGGAATGGGTATCCAGTTTTTAGGGATACGGATCAATAGTAGCAAAGAATGTATGCAAGCCGCAATGACACCAACATGGAGCCCGCTAACAGCGAAGAGATGCATGGCTCCGTTTTTCAGAAAGGCGTCTTTTTGTTCAGGAAGGAGTTCGTTTTTCAAACCCAGCATCATTGCCTTGTAAGTTCTCGCATAGGAAGCTTGTGAATCCAGTCCAGCTTCGAGGGCTTCTTGTATCCAATTTGCGGCAACGGCTGCGAAACGATCAATTCCTTCAGGTCGCGAAATAAGACTTAAAACCGATCCTCGGTGCAAAATGCGCGATATGCCTCGCTTTTTCAAATAATCCGAAAATCCGGTGTCGATATTCGATTTTGCTAGAGGCGATAGGATGCCGATTGCTTCAATGGTTGACCCCTTTGTGATTTCAGTCGCTAGTTGTTTGGCTTGTACGCTAAAGTATACGTTTTCATCCTGTAGGTCAGCTAAGTGCGTTTTTGAAGAGGCAACGCTTCCCAGACCAGCTACACGGTCATTGTCCTGGTAGAAGACTTGCTTGATTTCCAGTTTTACCTGGGCTTCTCGCGATGGAAGATCGTCCCGAGCTGATGGCCCTCGCTGCGCAATTGAAAAGCGTAGTATGCCTGCTGAAAATAGGGCTAGGATCACTAACGTTTTCCAGACTACTGTACTTTCCTTTTTGGATACCAAGTAGGAAAGTACAACGCTCGTAAGAGAGAAAATGGCGAGTACGAAGGAGAATGGGACCTTTCCGATATGAGCCGTTGCGATTCCTGCTGAAAAAGGAAGCAGAAGCCAGAGTAGGGGCGAACGAGCGAAGATCGACGCCGCGCTCACTTGGGGAAGTGATTAATGAATGGGATTCCCGACAAGAAGACAGGTGATTCCATGCCTTGTCTTAAATAGGATCTGGCAGAGGCAACGGCTTCTGAGGTGTCTTTGCCTTTGGCAAAATTGGCTGCAATGGCTGCGCTTATTGTACAACCACTACCGTGAGTATCTATCGATTCGATACGTTTTTGAGTGTAGGTTTCAAAGTCGCCTTCCGGCGTTGCGAGGGCATCAAGCAATTCGGCATCCTTCAGATGTCCTCCTTTTAGGAATACAGTTACTCCGTACTGCTTGGCTAATTCCTTTGTTGCTGCTACAAGATTATCGCTCGATTCTATTGGCGATCCTAGCAAAATGGCTCCCTCGTCCAAATTTGGCGTTATAATGTCGGCTAGTGGGATAAGCTCTTTTTTTGTGAGTTCTACGGCTTCAGGTTTGAGTAAAACTGCCCCGCTGCTCGCTACCATCACAGGATCGATGACGACCTTCAGTTGAGGATTGGCTTTAATGAATTCAATTGCAGATCGAATGATCCCTTCTGAGAACAGCATGCCCGTTTTGATAGCGGCTGGATTGAAGTATTCCATCACTCTATCGGCCTGCTCTTGAACGAACGCGTTATCCATTGGCTCGATACGCGTAACACCATTTGGATTTTGGGCGGTCAGGCAGGTAATGGCGCAGACTCCGTAGACTTGATTGGCTGCGAAGGTGAGAAGATCAGCTTGCACGCCTGCATTCGATCCAGAATCGGATCCGGCGATGGTCATAGCCACAGGAGCCGCCAGCGACGATTTTTCAGTAACAGCCATTTTCAAGCAGGCTAGAGAGTTGCTTGTGGTCAAGCAACGTTTTGCTTTAATCTGTTTCAATAATGGAACCTCAGGGAAATCTTTTTAGCGGAGAAGAGGAGATGGACTTTATCGCTTCAAGCGCAGCTGATGGGAAAACGAGCTCCAGAAATCTACCTTTGGCTGCAAGAATGCGACCTAGGAAGCTATCGGATGTAGTCGGTCAGGATCACATTCTTAGCGAAGGGAAACTTCTACCTCGGCTTGTTAAAACGAACTCGTTCGGAAGTCTCTTGTTCTATGGCCCCCCGGGCTCGGGCAAGACGAGTATCGCTGAAGCCATTGCCGGCGAGACGCAGAATCGATTCGTTCGGATCAATGCGGTGATGTCGAATGTCGCTGAGCTGCGACAGATCCTTGCTTTGGCTCGACGTATTGAAACGAAGGATACTATTTTATTTATCGACGAGATCCATCGCTTCAACAAAGCGCAGCAGGATCTCCTTTTGCCGGATGTCGAGGCGGGTCATATTCGCCTGATTGGAGCGACGACCCACAATCCGGGATTTTATGTCAACGCTCCTCTGGTTAGTCGGAGCCATCTGTTCCGTTTAGAGGCTCACTCGACTGAAATCATCGTATCTGTTATGAGACGGTCTCTCGAAGACGGCGAGCGGGGTTTAGGCGAGCGAGAGCATACCGTGGATGACAAGACGCTCAAAGATTTGGCTAAGCTTTGTGATGGCGATTTGCGTCGCGCATTAAACGCGCTGGAAGTGATTGCCCTAGGTTTGGAACCGCAGGAGGAAATTACATCTGAAGAAATTGCCGTATTTGCTGCGGAACGACAGATTCGCTACGATGCTGACGAAGACGAACATTACAACACGATTTCCGCTTTCATTAAGAGCATGCGTGGAGGTGATCCGGACGCTGCTCTCTATTGGTTAGCAAAGATGTTGGCTGGTGGCGAGGATCCTCGCTTTATAGCTCGTCGACTTATTATTCTCGCCTCTGAGGATGTTGGATTGGCCGATTGTCATGCCCTGCCTCTTGCCGTGGCTACGCAGCAAGCCTGCGAGTTTGTTGGTTTGCCCGAGTGTGAATTGAATTTAGCTCACTGCGTTGTCTACATGGCCATGGCTCCCAAAAGCAACAGTTCGTACAAAGCTTTACAGGAGGCAAAAAGAGCCATTGCCGAGGAGCCCGTTCAGGAGGTTCCTGTTTGGCTCAAAGACAGTGGAGGGCAAGTATCCAAAGCTCTGGGACATTCGAAAGATTATGCTTACAGTCACTCCTTCCCTGAGAATGTTTCCGGTCAGGAATACCTACTGGAGCCTAAATCATTCTATGAGCCAAAGCGGGTTGGCGATGAGGTGGCTATTGAGGACCGACTTAATCGATGGAAAGAGTTAAAGCGCAAGGCTCAGCAGCAAGACTGAACATCGCGTAAACGTAGCGCTTAGTTTGCACTGTAATCAGTATAGCGGTACAGTGACAATCGAGACTTTGCATTATGTCGCGAAGTTGCGATTTTTTCGTAGTAGTTTGGTAGAATCAGAGACGCGCTTGAAGCGATTCGCGAGCAAACCGCAATAAAGGTTGGCTTGTAGATATCAAAATTCATGCCTTCAAGAGCGTTGTTTTCGTATCCATCTAGATTTAGAAGCAACAGCTCGAAATCTCTTTCGAATTCAGCCTTTTGTAGAATGTTCTCCAGCGAGTTTGTAGTGACGTAGGATATTTTCCGGCGCTTCGGATTGCGTTCAGGAGGCTTTATCGGTTTTCCCGTGATCCTCTCTTTTGCTTCGCGTCGGAGTTCCGCTCGGATTGAGACATCGGGCGGCATTCCAACGACTTCGATGTACGAATCGTTTAGCCATTGGTCGACTGCAGCTACATTCAAAGCTGTACTGTGATTTCGTTTCTTGCGGCACTTATGGAATAGATGTGGCCAAGGCTCGATAAGCAGTCCTTCCCAGCCCAAGGCTCGTTCCAAATAAAGAGTGAAACTTTCCTTCCCGCCATCACGCGCTCCGATTTCCACGAATTTCCCCCCTGCTCGGTGTAAGAATGGGAGGATTTTAGATACATGCGGTCGCATAGCTCCCAAAGAGAACATTCTATGGAAACTCCTCTGTACCGCAGATGGATTCTTTTTAGTTCGTTTGGCCAAGGTCTAGAGTCGTTTCCCCATGATACGACCTTTATCCGGGAAGGTTTAACCAATACCACTCAACATCTTCTACCTGAGTAATTTCCGCACTTCCACTAGCTAAAAAATCCTAAATCCTAAATGTTCCCTAAGTTGCTGATAATTAGCGATAAATAATGGTTTTAGGCGCTGCATCCTAGTCTTTGCCCTGACTCGATGACGGTGCGGCGCACTGATTTACATAAGCGCCTCTTCGCATTAGAGTAGGTCCATTCACAAAGAATCTAAAATGAAAGCGCGAAACTTAGTTAAAATAGTCTGCCTATCAGCGGCAACAGGATGGCTTTCCAATGTGTATGGAGCCCCACTGGTGGTTGAAGACTTTGAGGGAGGTGATTTCGGCGTATTCACTCCGGTTGGGTCTGCAGCAGTTATTTCAGATGTAAGCGGTGGATGGCATGCGGTGTTACCCGAACGAAGGTCTTTCGGAGGAGGAGGCTTTTCCTCTTCTAGTTCGGGTGGCGGGACTACCACCACAACGACCAATAATGATACGAATGGAAATGGCTCTAATAATGATGGGTCTTCCAATGACCCCGCTCCAGATCTTCCACCTGATTCCCAAAACTCGTACATTTACTTAGAAGAAGGGCTCAAAGTTGATGTTCCTTCTATGCTATCTTTCGATTTTTGGACGTCTGGGGACTCGAATTCATCAGACGATTATTCTTTCTACATTCTTGGCGAGGGTGGTGTGGTTGAGTTTACGAATGCTCAAGATGGTCCCCACAGTGGCACATACACTCTTCCTGATGTCTTAGAGCCTGGAATGTACAAGTTTGCTATTGGAGTGGTCGATTCTGGCGAGCCTCCAATCCTTCAACTAAGCGAAAATCAAGAGACTTACGACGAGGACTATCGGTATTATTTAGATAACATCCTTGGAGACTACGAACTGCATATCGATAATGTGATTCTCACTCCCAAGAGCGTTCCAGATGAATCCTCTTACGGTCTTTTCGCTGCGATACTTTTTGCTGGGTTGCTAGCTGCAAAACGCAGAATTAAGAAATAGCGGGCCAAGAATACGACTTAGCTCTTAGACAACGATTTAGTTTTTTCTCCAAGCAACAGTGGGGCTCGTGGCTTTATGCCACGGGCCTTTCTGCTTTTAATGTCTCGGTTGGTTGTGAGCTTGCCTGAAGTAGCGATTTTTGCAGATTCGATCGCCATGCAGTCTCCTTTTGTCATGACCATAATCAGTCCGGATAGGCCTGGTCTGGTCGATGAAATTGCTGCCGTGATCTCCGAGAACGGAGGAAATTGGCTTGAGAGCAGAATGTGTCACCTGGGTGGACAGTTTGCCGGGATTCTGAGGATTGACGTTGATGATGCAAAGCGATCCGCTTTGCAAAGTTCCTTATCCGCTCTGGCTAGCGACGATATTGAGATTGTTATCCACGATGATAGTTCAGAAAGCACAAGTGATTGCTCGGAGGTTGTTGCTGTCGAGATTTTGGGCCAGGATAGACCTGGAATTGTTAGGCAAATCGCTAATGCTTTCGCCAAGCGGAATGTGAATGTGGAAGAGCTTTCCACTGAATGTAGAAGCGCTCCTATGTCCGGTGAACAATTGTTTCAGGCTAAGGCGAGAGTTTGCATTCCCGCCGATTGCGATACCGATTCTCTTAAACAGGAGCTTGAGATGGTTGCGGCCGATCTTTTAGTCGACATTTCCTTCGAGTCAGTGACGTGAATCGCGCTTTCGGCTGTTTATGACACATTTCTTGCTTTTCAAATCCAGCTGACCCCCTTATCTCCATTTTCTAGTTCTTTAAATGCATCAGGAGTGGTTTGGCTTTTGCCGAACCTGCCAACCGAGTTCATTAGGACCTACGGTGGATTCAGCTAGTTATTAGCTGGATGCGCATCTTTCTTCGAAAACGATTGAGAGATGAAAAAACCTATTTGCGAAGGATTGTTCGAAGAAAGGTCTTTTGCAGCTCCTGATGCGTAATTCCAAAACTATAAAATTACGCATCCATGAATCGAATACATAATATATCCATTCGCGTCAGCGAAGAAAACCCAAACCATCACCTTTGGAATAACAATGGGATTTGGTGGTTGCATTTCACTATTTATCCAACGCCTTACACGGCGGAGCGGGTGAGGCGAAGTTTGAAGACGCGCTCTCTGGACGCAGCCCGGAGTCGTCGAGATCGTTATTTCAATTTGATCCGCAATACACTCGCTAAACGACATTCAAATGCAGGCTAGCAAAACCTAGTGGTCTTGCGTCTCTCGAGCTCCGTTTTTGAGCAAATGCGCCTATGACGCTAAAGAGTTTCCTATTCGGCTCGAATAGGTTATGATTAGAGCGAATTCAAATTTTCGAGCGTTATGAAAAGACTGCTTTCCTTCGTGTTTTTATTCATGTTGTCCCCATCTTACGGCAATGAAGACTCGTTTCCTTTGCCATTTGAAATAACGTCTACCGAAGGTTCTCGAGTCAGTATCGTTTCTCCCAAGTGGCACCAAAGAGATGGTTCTTGGTTGTTTACCTGCCGTCTTGAGGCCGAAGCCGAACGCCTAGTGAAACCCGTTGCCCATCTCCTTTTCGAGGGATTTGGCGAAGTCGCAAAAGATCAGAAGGAAGAGCCCGTAGCCGTTTGGCAACATACGCATGTTACTCGTCGCAAGTTTTTCGACAGAAACTACGGTACGAGAGTAGGAGCCTTTACCCGTGTCATTATAGATGATATTCCTTCGGAGGTGAAGACTTTGAAAATAAAGTTCGTCAACGAGCCTCCGACAAAGTCTAGCGACTAGTATTCGTCGAACGGACACGTTTTCTCAGTTCGTGTTATATCACTGATAAAGATAGCTTATCGCTTTTTCGCGGTAAGACCGTCTGCTATCAGCTTCCATCATTTTATCAAACACGGGAGTTGATTTCCAAAATCTAATTACTAGCGTGAGGGCCATGCGAATTTTCGTGCCCTCTGAAACTCTGGATACCGAGAATCGCGTGGCTTTACAAGCCGACTACGCTCAGAAGCTTATCCAGCTTGGAGCTTCCGTCTCTATCGAATCGGGGGCCGGAGAAAAAAGCTGCTGCTCGGACGATCAATATAAATCCGTTGGAGTTTCCGTAGTCGATGATAGAGTGGCTGCATTGAAAGAAGCTGATTTGGTGGCGCGGTTGAGGAAACCGCCTATCGATGAAATCCAACACCTGAAGCCGGGAAGCATTCATCTTAGTTTCCTCGATCCTTTCAATGAAGCTGAGCTCATCAAAGCTTTTGCCGCAGCAAACGTTACTGCAGTTAGCATGGAAATGATTCCACGCACAACGCTTGCTCAAAAAATGGATGCTTTGAGTTCGCAAGCCAATTTAGCAGGCTATTTCGCGCTTATCAAAGCAGCAGAGAGACTTAATCAGATTTTGCCAATGATGATGACGCCTTCGGGGACGATTTCTCCGGCTCGGGTCTTCATCATCGGTGTCGGAGTTGCTGGTCTTCAGGCAATTGCTACGGCTAAGCGTTTAGGGGCCCGTGTTGAAGCTTTTGATACGCGACCCGTGGTCGAAGAGCAGGTAAAGTCGCTTGGAGCGAAATTCGTTAAGATCGATCTTGGCGAAACCGGCCAGACAGATCAGGGCTACGCCAAAGAACTAACTCCGGAGCAGATCGAGAAGCAACGACAGGGCATGGCGAAAGTGTGCGCTCAATCCGATATCGTTATTACAACCGCCAAGCTTTTCGGCCGTCCTGCTCCGCGTATTGTTACTGCGGATATGCTTTCTGGCATGCGAAACGGAAGTGTTGTTGTCGATTTGGCTGTGGAGTCTGGAGGAAATGTGGAAGGCTCCAAGCTGGACGAGGAAGTCAAATTGCCGAATGGACCACGTATCATCGGTATAGGCACGCTTGAAGGCGGGGTTGCTGTACATGCTAGTCAAATGTATTCATCGAATTTATACAATTTTGTTGAGCATTTCTGGAACGAGGAGACTAAAACACTCAAGATTGATTTAGAAGACGAGATCCAGAAAGGCTGTATTATAACTCACGGCGGAGCAATTGCGCATGAAAGCTTCAGGTAGAATGCGAAAATTCTTACTTCTTAATTTTTACCTCATAATTTAGAAAATGGATCTTGTATTGCTTTTCTTCATATTTGTTCTGGCCGCGTTCCTCGGGCTTGAACTTATATCCAAAGTCCCGTCCCAACTTCACACTCCTTTGATGTCGGGGGCCAATGCCATTTCTGGTATCACCATTGTTGGAGCCATTCTAGCGACTGGAATCGGAGAGAAAGGCTCCATTGGCATGATACTCGGCTTGTTAGCTCTGGTGTTCGCGACTATCAACGTCGTGGGTGGCTATCTCGTCACGGACAGGATGCTTCAGATGTTTAAGAAGAAAGATAAATAACTGGCTGCCATGGATCGCTTCTTCTCTTTCTTTACTTTGGATCTGCTTGCTGCCGTGAGTTCGGATGATGTAATCAATTTGGCCTACGTAATCGCCGCAACGCTCTTTGTGTTTGGTATTAAGATGCTGGGTTCAGCTGATACGGCTCGGAGAGGCAATATCATTAGTGGTCTTGGAATGCTTTTGGCGGTGGTCATCACCCTTCTTGACCGAGATATTTTATCCTATCAGTGGATTATCATTGGTATCTTAGTTGGGGCGGGAATTGGAGCTGTAGCTGCTAGGATGGTGAAGATGACAGCCATGCCCGAATTGGTCGCCCTGTTCAATGGTTTCGGAGGTTTGGCCAGCTTGCTCGTCGCCTGGACGGAATTCGAAAAGATTAGAAATATCGGTTGGGCGCTTTATTTGGAGGATTTGGGAGCACCCTCGTTTTTCAGTTCATTTGTTATATTCGTTGCCTTATTGATCGGTGGAGTGACTTTCACCGGTAGCCTCTATGCCTACGGCAAGTTATCGGGAATCCTCTCGGGTCGAGCTACTGTGTTCCCAGGACAGAAAGCTCTCAATCTGCTTATCCTTCTAGCGATTCTAGGACTCGGGGTAGCTTTCACTTGGTCGAGCGACTTGGATTTGGCCTACAAACTTTTTCTCGCTGGGATTGGTTTTTCGCTGGTATTCGGTTTTATGGGAGTCATGCCGATTGGCGGGGGCGACATGCCGGTCGTGATATCTCTTCTGAATAGTTGCTCAGGTTTGGCAGCCTCTGCAGCCGGTTTCGTTATCGGGAACAATGTGTTGATCGTGGCTGGCTGTCTGGTAGGAGCGAGTGGCTTTATTCTGACAGTGATCATGTGTAAGGCCATGAATCGCACTCTGGGCAACGTTCTCTTCAGTGGTTTTGGAGCCACTAGCCAAAAAGGCGGAGATGATGATGGCGCAGAGCCTAAAGCGATTAGCGTTGACGATGCCTATTATGTCCTCGAAGCAGCGAGTTCAGTCGTATTCATTCCTGGATACGGAATGGCAGTTGCTCAAGCTCAGCATGTTGTCAAGGAGCTTGGAGAATTGCTTGAAGAGAATGGGGCTGAAGTGAACTTCGCCATCCATCCCGTTGCGGGGCGCATGCCTGGGCACATGAACGTGCTTTTGGCTGAGGCCGATGTTCCTTATGAGCAGCTTGTGGAGATGGATTCAATTAACCCGCTTATGCCAACCGTTGATGTGGCGATTGTCATTGGAGCAAATGATGTCGTCAATCCGGCTGCCTCGGAAGACGAGACGAGTCCGATTTACGGTATGCCAATCATCGAAGCTCATCAGGCAAAAACGGTCTTTTGCTTGAAGCGTGGTCAGGGCAAAGGCTTTTCCGGCCTCATCAATAAGCTGTTCACTATGGAGAACACACGGATGATTTACGGCGACGCCAAATCCACCATTTCATCCCTCGTCAGCGGATTGAAAGGCTCTTCTTGAGTCGGATTCCTTTGCCGACTTTCCCAAACCCTTGACGGCCAACTAGCGGCTGGCGAGTATTCGAGCTGATCGTTGTTCGATGCTCTTCATTTCGCCGGAATTCCTGTTCGGGTTTCTACCCGTCGTCATAGCCCTCGTTTATTTGCAGGGAGCATTGCTTCCTTCGAATTTATTGCGTGTGGGAATTCTTACCTTCGCCTCGCTTTTCTTCTACGGCTGGTGGAATCCAAGTTATTTGATTATCATTCTCGCCTCGATCGTAGTGAACCTTTCTATTGGCTGGGCGTTATCCAGCGATAACTGCAAGTCGCTAAAGGGTTGCCGTCTATTTCTCTTGATAGCGGCTATCATACTCAATTTAAGTGTTCTTGTTTTCTATAAATACTCGGCGTTTCTTATAGAAAATCTGAATACATTTTTTCAGACTGATTATGAAGCAAAATCTCGTTCTTTGCCTCTAGGCATTTCCTTTTTCACATTTCAGCAGATCGTCTTTATTGTCGAGGTGTACAAAGGGAAAATAGAGAAAATCGATCTGGCTAGGTATCCAATATTTGTCACATTCTTCCCCCAGTTGATTGCTGGACCTATTGTGCACTATGGGGAAATGGTACCTCAATTCACCAGTTCGCGTGAGCGACCTGAACTCGAGAAAATGGTCAGCATTGGAGTTCTGGTTTTCGTTGCCGGACTGTTTAAGAAAATCGTCCTAGCGGATAACTTGGCGGAATATGCCGATCCGGTTTTTCAATACGCCGAAGAAGGTCAAGCTTTTGGAACGTGGGCTGCACTCATTGGCATGTTTGCTTACAGCCTGCAGCTTTATTTCGATTTCAGCGGATACTCGGACATGGCGGTGGGATTGGGGCTTCTGTTCGGTATTAGACTGCCATTCAATTTCGACTCCCCCTACAAGGCCTCTAGCTTTATCGATTTTTGGAAACGATGGCATATCACCTTATCTCGATTTCTTCGTGATTTTCTTTATATACCACTTGGCGGAAACCGAAAGGGAATTCCGAGGCGTTATGCCAATCTAATGGTCACGATGCTGATCGGAGGTCTCTGGCACGGCGCTGGATGGAATTTCGTTTTATGGGGAGGCATTCATGGTCTGCTGCTATCCTTTAACCATCTCTTTCGAAGCGTCTTCCAAACAAAAGATAACCCAGGCTTAGGAAGACTCTCTATAGTAAAATGCCTGCTAACGTTTTTAGTCGTATCCGTTCTTTGGATATTTTTTAGGGCTGAAACGCTAACCGGAGCGATGCATTTCTACCAGGCTCTCTTTTTTAACACCGTTCCTTTTAATGAAGGGATATTCGACTTGCTGAAAACCTTTTCCAATCAGACTCAAATCTGGACGCTGCATGATATGGGTTTCCTCAATTCCCTCCAAATCCAATCTTACATCGGGATCAAGGCGACAATTTTTGTATTCATGTCACTGCTTCTTTGCCTTCTCCTTCCTTCCGTCAAAAGCCTTGCTACTCGCCTAGAGACGAATGAGTTATCTAATAGAGCTATGCTTAAATATTATGCTTTAGCTGGTTTCATGTGCGCAATTGTTTGTCTCAGTTCTTTTAATACTGAGGAAAGCCCATTTCTTTATTTCCAGTTTTAGATGAGCGATCTAACAAAGAGAGTTTTAGTACTGCTTCTCGTTTTTGCTACGACCATGGGCGGGTATTCTCTTGTGTATTTCTATCAGCGGGATTCCAAGGTTTGGTCAGAGGTCTGGGTTCCTAAAGTGTCCAAAGTAAAGGAATACATAGTTCAGAACAATACTGATTCAAATCGAATCATTATCCTGGCGGGTTCCAATGGATTATTTGGTTATGACTCCCAAATGATCAGACGGCTAACAAGAAGAACGACGCTTAACCTGTCCACTCACGCGGGTTTGCCTTTCGAGTACCATATTCGACTGCTAAGTAAAGTCGGTCGGTCGGGTGATCTGATAGTTCTTCCACTTGAAATCTCCTATTATTATGAGGATCACAGATTCGATAACTGGAGTACGCATAATTTGCTTGTCTGGAATCAGGAATTTATGGATACGCTCTCGACAAGGGAGTCGGTTGATTTTTTCCTATCCACTGATCCTGAGCGTGTTCTACTCGGAACCTTTGCTAAACTGCTTAAATCACGCGTTCCACCAAAATACGAATTCAGAAGAGAAGATGCGGACAAATTCATCGAGGAGGCCAAAGCAGTCTGGAGCAGTGGTACCTTCAGCCCGAAATACCAGCACACCGCAGTCAATCGCCTTGGTGATATGCAGTCCAACGAAGGGCGCGTTTTCAATCAAGATATCAAATACGAGTTTCAATCTGATATATCCAAAATATTTCTACAGAATTTCGAGAATCTTAGACGACTGGCAAAAGATGAGGGAATGTCTCTGCTGTTTACCTGGCCTATCTTAGTTCGAAATCGGGAGGACGATGAGGGCGAACCAGCCTATTTTACATCTCTTCGTCAATTGAAGGAAAACTTGGCTGAAAACGGTATTCAGATTGCGGGAGACTTGGAAAAACTCCCTGTGGAAAAGGATTTTCTGCACGACACCATTTACCACCTAAATCAAAAAGGGCGGCAAGAGTACAGCCAGCGGTTTGCCCAACTGCTGATCGACGAGCTCGATTCATCCGATTCGTCGATTATTCGCCCCTAGTCTGGAACTTACCCTCGGGGGAGCGTATCAATCCTTTTGGGGAGAGACTTTGCTTGGGCAGACTGCCCCAGACTTTTGCAGATCGACCCTTGACATGATCCTACAATTGTAGTCTATTGCTGCTTTTCCCATACAGAAATGAATAAAGGACCAAAAATATCCGATGCTGAGTGGGAAGTAATGAAGGTGTTGTGGGATCACGAGCCAATGACGGCGGTTGAGGTGCTAGGACTGCTCCCGCATGATCAGTGGAAACAGAAAACGGTGAACACGTTTCTCACTCGCCTCGAATCCAAAGGAATCATTGCTTCCGAACGACAAGGCAGAGCCAATATCTATCGCTCCCTTCTAAGCGAGAGCGAGTGCAGGCGCGAGGAAGGCCAACACTTTCTGAAGAAAGTGTTTCGAGGCGAAGTCGCTCCTATGATGCTTCACTTTCTCGAAAGTGAAGATTTGTCAGATAAGGAAATCAACGATTTGAGAAAAATGCTGGAAGAGAAAGGAAAATGATATGGCGGATCTTTTTTGGGCATATTGGGATGCATCAATAAGATTCGCTTTGCTGGCTCTGCTGCTTCTTCTTGCTACCCCTCTTCTAAAACGCTGGCTTACCCCCCGCATACTTTGCTGGGCCTGGGCCATTCTCATCCTTCGTTTGGCGTTCCCCTTCGCCATGCCCTTTAGTGGCAGTGTATTCAATCTGCATGACAAACTGCAACCATCAGCTTGGACTGAAATAATCCGCAAGGGAGTCGTGGATTCCGGCTTTGGTCAGACCATCCTCCCTCGTTTCCGAGATCAAGATGATCTGGTGCTTGCTACGCAGATCAATGTTTCTTGGGAAACCGTCCTACTTTGCGTTTGGATTATTGGTGTAATAGGAATGTCGGTACACCTTGCTTCAAATGCTATTCGGCTGAGACGATTTCTACGAAGGTCTACCAAGCATACGAGGGGCCATCTCTACGATCTATTTAAAGAGACCCGTCAACGTTATGGCATTCATGCCAATGTTCCGCTGCTTGTTTCAAAGGATGTAAAGACACCAGGCATAGGTGGGATTCTCAATCCGCGAATAATCATACCAGCCATTTGCGTGGAAAAGCTTTCGAGGGAAGAGATGAAGTGCGTATTCTTGCATGAGCTGACCCACTACCGTAGGGGTGATCTATTCTTACATCATCTCTTATTGCTGGTTTGTTATCTGCATTGGTACAACCCGCTTGTTTGGCTTGTATTGCGTCAATTCAAGACCACTATGGAGCAGGCCTGTGATCAAGAAGTAATTGATAGTGTTTGTGTGGATACAGCTAAAGAGTATGGATTCACCCTGCTCCAAGTGCTGCGCCAAAGCCGTATGGGAGTGCCCAGTCCAGCGAATGCCCTTTGCCTTTTAGGCAATCGAAAGAATGGCGCATTGAAAGAGCGGATACGCTTGATTTCGGAAAGCAAGCAACGAAATCCTATCTATTCCGCTTTAGGTGTTTTCGCTTTTGCCGCTTCCTTCGTGTACTCGATGACGGGTGAGGAAGCCGAACCTGCAAACGAATCGCTGCGCTATCTCAAGCTGACCGGTTTCTCGACTCCATTTGATTCTGCTAGATCTGAAGCGATATTGGACTTAGATCGGATGGATTTATCTGATTACCGAGGGAAGAAGGTTCGAATCCGAGCTCATATCGAAGCCAGTATCAGATCTTTGGAGGTTGGATTTAGGGCTTATGCCAAGGATGCTAATGGAGATACGTTGTACTTCCAGAAGGTGCAGGGTCAGAAAAAGATTCTCCATCCCGATTGGCGCGAAGCTGAACTTGAGATGTGGATACCGGATTCGGCTCAGGAATTTAATTATGGGCTTACAATAGAAGGGCCTGGTAGGGCGTGGGTTGAAAGTGTGGAAATAGAGGTGCTGGAAGAAAGGATCGCGAGTCCGAGCTACGAGACTATGACGATAGCATCGACCAGCAGATAACCCTCTCGCTTTTCTAGTGTGTGGAAGAGGAAGCCTAAGGTTGGCCAAATACGTCGAGCGCTACGGCTAAAGCTGGGGAGGTTTGCGCTCAATTGGCGACCTTAAAATAGATAGGGGTGGGAGGGCTTCTCCTTTCGAATATATCTATTAATATCATACATGCAGTTGGAGCTTGCTGTATCTGCTGATTTGTTACGATCGAGTTTTGATTCCGTTAAGAAAAAGTCAACGAGGCTTCGCCACTTGACCTGGGTTGTCTCCGGCTGAGAAAGACTGAAAGTAGCTCTTCTGATATCACTGCTGAGAACTCCCAAGTTGAGGCGCCACAGTTTGCCGCTGGCAGCGCTGACGCAGCGATTGTCATATGGCTGGAACCAGGCTTTACGGAGCCGTTGTTTCCGGAAAGGCCGGTGGCACCGGCATGAGCCTAGTCGAAGTATTCGAGCTTGAATTGCGTTTTCTCGCTTTAGAAGAGTAGACCCTCGCTTTCTGAAAGCGAGGGTCTACTCTTATCTATGTGCCCGAGCCCTAATCGTCTTTGTCGGGTGTTCGGCTGCGAGTGTTGTGGCCAAGGCCTTCAGTTTTTTATCTGTCCATTCGAGCGCGTTTCGCCATTCCTTTTTCCAAGCGTCGCGCGGCGTGAAAAGCTGGAGGTAATAGGGCCAGCGATCTGGCAACTTATCGGCCATCTCGCTAAGCATTTCCAGGCTGTGAAATCCTGGCAAAACGGTAGTGCGGTATTCCGCTTCAGGAGCCTTGGCAGCTATGATTTCGATGGATTTAGTAATAGATGCTGTATTGCGAAAGCCGCCCGTGACATAGGCGTAGTCTAGCCGATTGTCTGGGACCGCCTTGAGATCCATAGCCACGTAATCTACAAGGTTGGCATCCAGCAATGCTTCGAGACGTTTTGGATAGGATCCGTTCGTATCCAGCTTGATTAGTAGCTTGGTCGTCCTGAAGCGTCTTAAAAGAGGCTCCAAATCCTTGTGAATCAGGGGTTCGCCACCGCTAATGACTATGCCGTCCAGCAGGCTGCTTCGGGTCAGAATCACATTACATATATTAACGGTATCTAGAAAAAAACTACTGGCTTGAGATTTGCCTGGTATAAGCTTGTGATTGTGGCACCAAGGACAACGCATGTTGCATCCTTGGGTGAAGAGCGAGCAGGCGACTTTCCCTGGAAAATCGACAAGCGTGGAGCGATGCATGCCTGCTACTAGCATGGCGCTTCTTCCCGGATTCTGTACAGCTTCCTCTTTTGGAACTCCTGGCATTTACCCTTGTTCCAGTTTGCGATTGGGCGGAGGTAGCCGACCACTCTCGAGTATACTTCCGTTTCGCCATGGCATCTTGGGCAGGTATTCTGCTGTCCACTTAGGTATCCGTGAGATGGGCACACGGAAAATGTCGGAGTTACGGTAAAGTAAGGCAGTCGATGGTTTTCGACGACTTTTCGAATGAAAGACTTAAGCGATTGGATATCGGTCACGCTTTCGCCAAGGAAGAGATGCAGAACGGTTCCTCCGGTATATCTGGTCTGGAGTTCATCCTGCAGCTCCAATGCTTCGAAGGGGTCCTCGGTGTAGTTGACTGGCAGGTGCGAAGAGTTCGTGTAGAAGGTCGCTTCTCCAAGCGTCCAGCGAGCAAAGTTAGCGCAAGCGATGTTGTGGCCGAATCGTTGCTTATCGAGCGTGGCCAGACGATAGGAAGTTCCCTCTGCCGGAGTGGCTTCGAGATTGTAGAGATTCCCGGTTTCAGCTTGATATTGTTCAAGGCGATCATTCATGAAATCGAGAATTTGCATTGCGAAATCCTGGCCCTCTGATGTGCCAACGTCCTTCCCAAGGAAATTGAGGCAAGCTTCGTTCATGCCCAGCACGCCGATGGTGGAAAAATGATTAATCCAGCTTTTTCCAAAGCGTTTTCTTATATCTCTAAGATAGTAGTTAGAATATGGGTACAAGTTTCGATCCGTCAGCCTTTCGAGCAGTTTCCGCTTAGTCTCGAGACTTTCCTTGGCGATGCCCATTAGCCGAGCCAAGCGTTTTTTGAGGATGGTCAAATTGCCGCATGTCTTCCCGAGTCTTGGCATATTGATCGTCACTACTCCCAAGCTGCCAGTGAGTGGAGATGCGCCGAATAGGCCGCCTCCTCTTCTTTTCAATTCGGATGTATCCAAACGAAGGCGACAACACATGCTACGCGTGTCCTCCGGCGCCATATCCGAATTCACGAAGTTCGCGAAATAGGGGATGCCGAACCTGGCGGTCATCTGCCACAGAGGATCGAGTTCCTCGTTATCCCAATCGAAGTCGGCCCCAATGTTAATGGTAGGAATGGGGAAGGAAAAGGGCCGTCCCTCATCGTCGCCTTCACTCATGAGCTGACAAAAGGAGCGGTTGATGAGATTCATTTCATGCTGACAATCTCCATAGCGGAAGGATTGTCTTGCGCCACCAACGATGGCCTGTTCAAAGGCCATGTGGTCTGGGCAGACGATATCGAGCGTTATGTTAGTAAAAGGAGATTGTCCGCCAACGCGCGTGGGTACATTCATGTTGAAGAGAAACTCCTGCATGGCTTGCTTGACCTGCTGGTAATCAAGGTTGTCTGCCTTCACGAATGGGGCGATATAGGTGTCGAAGCTTGAGAACGCCTGGGCGCCGGCAGCTTCGCCTTGCATGGTATAGAGGAAGTTGACGATTTGGCCTAGGGCCGATCTCAAGTGACGCGCTGGCGCTGCGGCGACCTTGCCACTCGCTCCTTTAAAGCCTTTAAGCAAAAGATCCTGGAGATCCCATCCAACGCAGTAGACGCTGATGTGGCCCAAATCGTGAATATGTAGATCGCCTCTTTCGTGGGCTTCTCGAATGCGGGTGGAATACACATTGCGTAACCAATAGGTTTTGCTCAACTTGCTCGAAAGGGTTTGGTTCAAGCCTTGGAGCGAGTAGCTCATGTTAGCGTTCTCTTTGGTTTTCCAATGACTTTTGTTTAAGTAGCCTTCGATTGTGGCGCTGTCCTGCCGAATTTTTAGTTCTCTAAGCGTTTCGTGTTGGCTCCGGTAAAGAATGTAGGCTTTGGCCGTCTTTTTCCAGCTGGACTCCATGAGCGTTTCTTCCACCTGGTCTTGGATGTATTCAATACTTGGTATGAATGAACGTCTGGCTTCGCTATCCCTGCCGAGTTTCCTTATCGTGGAGGCGGTTATTCGGGCAGCTTCGGCTTCATCGAATTCTCCCGTTGCTTGGCTAGCCTTTTCGATGGCCATGTAAATACGATTCGGATCAAAAGGGGTTACGCGACCGTCCCTTTGTCTAATTTCTTTAACCCTCGGGGCGATTTCGGCGGCCAAAGCTTGCAGGTTGTCGGCTTGATCGTCGGAAAAGAGTGAATGGCGTGTCGTGACCATAGCTAGGTGAATTCAGGAATAGGAGCCCTTTCCTATCTTTTCCGCAGCTTAGATGGGCCAGTCTTGCCTGTAAAGCTATCGGCCACGACCTTTTTACGAAACCAGTTTCGCTAATCTTAATCAGTATTTCGACTACTGGATGTATCAAATTTAACAGTACATAAATGAATAGCAGGTTTTCTTTCCTGCCTTTACGGCTTTCGGTAGAATATCGTTTTTTCGGATTGAAACAAGGGATTCGTTAATCGAAACTGGAGCCCGAATGGAGAGGGAACAAATCAAGGGGCGGGGAGCTGCGAGCAATCCGCGCAATCGATTCGAGTCGCTTGGCTTCGAATGGAGCGATGATGTGCCGCCCGATGAGAGGCCGTGCCCTTCGACTCAGTTTCTTGACGACTCAACTCAGTCGATCATCGCGTATAATTCCAGCCCCGACATTCCATTTACGGCTAGCGTTAACCCGTATCGAGGTTGTGAACACGGATGTTCTTACTGCTATGCGCGTCCATTTCATGAATACCTAGGTTTTTCTGCCGGAATAGATTTCGAGTCGAAGATCATGGTCAAAAGAGATGCGGCAAAACTGCTTCGCTCCGAGCTATCTGTATCGAAATGGAAGCCGCAAATGCTGGCCATGAGTGGCGTAACGGATTGCTATCAGCCCATCGAGCGAAAGCTTAAGTTGACAAGACAGTGTCTAGAAGTGCTCTACGATTTTCGAAATCCAGTTGGGATCGTCACGAAAAACCGCCTTGTGACGCGTGACATCGATATTTTCACGGACATGGCTCGTCGTCAGCTCTGTCACGTTCTTCTGTCAATCAATTCTTTGGATACGGATCTTGCTAGGAAAATGGAGCCTCGGACCAGCTCTCCTCATGGTCGGTTGGAAGCAGTTAGCGAATTATCCGCAGCCGGAGTTCCAGTGGGAATTCTAGTAGCTCCCGTTGTCCCCGGTCTCAACGATCATGAGATTCCTGGTATTCTTAAAGCTTGTTACGAAGCTGGAGCCATGTTTGCAGGGCATATTCTTTTGCGGCTTCCATTCGGCATGAAGGAGCTGTTTTTGGATTGGGTAAAGCGAACCTACCCGAATAAAGCTAGCAAGGTTGAATCTCGCATTAGAGACACCCGGGGAGGCAAGCTAGACGATGCTCGGTTTGGGGCAAGAATGACGGGAGACGGAATTTTTGCGGAGCAAATTCATTCCATGTTTCGCGTTAACGCTCGAAAATATAAACTCGATAAAGCGGCTCCTCCTCTAGACGTATCCAATTTTAGGAGACCGGGAGGCGTTCAGTTAGGATTCGATTTTTGATTAGCAAGCGCGGAAGTTTGGGGACAAGCCTCTCTGCCGTTTTTATCAGTCCGTATCAGCTTTCGATGCGTTTCAGAGTGAAAGCAAGTTCCTCCCAGCTTGGCGAGGTTCTAATTCGCTATCAGGCAAACACCTGTCATCTCTGTTGGTTGCTCAAGCCCCATCAATTTCAGGACGGTTGGAGCTATATCGGCTAGCCGTCGATCTTCTTGGATTAAGGAAAGCTGTTCGCAGCCTTTGCCGTAGATCACTAGTTCGACAGGATTTAGGGTGTGGGCCGTATGAGGACCATTGACCGAAGGATCCCACATTTGATCACTGTTACCGTGGTCGGCAGTGACAAGAGCAACACCTCCTACCGAGTCAATAGCTGTAAGCAATTGTCCAATACAGCTATCAACTTTCGTGCAAGCTTGCTTAACTGCTTCCAGGTTTCCTGTGTGGCCAACCATGTCGGGGTTAGCGAAGTTTACTAAGATGAAGTCGTATGAATTCGAGAGGATAGCATCCTTGGTAAGCTCCTTAACTTCTTCGGCGGACATTTCTGGAGCTAGATCGTATGTAGTTACTTTCGGGCTATTGGCCATAGCGCGATCTTCTCCTTCGAAAGGGTCTTCCCTGTAGTCGTTGAAGAAAAACGTTACGTGGGGGTACTTTTCGGTTTCAGCGCAACGGAATTGCTTCAGGCCTTTTTCAGCAAGATAGCTTCCCAACATGTTTGGCATTTTGGGAGGCTTGCGGAAAATTACATTTTCGCAGAGACCTGCCTTCCATTCTGTCATTGCGACGTAGAAAATATCCAATTTTTCACCACGATCAAATTCGTCGAAGCCGTCCTCGATAAAGGCTCTGGTTATCTCTCGTGGGCGATCTCCTCGATAATTGTAGAAGATAACGGAATCCCCTTGTTCGATTGTGGCGATAGGAGATCCCTCGCTGTCAGTCACCCATGTTGGTATGATGAACTCGTCGCCTTGGCGCGAATGGTCGATTGGGTTGTCGTAATAGCTTTCGACCGCTTCGACGGCGCTAGAAGCTTTTGACTCTGCTTCCTTTCCAGTGAGCATGTAATAAGCTTTGGATACACGATCCCACCGATTGTCTCGATCCATGCACCAGAAACGTCCACAGACTGAAGCGATTTTTCCCAGACCGATTTCTTCGCACTTTCTCTCGAGTTCTTCGATGTAGCCCTTGCCGCTTTTCGGCGGAGTGTCTCGGCCGTCAGTGAAAGCGTGGATGTAAACCTGATCAATTCCGGCCTTTTTGGCTTCACGCAGCAAGCCGTAAAGGTGCTCCAGCAATCCGTGTACTCCTGCATCGGATACGATACCCATGTAGTGAAGCTTTCCTCCCGATTTCGCCTTTTCGAACGTCTGCTCAAGCGTTTCGTTTTCACTGATGGAGCCCGTCTCAAAGGCTTTGGTAATACGCACGACCTCCTGATCAACAATGCGTCCCGCTCCTATGTTCTGATGACCGACTTCGCTGTTTCCCATCACGCCGGGAGGAACGCCGACGTCTAACCCGCAGGCGGCAAGCTCTGTTCTTGGCCACTTGGCCGTTAAATCATCTGATACCGGCGTGTGGGCGAGCTTGATGGCGTTGAACGCGTCATGGTCAGTGTTGTGGTTAGCTCCCCAGCCATCACGGATGACTAGGAGAACGGGACGTTTACCTGATATTGTCATTTGAAATTGTTGCGCTTTGTTTGGTTGTCTTCGGATCTGGACGTTTGAGTGCTTTTCCTAGAACAGAGAATTTAAGTCTATCTTAATCTCGTCCTGCTGAGAAACGTTACACGAGTTTTAGAAGAATCCTTGCTGCGAGAGAGAACCAACGATCTAAACCCCAAGGGGGGATTGGAAGCTATTCGCATTAAAGCATTTGTACTGCAGCTTATCTAACTTCTTGCCATAAGGTCCTTGTCTGGTAGCCGCTTCTGACTCTAAATTCAAATAGTTCGCGAAGTAGCCTTTCTTTTGTTTCAGCGTGACCTTGACTATCCCAAAGGTTTATTTCCTCTGCTGGATCTGTTTCCAAGTCGAAGAGTTGGCCATATTGTCTATCAAGAAAGTGGACTAGCTTCCATCGTTGATTTCGGATCATCGTAACAAATTCTATTGTATTCAAAAACATGTCACGACCATGTTCTGCTATGACGAAAGGACGACCCTGATGCTCTGCTCCCTTCAGCGCTGGCAATAGCGTATCTGCAGCCATCCATTCTGGTCTTTCTATACCGGCGAGGTCCAGAATCGTTGCTCCGACGTCCATCAGTTGGCATAGGCCATCCAGCTTTCTCCCTCCGGGAAAGAGCTTTGGCGACCAAGCGATTAGAGGAACGCGTGTAACGCAGTCATACATGGTCCACTTCTGTATGTGACCATGTTCTCCCAAAGCTTCGCCGTGATCGCTCGTGAAGAGGATAATGGCGTTTTCAAGATAGCCTCTCGCTTCAAGCGTATCCAAAATTTCCCCAATCTTCTCATCTATCATTGATACGTTGGCCAGGTAGTATTCCCAAAGGCGCTGCAGCGTATCTTGGTCGGGATTGTCCAGGTGAACAACAGAGTCGTGGTCTACTTCGAAGTTATGTTGTCGGAGATCTTTAAAAGCTTGGGGCTGACCTTCAACGTCTTCTTGTTTGATTTGAGGCAGAGGCAGGTCTTTTCCTTTGTACTTTTCGATAAAGCGACTTGTGGGATCGTAAGGCGGATGAGGACCCGGGAAACCAATTTCCATGAAAAGAGGCTTGTCAGGTTTGGGTTTTGTTTGAAGCCACCACTTTGCCGTGTTGCCAACAAACATGTCGGATTGCATGTCTTCCGGCAGTTCCCAATCGAATGCTCCCATTCTTTCTCTGTAGTCTGGGCGTTGCCGATAAAGTTCCCGTTGCTGTTTGACCAATCCTCGGGCGTGTAGCGCCTTGTCCCACTCGTCGTAGAAGTAGCGCTCTTCAAGGAAACGATCTTTGTTTTCCACGACATAGCGTTCATGAAAGCCTAATGGCGTATCCATTGGGCAAGTGTGCATCTTCCCTATATTCACGCAGTAATAGGTTTTAGCTAGGGTTTCCACCCAAGAATGACGCCAACGATCCGCATTCTTCAATATGCCGTGAGAATGTGGATACAATCCCGTAAACAGACTGGCTCTTGAGGGGGCGCACGACGGAGCCGTGACATGACACTGTGTAAAGGCTACGCCCTCGTTTACGAGGCGGTCGAGATTAGGCGTCTCCATGTATTCATAGCCTAATGACTTTATGGTATCGTAGCGCTGCTGATCTGTAATAAAGAGAAAGATGTTGGGAGGGGCTTCTTCTGGCATATGGGTTGTTATGATGTTCTAGTCGAATGAGGCTCTGCAAGCTGATATGTTGCCTTTCGGGAGCTTGCTTTTGCTGCATTTTACGATAGCTTGCTCTTCGCCTTTTGTATGCAATCTTACCGACAATCGGTAGCTATTCTTGGAGCGAGCCCTAAGCCTGGACGGTATTCGTTTAAAGCTCAGGAAATGCTGATGGCTAACGGGTACGCGGTTTTTCCTATCGCTCCGTCTGCTCCCGAGGTTCTGGGAGTCAAATGTTGGAAAACCTTGCTAGATTTTCCGGATCCCGTTGATACGGTTACTTTGTATGTTGGGCCTCAGAGGCTTGATGGTTTGCTGCCTGGAATATTGGAGAAGAAGCCGAGACGGGTCATCTTTAATCCTGGTACTGAGTCGTCCCTTCACGAGGATGCTCTCGTAAAAGAAGGGATTGGTGTTTTACGGGCCTGCACTCTGGTTTTGCTGCAAACACGACAGTTTTGAGGTATTTAATAGTTTTTGCAGCTTGCTTAGACAAATTTCAGCATGGGCTTCGTTACAATCATGAAGACCAATGGTCGATAACGCTTTGTGGCTTCTCCAAATACAGAAAATTGGGTAGAGCTTTACACCCAGTATGGAAGCAAAATGCTTTTGTTCGCGCGACAGTATGCCAAAAATCAAGCTGATGCGGAAGACATCGTTCAGGACGCTTTTACGCGTTTCTGGAAACAGCGGCATAGATTCAACAAAAATGCCGTGAGCTGCCTTTTTGGCTGCGTTCGTTGGGCAGCTTTGGATTGGTTGCGAAAGAATCGGCGACGGGCTCGAAGAGAAGAATCATCTGCTTCCTATGAGTTTATCATACGAGAAGCTGATTACTTTGATCGGTCGCTGGAAAATGAGGAGCTAGTCGAAGCAACACAACAAGCGATCCAGGAAATGCCGGATTTGCAGCGAGAGGTTGTTGTATTGAAAATTTGGGGAGAATTGACCTTTAATGAGATAGGAGAGGCCCTGGAAATTTCCCAAAACACAGCAGCTTCAAGATATCGCTACGGTCTGGCTACTTTAAAGACGAAACTGAAAGGGATGAAAGAATGGAATTTGACGACAAAGAATTGAAAAACGTTTTGACTCGTCTGTCACCGAAAGCTCCTTCTAGGGAGCTAGAGGAGCGAATAGCCGAGGAGCTTGCATCGGTTCATGAATCGAAGAAAGTGATATCGATTCGGAAATTTTCATGGCCGCTGTTGGCTGGAGCTGCTGCTACAATTGCGGTCTGCTGGACATTTTGGAGTTCGCTTTTGCCTCAGGATGCTAGGGAAGAATTAGCTACTATTGAGCCCGAGGAATTTCGCATGGAGGTAGCCTCTCCAGTTTTGAGCGAACCTTTGCAAGATTATCGCAAAGTTGAAGACTACAGGGTCGTTGTTGCAGCCGATCAAGGTCCTATCTACTCTTTGGGAGACGATGAGCTTTTCAGAAACATTCATATTCGATATATGGATACGCAAGTGTTGGAAAATAATAATGGAACCTCTCGCTATACAATTTGGAGCCCTAGCGAAGAGATAGTTGTTGTACCCGCAAATTCTTATTAACCGGAGGCTTTCTAATGAAACTCTTTTTAAAAATCGCTATTTTGCTGGCCTGTTCTTACACGCTTTCCGTTGCTGAGGACGGAAAAGCTCAAACCGAAGAGGAATTGGAGGCTTATTTGGGCGTTTACGTCTCTACGATACATCCTGCAACGGCTGCCCAATTGGACATTGATCCTGATGTTGGATTAGTTGTGGAGAGGATTGATGCAGACAGCCCTGCTGATAAAGCTGGTATCCAAGAATATGATATACTTCTTAAATTCGACGATCAGATCTTGGTAGGAACCAAGCAGATAGGAGTTCTTGTTCGTTCTAAGAATCCCGAAGAAAGTGTAGTCGTGACTCTCTTAAGGAAAGGACAGTCGCAAGAGGCCAACATTATTCTTGGTTCCCGTCCAAAGCATCAGTCTAAGATTTGGAAGTGGGAAGGAAGCCACGATTTCCACTTGCCTTTGAAGTCATTTGGTAACGTAGATGGAAATATTGAATACAAATTTAATCCCGAGGAACTGAAGAAGTGGAGTCAGCGGATGGAGGAAAACATCGAGAAGGCGCGTGAGCGTATCCACCGATTGAAACCAAATACAAATAACGAAAATCAAAGCGCTTCGCGAATTATGATGGAGATTGGAAATCGAGCCATCAAATATGAAGATCTAACGAGCAGTTTAGACTACAATAAAAGAGGCAACTCTAGAACCCTGACTATTAGGGATAAAAATGGAACTCCCGTCTATGAAGGTCCTTTGAACGAAGATGGGGATTTTGAAAAAATTCCCTTGGAATATCGAGGGAAAGCGAGACTCTTTAGGATCTTGGAATCCAATAGTTCCGGCCCGCAGAATATCTAAATTTTAAAGGCTTCTTATTCCTCGATCACCCAATAAAATCTGGTTCCGAATTGACGGAATTTACCAGTGGCTAGGTTGCCATCGTCTATAATTCGATCTACTTTGACTAGATCTGCAATGTCTACTGTTGGATCAACTACACCCACGGCTGACGTTATGCCATTGTCGTCGTACTCAGTATCCCATGATCCCCCGAGGCTAGTGTCGCCTTCAAAGAACCCTTCAGATACCCAGCCACTGAATTCAGCCTGCCAGACTCCCGTCGATGTGTCAGGCGGGTATAGTCCGTTGACCATAGTGTACTCTTCCATCACTCTTTGAAGCATTCTTACGTCTGCTGCGAACACTCCAGCCTTAGAGTTTGAAGCGACTGCTTTGAATACTGGAATAGCCATTGCTGCCAATAAGCCGATGATCAGGACAGCGATCATAATCTCTATTAGCGTGAAGCCCTTTTTGTTGGAATTCGTTGTCCTGTTTTTCATATGCCGCATCAGGTAAGAGTTCTTGGATGGATCAGTTTCAACAATATCTTCTCATATATACCGACGTTGAGTCTATGTAGGGAAAACGATTTGTTGTGAATTATCAGTAAATGAGCGATGTGTATCAAACGAATGAGTACTAGCGCCTAAAGTGGATTAAGTTCTGTTTCCTGTCTCCCGTGATCCTTGTAATACTAGGAAGGAAATAACTGAGTAGTGAGCCTCTTAGGCGATGTGATTTTAGGTAGCGAATTTTGATGATAGGGGTTTCTAAAATAAAAAACTCCTTTGATTGGCCTTTTGCGATATGGTAGCTCAGAGATTAGTCCTGAAAATAGACCATCATGGCTTTGGCGTTGGAAACGCTCTCGCTGCTCCAAGAAGCCTTTCGCAGAATCTTTAGCTTGAAAGGCAGTCTTCGTCTCTGTCATTCATTGGATTCTCATGATTTTCCTAACCCCCAAAATTACTTGTATTCATAAGTGAACGGAGTTGTTGCAGAAAATCTTGCTGATACCTATCGCTTAGCAGCTGAGAGGTACGGAGAGCTGCCTGCCTTTGCATCCCGATCCAGGAGTGGCGTTTACCAACCGGTTAGTTACCGTGATTTGTTTGAATTCGGTCTCTGTCTCGGCGAAGCTCTAATCGAGCTAGGGATTAGGGCGAAAGACCATGTTGCTCTACTGTCTGACAATCGGGTCGAATGGAACATTGTCGATTACGCTACGTTAATGATTGGAGCTGCTGATGTTCCAAGAGGCACAGATGTCACGAACTCAGAAATTGAATACATCGTAAATCATTCGGACTCTAGAATCATATTCGTAGAGACGAAGCGCCTTCTCGACAGATTGATTCCTCTCATGCCCAAGTTTGAAAAGGTTGAGAAGGTTGTGTTGATGGATCCAAAGGCCAAACCGGTCGAAGGTGTTTTGAGCCTGTACGATCTGGTTTCGCAAGGCAAGGAGCTTAGAAATGGTGGAGCGCGTGGCGTTGAGGATCGCATGAAGAACATCCAACCTTCAGATCTCTTCACTGTTATTTATACCTCAGGAACTACGGGTGTGCCAAAGGGAGTTCAGCTAACTCACGCGAATATGATCTCTCAGATTCGAAATCTTCCGTTTCTTCTGGAGCCTGACGATCGTCTGCTCTCCATCCTTCCTGTTTGGCACAGTTACGAGAGGGTCTTCCAAATGGTAGCGATCAGCAACGGCTGTTGCACATACTTTACGAGTATCCGAACGGTTGGGGATGATCTTAAGATTGTGAAACCGACGATGATGGCTTCTGCGCCAAGGCTTTGGGAAAATCTTTACCTTCGTATTATGAAAAATGTTGAGGGCTCGCATTGGATACGGCGTGGTCTATTTCATTCAGCATATTTTTGCTCTCACATGGTTAAGGATTCGCTCTTCTTTTTACAGGGGAAAGCAATTGATTTGGCGGGTAGAAATTTTCTGCAGTCTTTGTGTTTAGGAGTTCTTCATATTCTTAGAATCCTTCTATTTCTGCCGTTTTACGTAGCATTAAATGCCGTCGTATTGGAAAAACTGAGGCTTGTTGTGGGCGGGAGCTTTAAGGGGACCGTTTCGGGAGGTGGGGCTTTGCAACCACATGTAGATCGCTTTTTTAATTATATTGGAATACCTGTTCTTGAAGGCTATGGTTTAACGGAGACTTCTCCAGTAATTGGCGTTAGAACTTCAAAGAAACTAGTCATCGGAACTATTGGGCCGCTTTACCGAGATACGGATTTACGTATTGTTGATCTAAATACAGAAGAAATTCTTTTTCCTAACGCTAAAAATAAGAACGAGGGGCGCGGTTTGAAAGGCGAGATTCATATCAAGGGCCCCCAAGTGATGAAAGGATATTACAAGGATGAAGCCGCGACGAGCCGCATTCTTAAAGATGGCTGGCTCAACACCGGCGACATCGGAATATTCACCTATAACGATTGTCTCAAGATTGTGGGACGTTCCAAGGACACTATCGTGTTGTTGAATGGAGAGAATATCGAGCCTGTCCCAATTGAAGCTAAACTCTGTGAGTCACCTTATGTGGACCAGTGTATGGTTGTGGGGCAGGATCAAAAGCAACTAGCTGTGCTCGTTGTTCCTTCGCTTGAAGGCTTTAAGGAAAAGAATTTCGACTTTAAAGAGCTAAGTGAGCTAGCTGATTCAGAAGACGCGAAATCAGTAATTTCGAAAGAAGTTAAACGATTTATATCGGCAGAAAACGGGTTCAAGTCCTTTGAGCATATCCATGGCGTTCGATTGTTGAGCAAAGCATTTGAAGTCGGCGATGAGATGACCAATACCTTCAAAATCAAGCGGCATGTCGTCTACGAGAAGTACAGCGACTTGATTAGCCAATTGTACGAGACTAATTAAACTTGAGGTGTTTTAGCGCCTAAGCTCGAGTTTGTTATGCCTAACAAAGTACAAGGCTGCCGCCGTAATTAAGATATGAATGCCAATATTGGTGACTCCATCTGAGTTGGAAAGGAGCATTAGGCCGAAAGCCAAAGCGACAAAGGTCAGTCCAAATAAAGCCAGAACGTATTTGGTCTTTACACCTAGCAACAGAAGAACGCCTAATATTATTTCTAGATACCCAAGGCTGTGTATAAATAGGAAGGCGAGAAAGTCGGGCAGAACGGTATTGGAAAAAGTCTGCAACTGGTTGGCGACAAATCCATCATAGTAGTTACCGAATCCGCTTCCGTCTTCGCCTTTAAATTTTCCAAAACCGGCAGTAAGGAATCTTAGGCCCAGAAACAATCTCAAGGTCAGAAAGGCCCATGTTTCTGCTGACCAGTATAGGAAGGAACCATTTCTATTCTTGGTCTTTTTAACCATCGCAATGTGGGGTTGAATGTATTGAGGTAGAGGAACGACACGCTGGTCGCGTGAACCGATGTCAAGAGGGGGTATTCTTTATGGTTTTAACCATCCTTGGGTGAAAAGCTCCTTTTTGACAACCTCATTTTCATAGCGGAACCATTCTTTTCGTGTGTATTTACGAAGCAAATACGTGACTACAGTGGAAGTATTCACTATGAAAAAAGAATATAATAGAGCTGGCCAAAGAATGGGACCGTGTAGCTCGCCGAAGCTTAATATGATGATAGCAAATGCCAAAGGGCCGTTTTGGATACCGGTTTCTAGAGAAACGGTTCTACTGTTACGTGGATTCATTCCGAGAACTCTGCTGAAGTAGTACCCAAAAAGAAACCCTCCCAAGCCCAAAAATATACTGGAAATGAGGATGGCTGGATTCGTTTGCTTCGGGTCCATCATCTTTTCGAAATTCTGCGGAAGCCACGTAGCCACAAGAAAGATGATAACGCCAATCCCTAGCGCGCTGCCTGTTTCTTCCATGTTTTTCGCCCAGCGCTCGCTTTTGGCTTTAAGTAACATCCCAAACACGACCGGGATAAGACAGATTAAGAGCGATCCGACTACCTTTCCCTGATTGATCTGAATTTCGCTGTTTGTGAAAGGACTTGCATAGATCGAGAGCAATATCGGCATAGCCACCAACGCCGCTCCAGTCGTGATGGTGCTTAAAGAAATGCTGAGAGCTAAGTTGCCTTTGGCGAAATAGTTGAAAAGACTCGATGTGGTTCCCGAAGGGCTACACGCCACAATCAGGATTCCAATGGCTGCCGCGTCTGACAAATTCAGCAACTTGGCCATGGTAAATGCCAGGATCGGCATAATCAGATATTGGGAAACAAAGCCCACGAGAACGGGCTTAGGGTTTGCCAGCGCTTTTTTAAAGTCTCGGATTGAGAGGGTGCATCCCAGCCCAAACATGATAAAAAAGATCATCGCGATCAGCAGAGATTGCTGGGTAGGAGTGAGCATGCTCAGGCAGGCTAGCAATTATCGCATCTCATTCCAGAAAATAATTTTTGCCGCATATTTTTATTTAATTTATTGGTAATTAAAAGTTTAAGAATTTTATCTGAACCAGTTTGGGAGCTTCTAGGGCCTTACTCATATTCCATAGCATTTTTGATAAAGGAGTGAATTGGAACCCCTTGCTTAAAAGGGGTCATTTCAGACCGATAACCACTCTGATGAATCGAATTCTGGCAGTCTTTACGTGTTTTGCTTTCCTGGCTCTAGCCAAAGCTAGCAAGATGCCCGAATTCAATCCTAGCGAAGAAGAGATGTCTGCCCATCGTCTTGAAGTTTTCAAGCTGGCGAGGGATTATGTCATTGAGACTTTCAATTTCGAGATTGTCCGAGAAAGCGAATTCAATCCTGTTCGCTTTAATTCAATGGGCATTTGGGGCGATTTCGAGTCACGTTTAAAGGAGCTCGGCGATAGTCGGTTTGAGGTGCAAGGATGGATCATTCCCAAGGGTCATTTTGGCAAAATGGTTACCTGGTTTGTTGTTGTGGAATATCCGATGGAAAATCCAGAGGCTTGGCGCTACCGTTGGGTGAATCGCGATTATTCTCGCGAGCCAGAATTTACTTCTTGGAAGCTAATGTTTGGAAGTAACTCAGGCATCTACAGTAGTGTTCCCTATTTAGCCGAATATTCCGAGGGCTTCTTGGAATCCAAGAAGACGACCAATCGAAATTAAGACGAGAGGGACTTAGCCTTCGAATTTCTTTTTGAACTGGCTGGTTGGGAAATAACGCCCCGGGCACACGGTGGGATTCGTATTGATTGTCGTATGGGTAGTGATGTGCCTGAAGGATATGGGAGCTTTATCGGCAAGATAGGCGACTAAAGCTTCCAATCTTTCCATCTGTTTTGAGGTCGGTCTTGTCTTTTCAAAGTTCCCCACCAGGCAAATGCCGATGCTGATTTGATTGAGTTTTAGACTGGATAGATGGCCTCCTTGAATCTGTTTTTTCCAACGATCTCCTACGAATATCTCTCCGTCGCCCATTCCCTTGCCATTCCCGATCACGAAATGATAGGCTAGGCCATTCTCCATTCTTCTTTCCTCTCTGTGGTAGCGATCCATCCCCTTCGCGCTATCTCTCAAGGTGCCGCTATGATGAATGACGATATACCGCCATTTTCCTGACTTTATTCGAGTCTTGTCTAGACTGGCCTTTATCGAAGCCGGAAGAGCAGGATGGGATTTGGCTTTATCACCAGTCGGAATCCGTATGACTTGCCCAGCTCTAATTTTATTCACATTTCGGATACCATTGAATCGAGCCAATTGCCTCGAGCTCAATCCATTCTGAGCGGCAATTTCAGACAAGCTGTCGCCTGGCTTTATCGTGTATTCAAAAAACGCTTGTTCGCCGCCTGGAATTTCCAGCCTTTGACCAAGCCTGATCTTATTGGCGTCTTTAATGCCATTTGCTCGCTTTATCGATTCAACGGTGACGCCGTAGTTGCCAGCGATTTGCGAGAGAGTTTCGCCTTTTTTGACCTTATGAACAACTGCGCTCGCTATAGAGGCGAAAACTAGTGCGAGCAGTAGTAGCCAAGTTCGCCAGTGACTATGCGCTAACATGGTCCCGTTTCCGTTGCTTTTCTAGGATCTTCCTCAATCGTTTGCGATCTTCTTTTCGAACGATGTATCCAATACATTTTGACGATCCACACCGACAAGGATGGTCTTCCCAATGTTCCAATGCGTATCCGTAATCGAAAGTAAGTTCGTCGTTTTTCCTGATATTCTTTAGCGCGACGAGCCAAATTTCGCCATCGACGTTTTGAGCCTCGCAGTTTGGATTGCAAGAGTGGTTAGCAAGCCTAGCGATGTTCCATTCGAAATTACCGTCGATATCATGTTTTTCGTTGAGCTCGAATATATAAACCGATCCTACAGATTCGGAACCCAGCGCTTTGTCATGTTGCGAAACACCGCGCCGTGTTGATTCCTTTTTCGATATGCGCTCGCCCAAATATTGAATTACATACTCGTCTTTTGGGATATCATTGGCTGCGAAGAGACCGTTGTTGTGGATAGAAGATCGCTTCGTTCTCACATACGGGAAATCTGGAGGATTTCCATCGGTATCGAGTCCGATGAGTACGGGCGCCTTGTTCTTCTTAGACTCCCCCTTTTTGCGTTTCTTGGAGCTCTTTTCCGTCTTGGCCATGATCCATTCCGATTTTGCCTAGCACTTCGCTATGCTCCAAGCTCGTGAAAGCAATTGTTTTCTGCCGACTCTTTTCGCCTCTGATGATCGAGATGCCGTTTTTGGATACACCACATAATTTTGATAAATAAGAGATAAGCGCTTTGTTTGCCTTCCCATCAATTGGCGGAGCGTTAATCCTAATTTTTAGGAAGTCAGAGTCCCAACCGGAAATTTCGTTTTTTGAAGCGTTGGGGACTATTTTCACCTTTATTAGGACTCTATAATTCTCTTTCATTTATGCTACGGCTTGCTCGAATTTCTAAGGAAGCTTGCGGTAGGAGCCAAATTAGGCTTGTCTGACAATTCATACACGATCTGATTCTTGTTCCATTTCCTCCAAAAGGGAACGCGAGCTTTCGGTTTGGGTCGTTTGAGTAGGCTATGTTGTTACGCAGACATTCCAAAGACGATAATTTTATAGAGAAGCGCCGTGTTTGGCGAAGCCAGCTCGATCAACGCATCGGACCAAGCATGCTGGCCACCGTTTTGCCTGCTATCGTCATGTGCCTTTTTCTTGTGCTTGCCGCTCCGTTTCTCACTTCGCTAGCTAACAAATTTCTGGGCGTTAGAGAGAGTGACGTGGAAGTGGTTCGCATCGAAACCGCAGAAGAGACTCAACCTGTTGAAGAGCTGGTCCCGCCTCCAAACCCCGAGTTGGCGGAGGCTGAGTTCTATCGTAAGCATTTTGACAGCATTGGTTTTGATTGGAGAAAAAAGCCTGAACTAGAAGAACCTTCTGTAGACCAGGATCTTCCCACCATAGAATTAAAGCCTATCGACTCTGAGCTAAAGCTCTCTATTAATCGCCCTCCTGAAGCATCCTCTAGTAAATCTGAATGAATTACCCCGGTTATCTCAAAATCGAACGATCTACTCCTGAAAATATTTCCCGCGTCATCATTAATCGCCCTCGCAACCCGAAGTTCACCATGGAAGTCGAAGTGCATAAGTTGGCTGATGGCCGTCGCCGAAAGGGCGTCATCAAGCGTGTTCAGGCTCCCAATTCGGTCTCCGGAAGCTATGACACCTACGCCAGGCACCTCGCGAGAGGCGAACGCTTTCTTGAAGAAGCCTTAGAGGCTGAAGCTGAAGTCGCTTTCAGACAATAAAAGAGGCGAGCTTAGCTCGCCTCTCTTAATATGCGGATTAACGCTGTGTTAGATTGTCCTACTATCTGTAATTAGAAATTGGTTACATTGTTTGCTTCTTAGCAAAGTGAATACTTCCCTTGCAGAATCTCGTCTGCCCTCAGAAGCCGATCACTGACTTCTGTCACTAAGTTCCACAGCGTCTGTTCTCCTTCGCCAAGCAAGTTAAGCACTAGAATATCCGGTCCCATAGCCTGGTCAGGCAATTCGTCCACCTCTCGAACGACCCCCGTTATCCACATAGCCAAGTTCAACAGACAGGCCATTTTACCCGTCGTTTGGCAATCTAGTGGCGATAACTGGAACCGTATGGGGTCCGTAAAGCGCGTCGGGAAGCTCCATTCGCGAAACAGCGTATAACTAAGCCCCGAGCTTCCAAAGCTCTTCAGCCGATCCGAGAGCCGGCCAAATGGGTCGGTTACCGCTACGTCGGCATTGCCGGTATCATAGGCTTCGTCGATAGCCGCTGCTAGCGAATGGAGCAGTCCGATGCTGTAAGCCTCGTGTGGATCAAGCTTGTGTTTGTCAGCCAAGCTTTCCATGCAAACTGCGCAGGTGATCGCTCGTTTCCAAGCTTCGGTACTGTAGCTTAGCGTATCCGGGCGACCATCACAATATTGGTATGAATAAAGTCCTAACAAGTCGTACATGCGTTCGAAGCCTACCTTTGTAGCTGCTTCTTCGATACTCGAATATCCTTTTTTGCGAGCCGAAGGCATTTGATTCGCCTCTCGCATGATTCTTGTTGCAAGCAAAGGTTCTAAACGAATCAGCGCGATGATCTCGTCCGGATTGATGTTCCCTTCGATCACCAGAGCCTTCAGATTATTGGAAATCCTTTCCGCTGGCGTTAGGGTCTCAAACCGTTTCTGGAGGTCGTCGACTTTGAGTTTGATTCGATCCATGCCTTCATAGAACGCCAGCATTTTCCGGCTTTTTAGTGCCTCACGTTAGAATTGGTAATCCAATCTATCACGTTGTTTCGCCACGCACGATAAGTCACTAAGATCTATGGCGCCAATCACTCATGCGAGTCGCGCGGAATCTGCATAAGGGGTCGTGACTGACAGAAACAAGCTAGGCCTCAAAGCTCTACGGCAGGCTTATCGTTTCGCCACAGTAACGGTTTGGTCGTCTACAAGCTCTTTGAGTTCAGCGAGATGAGCGCGGAGCTGCTTCAGTCTTTTCAGGTCCTTTCGCCCCAATTCAATGCTTTCTCCTGACGAGATGGTCCCCAGAATGATGGCAAAGACATTGTTTTCCACTGCTATGGGCAGAACAATAAAGGAGTTCGTATCGCTAAAGATCGAGATCCATTCGGGAATGACAGACTTGATTTTGCCTGCGTTGATATCCTGAATCAGAATGTCCTCTTTTCTAGCTATGGAGATGCTGAAAACATCCTTGTTCCGAGTCGAAATGAGAGGGCGGTTTCTGATCTTCTTGAAAAGTAGACCTTGGCCATAACGCGCTGAATAATTCGTGTCGTCGAAGTCCTCTTTGAGAAATATCATGCAGCTCTCAAGGTCTAGGCCTGCTTGAATTGCAGTCACCACGGTAGTGTAGATTTCCTCTAAATTGACGCTCGATCCGGGCTCCTTTACTTCCGAGATTTTTCGAACCGCGTTTTCGTGTTTTTCCTCTGCCTGGATTTCCTTTTCTTCCTCCGAAATTTTTGCCGATGGTATTGGACTGGATTTAGTCTTAGCGGGGGTATTTTCGGGCCTCTTTGGAAGACTTTCTCCATTCACTCTAGCCCGGATTTTGTGCGAAGAGGGGGAAGACATGTCGCTCATACCAACAGCCCGATTGAAAATCTGCATGTCCGTATCGATATCGATCAACGCCTGATTGATCGTCTCAAGATCGACGGGGAAACTCTTCTCGAATTTTTGCAGAACATCTCGAATGGCCTTGTTAAATCGATCAGGATCTATTGATTCGTCGAAAGACGTCTCGCATAGTCTCACCGACATTTCCGAAACAACCAGTACCTGTTCGTCTGTTTTCTCCACCGCCTTCGCAAGTACCTCTCTGGGAACGGATTTCAAGGAAACCATGATTGGTGTTGGAAGAGTCGTCGATTGTAGTAGGATTTGCCCAAGTCGAAGTGGAGTAAGTCCAAAGACCTGTCGAAATGCCTCGTCGTCATCTTCAAGCCTCTTGGCCAGGGCTCTGGCCTCTCGGTACTTGTCGATTAGAAAAGTCGTCATCAAAAGCTTACCGTAGTTGCGCAGCGAAGCGCAGACGAACACGAGCTCTGGATCGAGCTTGCCTGGGAGCTTATCGATCAGTTTTTGGGCCATCAGGCCGCTGCAGACCGACATCGCAGCCATTTCCCTATGTTCGTAGCTATTCAATCGATGCCCAGCGTTTTCTACCAACAGGATGGAGATCGCTAGATTCCTGATTTTCTCGAAACCTACCGTGTGGATGGCTTCGGTGATGGTTAAAATAGGAGCGCCGTTTGGATTGAAGCCAATAGTGTTTGAAGCGCTGATCACTTTCTCGGTAATCGTTGGATCTCTGCCTATTAATTGAGATAGCTCTGGCACTGAGATTGAGAACGCCTTGGCTGCGAGTTCCTGAATGATCTGAATGATCTCGTTGATCGCCGTTGATTGCTTCTCTTCGAGGGCCTGCTCAATCGTAGCGATCGTCTCTTTTGCTAAGTCGTTGCTCATGCGTGATTGCTATCTAGAGATACATCGGCTCTGAAGCGGTGGGATGTGAGGCTTTTTCCTATCTAAAACTATTTTTACCTAGGCTGCTTATCTTAACCTTCCGTGAGTAACTTTCTCATACCTATTGCCCTTTGCTCCTCAGTTTCGATCTGCCGAGAAGAATTGGCTATTTCATCTCCTCTTTTCTTTCTTGAAGAGTACGTGATGCAAAAGCGGATTTTATGGCCTTTTGAGGTGTCAAAGGTTGAGGTTGATTTTTACTAAGTTCGCTTTGATATTTCTGAAGAGATCCCCATGAGGGATCTCGTTTCGGTATGGTCGACATCTTATTGGCAACGATTGTCGCAGCAGCTGCAGGATTCGCAATTGCGTTCACTGGAGGTATCATAGCGTCGAAAAACAGCCGCAAACTGGCTCGAGAAGAGGCGAACTCTGTTGTTGATCTCGCTAAGCGCGAAGCGGAAATCGTGGCTAAGGAAGAGCGCGCTAAGCTGCAACTTGAGCTTGAGCAAAAGAAGAGCGAAATGGAAAGCGAGGCTAAGCGAATGGAGGTCGAGATTGATGTGAAGCTGAAGGAATTCAAATCGCACGAGGAGTCGCTTGCCGCTTTAGACCACGAATTGCAGCTTCGAAAGCAGAGTGTAGAAGAGGAATTGGAAGAGGTTAAGGCCAGCAAGGAAAACCTGCTGGAGCTAACGAAAAATTCGCGGCGCACTATGGCTAATCTCGCCTCGATGGATGTTGAGGAAATCAAAAAAGAGCTTCGCGATCAGGTTGCTCTTGAGTGCGATGACGAGCTCAAGCGGATGAAGAAAGACATGCTTGAACGGTCCGAGTCTCAAGTCCAGCGCGAGGCCCAAAAGACCATGCTGACCGCCATGCAGCGCATCGCGAGTAAGCCCAATAGCGAGGTAACTGCCTCTGTGGTTCAGTTGCCCAATGACGACATGAAGGGTCGGATCATCGGTCGCGATGGACGCAACATAAAGTGTTTCGAAACGGCGACAGGCACCACGTTGTTGATCGATGAAACGCCGCAAATGGTGCTGATTTCTTCGTTCGATCCGGTTCGTCGCGAGGTTGCCAAAGTCGCTCTCGAAAATCTAGTTCAGGATGGTCGTATCCATCCTGCCACTATCGAAGAATTTGTTCATGAGGCTCGCAACGACGTCGATACGATTGTTTCGAACGCGGGTGAAGCGGCCGTTAGTCAGCTGAAGATTTCAAGGCTTCATCCCGATATCGTTCCCATTCTCGGCAAGCTTAAGTTTCGTGCCGCCTATTCGCAAAACGTTCTAGAGCACAGCGTCGAGGTTGCCTACCTGTGCTCACTCATAGCTTCCGAACTGGGTCTTGATCCCAATATAGCGAAACGAGCTGGGCTTCTTCATGATATCGGCAAGGCAATCGACGCCGAATACGAGGGAAGTCATGCAACCATTGGGGCCGATTTTGTGAAGTCGAAAGGTGAAGATGATGTTGTGGTCAATGCCGTTGCTGCTCACCACAACGAGGTGCCTGCTGCCAGTCTTTACGCAGGTGTTGTGATTCTGGGCGATACCATCTCGGCTGTTCGACCCGGAGCCCGTGCCGAATCTATGTCCGCCTATATTGATCGTCTCAAATCGCTCGAAAATTTGGCTCTGGAATTTGACGGCGTTAAAACCGCCTACGCTATACAGGCGGGTAGAGAGGTTCGCGTTGTGCTCGATCCAAAGGTGATGAGCGACCAGAAAGCCCAAGACCTCTCGAGACAACTGCGTCAAAAAGTCGAGGATGAGCTCCAGTATCCCAGTTCTATTAAGATAACGGTGATTCGAGAACAACGCTTCGTCGAAACGGCCAAGTAATGAATTCGGTCTTCTAGAGTTCCAACCCTTTGATCAGCTTTTCGATACTCGCCTTAAGCTGAACGTTGAGCCTTCCCGCCATCACTTCGTTTTGATCGTGTCCAGCCGAATGGATTTTCATAGCGATCGTTTTCAAGTTCTCCATGATGGGACTGAGGACGGTTTTTTCGCTTTCTGTAAGTAAATTCGAAAGTCTCTCAATCGCAGCTGTCAGAGCGATTTCCAGATGATGCATTTCACCGAATAGCTTTTCCGCCGTCGCTTTATCCATTTCAGACACGAGTGTATTCAAATGCTGGATGATCTGCTCTTTGTTCAGGGCAGCTAAATCGACAGTTTCATAGGCCTTGGTTTCGCGGTCGATTTCGTGCACATCGACTTGATGGCTACCACAGCCAGCAAGTATCAATAGCGCAGATACAGCTAAAAACTTATTTAAGATGTTCCTCATGATGATGTTATGTATTCAAAATTTTTAGTATTTCTTCATGTAAATCGCGATTTGCAGCGACTATTGAATTTCCTTTGGCAGGATCGTTTCCTTGCCAGTCTGTAATCTCCGCTCCGGCGCCCTTGATGATTGGAATCAGGGCCATGAGATCCCAAGTATTCATCGCTGGATCCAGCATGATATCCGCCTTGCCCGTGGCCACCAGAAAGTAGCCGTAGCAGTCTCCCCATGTTCTCGCCATCTTGACACGTTTACTTAATTCCAAGAAGGCAGATTCATTCTGATAGTCCTTCACAGCCAGAAAATCCGTCAGGAGAAGCGTGGCATTTTCCAGTTCAATTCCCGCTCTTGCTTTGGCCAACTTGTCGTTTACCAGGCAGCGTTTCCCGTCGCCCCTTATCCGTTTTCCAATGGCCGGGTAGTTGACGCAGCCAAATAGGGGTTGGCCTCCTTGCAGCAAGGCCAACATGGTGCCGAATAGGGGACAGCCAGCCGTAAATGTCTTAGTGCCATCGATGGGATCGATGACCCACACGAATTCCGCGTCCTCTTGAATATTGTCAAACTCCTCACCGATTATGCCATGGTCTGGATAGAGGATCTGGATGGCCTCCCGGATATCCTTTTCGGCTTCTCTATCTGCTACGGTTACAGGCGTTTCATCGCTTTTCGTCTGAATTTCCAGATTGGGATTCTCGTATGCCGACAAAATGAGCTTTTCCGTCTCCAGGCACAGTTTTCTAGTAAATTCGTCAAATTCCTCAAATTGCATACGCTGTCTTTAGTTTGGTTTGACCCGTTGATTCTTTAAAGCTGAACTCTCTTACTTCTAATGAGTATACTTTGGGACGAAATTCCGATTCACGTAATCGATTTCGAAGGCAGTCCGCAATGCGGAATTGTGGAATATGGCGTCGTCTCTCTCAGAGGAGCTAAGATCGAGAGATTCCACACCCGTCTCTGTCGCCCCAAAGCGGCGATCCCTCGGAACGAGCAAGCCCTTCACCGCATTGATGGTGAGATCGCTAAACGGGAAGACCCCTTCCTTGCAGAATGGGACTTGTTTGCTGGTCTGCGTGAAACGGGACCCCTGGCTGCTCACTTCGCCTCGGCGGAAAACTCTATGCTGAAATCCGCCTTTCCTTATCCAAGACTTTCCCCGGACTGGGTGAAGCCATCTCAGAAAATCGCTCTTTGGGGCCCTTGGCTCGACACAGGTGGCTTGTATCGAGATTTTGGCGATGATGGAACTTCCTTGAAGCTGGAAGATCTCGTGCTTCGACACGAACTTCAAGACGATCTTGACGCGTTGGCGGAGAAGTGCTGCCCAAGCGATCGATGCGTCTACCATTGCGCTTTGTATGACGCGTTAGCCAGCGCTTTATTGCTGATTAACTATAGTCAGGAGCTTTGCGACGACCGCCCCACGCTTCGACAGCTCGTTGCTCGCAGTCAGGGCAGCGCGGAAAAACGGCAGGAAGTCGAGCAGCAGAGATTGTTTTAAAGGTGGTTGCTACAGTGCGCCGAGAGCCTCCTCTCGCCGAGCGATCTCGTCTACTAGCTCATCCCATTCATCGTAGTTTTCTTCCAGGTTCTTTTTATTGGATTCGTATTCATCAATTGAATACTTAGCCTGGGTCGAATTTTCGTAGAATGATGATCCAGACATCTGTTCCTCCAGTTCTTTTTGGCGTTTCTCAAGAGCGGCTATGCTTTCCTCTAGTTCTTTGCTTCGACTCTTAAGCGGTGAAATCTTTCTTTGTTCTTCGGCCTTAAGGCGTCTTTTCTCCTTTGGCGAAAGAGCTGATTTAGTGACTGTTTCAATTTTCTCCTTCTCTACAGCATTGTCTGAAATCAATTCCAAATGCCTCAGATAATCGGATACATTTCCTGGGAAGAATGACAGGCCATCTTTGCGAATCTCGAGCACCTTGTTTACGATAGGATCGACGAAAGCTCGGTTATGAGAAACGATTAGAAACGAGCCTTCGTAAGCTTCCAACGCCTCTTGCAAGGCCTCTTGAGAACGCATGTCGAGGTGATTTGTTGGCTCGTCGAGAATAAGGAAATTGGAAAGACAGGTTAGTATTTTCGCAAGGGCTAGTCGGTTGCGTTCGCCTCCGGATAGGACCTTCACTTTCTTAAAGACGTCGTCTCCATGAAAGAGAAACCCTCCTAGAATCGACCTAAGGCGAGTTTCGATTTCTCCTGTGGCCGATTTCTCAAGGGTTTCTAAAGCAGTAAGCTTTGGATCGAGTTCATCGGCCTGGTGCTGAGCGAAATAGGCCATATGTGTTTTCCCTCCCAAGATACGTTCTCCGGCTTGAAATGGCTCTACCCCGGCCAAAACTTTTGCTAATGTCGATTTGCCAGCTCCATTTACGCCAACAACTGCGATGCGATCGCCTCTCTCTATTCGAATGCTGGCATTGTCTAGAACCACTAGATCATCATAGGCTTTTCTTAGATTTTCTATTTCTATGATCTTCTGGCCACTACGCGGTGGCTTTGGAAATTCGAAAGCCACTGAAGCCTCGTCTTGCTCGATCTCTATCAGTTCGACTTTATCCAAAGCCTTGATACGACTTTGCACTTGGCTAGCTTTTGTGTTTTTGTAACGGAATCGCTCGATAAAGCGTTGCGTCTTCTGGATCTCGCGTTGCTGGCTCTTGTAGCTGCGTTCTAGCTGTTCTTTGCGTAGTTTACTTTCTTTTTCATAGCAAGTGTAGTTACCAGCGTATGACGTCAGCCTGCCTCGTGACAGTTCGAATGTTTTCTTACATAGTTCATCAAGAAAGGCTCGGTCGTGCGAAACCATCAGTAAAGAGCCTTCGTAGCGATTCAAGTAGAGTTCCAGCCAACGTTGGGAAGAAATGTCCAGGTGATTAGTCGGTTCATCGAGTAGGAGAAGCGAGGGCTTGGCTAGAAGAAGCTTGGCTAGGGCGATTCGCATTTGCCAGCCGCCGCTAAACTCCTCCGTCGGTCGATTCATGTCATCCATGGAGAAGCCGAGACCTAACAGGACGGACTCGATGAGCGAGGGGAGTTTCGAGGCTTCTCTGCCTTCCATTTCGTGCTCCCAGATTCCGAGCATTTCGAGCGTATTCGCATATTCTTCTGAATTTGTATCTAGAATTTGAATGCGTTTGCTCGCTTCCTCGATTTTGCTTTTCAGGCTTTTGATCGCTTCAAAAGCCGATTCCGCTTCCTGAAAAAGCGTTTTGCCTTTTATGCTTATGCCATCCTGTGGCAAGTAGCCGATAGTGGCGTTTTTCGCCCTGTCCAGTTTGCCTGAATCGGGTTGCTCGCTTCCTGTTAGAATCCGTAGCAGTGTCGTCTTGCCCGCTCCATTGGAACCGACCAGACCGATCCTATCCTTAGCTCCTATATTTGCTGAAACATCCTTGAAAATGGGCCTCTCCCCGTAGCGGAGCTCTAAATTTCTCAAGGAGATCATTTTTGGTCTACAGCCGAAAGCGCTTCTTTAAGAGCTTCCCAAGGCAGGGTCGCGCAACGAAGCCTACTGGGGAAAGCTTTTACGCTTTTCAAAGCGTAGAGATCTTCTGATTCGTCGAATAAAAAGTCGTCCTCTTCTTCTCTCATCTCCTTCAGGAATTGGCGAACGAGCTTTTCGGTCGACTCTTGGCTGCTTCCTTTTGCCTTTTCGGTCAGCATTGATGCGGAAGCCATGCATATGGAGCAGCATTGGGCATTGAAAGACACATCACTTAACTGATCGTTATCAATTTTTAAATACATCGTCACTTCATCGCCGCAGAGAGCATTGGCTAGAAAAGCCTCGCTTGAAGACCCCTCTATAGTCCTCCGATTACGAGGTTCTTTGCTGTGCCTCATCAAAATGCGTTTATACAGATCTTTCGGGTCTTGAGGCATATTATGGATCGAAAAGCTACAGAATGTATCTGCAAGCTCTATCCAAAAAGCGTATTCACTTTTTTAAGCGCCTCGATAAAGGCATCTACATCATCGTGATTGTTGTAGAGGGAAAACGAGGCTCTGGCTGTGGCGACAGTGCCAAGTCTTCTCATCAGAGGCTCGCAGCAGTGATGGCCTGATCGGATAGCAACGCCCTCCGTATCCAGAATCGTACCAATATCGTGAGGATGAGCGTTTTCCATTACAAAGGATATTGCTCCCGCTCTCTCTTCGAAGTCGCCGACTACTCTAAGATTGGGTATTTCTTTCAGTCTCTCAATCGCGTAGGCTATCAGTTCCGTTTCGTATGACTCGATGACGTCGCGACCAACGGATTCGATGTAGTCGACAGCGGCTCCAAGACCAATGGCCCCCTCGATGTGTGGCGTGCCTGCCTCAAATCGCGAGGGAGGTTCCTTGTAGGTTGTGCCTTCGAAGGAAACGTGGGCAATCATGTCTCCACCTCCCTGATACGGTCTCATTCCATCGAGCCGCGATCGCTTGCCGTAAAGGGCTCCAATGCCCGTAGGGCCAAACATTTTGTGCCCAGACATTACGAGAAAATCGCAATCCAGAGACTGCGCGTCTACTGTTTTATGCTGCACGGCTTGGGCTCCATCCACGAGAGTGGGGATTCCTCTTTCCTTCGCTGCATCCAAGAGCGTTTTTACAGGATTAATGGTTCCTATAGAATTGGAAACATAGACGAAGGATAGAAATTTTGTTTTCGGCCCTAGCGTTTTGTGGAAGGCTTCCGTATCCAGTAGTCCATTATCAAGTATGGGAACGACTTTGAGTATCGCTCCCGTTCGCTCGCAGAGCAGTTGCCAAGGCACAATGTTCGCATGGTGCTCCATGTGGGTAATCACGATTTCATCGCCCGCTTCTACTATGGGCTCGACGAATGAATGGGCCACAAGGTTGATGGCTTCTGTAGCCTGACGCGTGAATACGATCTCAGAAGAATCAGCGGCGTTGATATATCGAGCGATCTTAGCCCGAGCGTTTTCGTAGGCAGCTGTGGCTTCGGTACTTAGCAAGTGTACCCCGCGATGAATATTCGCGTTTTCATGTCCATAATAGCGAGTGATCGTATCAATTACGCTTTGAGGCTTTTGGGTAGATGCCGCGTTGTCCAGATAGACCAGCGGCTTACCATGAACCTCCCGCTTTAGAATCGGAAAATCCTCCCGAGCTTTTCTCAAAACCTCTGGAATGGTTGGCGGCTGAAGCTTTTCGTTTCCCTCGATCATTTTCATAAGATTATTCTTTCTCAAAGGCAAAACAAGGGAAAGTCTACTGTCCAATCAAATAGCTGTCATATTTCTCGTCTGATTCCTCCAATATTTAGCCTAGAATTCGAAAGGTAGCGCTTGCTTCCCGAATTCGCGCGTCCCATATACCCCTAATGCCTTTCTCCGGACTGGGTTTATCCGAACCTGTTAACAAAGCTCTTATCGAACTGGGTTTCTCGGAACCGACTCCTATTCAGGAAAAATCAATCCCTATCATCTTGGAAGGGAAGGACTTGATTGGGTCTGCTCAAACGGGAACGGGAAAGACGGCAGCCTTTGGACTCCCTGTAATGGACACCATAAAGCCAGGGCCTAGCTTTCAATGCCTTATTCTTGAGCCAACGCGTGAACTGGCTGCTCAGGTGGATGACGCTTTGCGAAGTTACGCTAAGTACTTGGAAACGCGAGTTGGGGTGATTTTTGGAGGCGTAAAGTACGGACGTCAAAAGCAGATGCTCAAGGAAGGAGTCGATATTCTGGTAGCTACTCCCGGTAGACTGCTTGACCATTTGGGTCAGGGAACAGCGACGCTTAAGAATGTAAATTTTCTAGTCCTGGACGAGGTCGATCGCATGCTCGACATGGGATTTTTGCCTGACGTGAGCCGCATCATCAAGATGTGTCCCAAAAAGAGGCAGACGCTTCTCTTTTCCGCTACTCTTCCCCGTCAAATCCGTTCCTTGACCAAGTGGGGTCTTTCAGAGCCGGAAGTTGTAGAAGTCAGTCCTTCACGATCTGCAGCGGAAACGGTCTCGCACGCATTCTATCCAGTTGTTGAACGGCAGAAGTATAAACTGCTGATAAAGCTGCTTGAGCAGACGCACTACGAAAGTGTCCTCATCTTCACGCGGACCAAGCTCAACGCCGATCTCATCTCGCGTCGCCTTGAAAAGCTGAATCATTCGGTAGCCGTACTTCACTCCGACCGAGCTCAAAGGGATCGGACTGCAGCGCTCCAAGGTTTCAAATCAGGCAAGTACGAGGTCTTGGTGGCTACGGATATTGCAGCTCGTGGTTTGGATATCGCTGGAGTTACGCACGTTATCAATTACGACGTACCTCTGAATGCTGAAGACTATGTTCATCGCATTGGCCGAACGGGTCGCGCTCAAAGAGAAGGCGATGCGTTCACGCTGCTTACGGAAGACGAAGTCAAGCACGCCAAGTCAATCGAGCACTACATAGGAAAGGCGATTGAACGTATCAAGCTGCCCGATTTCGACTACATGTATTCAGCGCTTTTCGAAGCGGAAGAGAAGGCTTCGAGCCGGAAGAAATCGAGCAGGCTTTACCGCTGACTCGTCTCCTAGGCTCTGCTACCGTCGGAGAGGCGGCGCTTTGCGTCCGAGCTTCTTGTAGAAAAATGTTCGAATCGCATTAATGGCTGCTCGAGCTTCGACTGGATCTTCTGTCAGCAATTTTACGTTCCAAGACGGTCCGGCTGCAAGTCTGCTCGCTCCGGCTAGAAGTGAGGATGTATTTAAATTGTGGATAAATTTTTCTAGATCCGCTTTTCCTGCTAGCTCGTTAGCGACGATGAAAATCGATACGTAAAAGGGCGCTTTAAAGGCTTTTTGCCAGGTGGCGTGGGTCCCTTTTTGCGGTTCGATCGCGTAGCGTTCCAAGCCAACGAGAACGTTGTCCCACTTCAGTTTTGATCGATTCTGAAATCTATGGAACTCGAATGTCTCGCTATAGGCCACTCGTCCTGGGGCAATGGATTCTATGAAGAACAGCGAGCCGTCTTTCTCTACTTCGATTTGCGTGGTCTGACTGAAGTCGCTTTCGCCTTGGAGGATAAGCCATTCAGGATTGACCTCCAACAACCCTCCAGGCTCCACATGAAATTGTTGCGATAGAGCCGCAGATCCTGCATCCATTTTATGGATGCGAAGCGCGGCTGGTGATGAGAGTATCAGCGATGATTGGCTGCAAACCTCCACATCAATATCAATGGAGTCGCCGGCTAGTAAGCCAGCCGTAGGACTCATTACGTTCAATAGTAGGCTGTTATCGTATCGGTAGGGCTTGCCGATGTGAATTGGCGAGCGAAAGGCCTTTCGCGAAAGCAGGCCGTTTCCTAGCGTATCCGTTTCACATGACAAGCGAAGGTATCCCTTCAGGCGATCTCCAGGGCGCAGCGTAGGCACGCCTTTTCTACCACTCAGCCGAATAGCGTTTCTTTCTTCAGCCAAGAGCATATCTCTTCAATGCCTTTCCCCGACTTTAGATCGCAGAACAGAAAGGGGCGCTCATCGCGCATTTTTTTACTGTCGCGGTCCATCACATCAAGATCTGCCCCTACATAAGGCGCCAGCTCAATCTTATTGATGATCATGAGATCCGAGTACTGAATTGCCGGGCCTCCCTTGCGAGGGATCTTGTCACCCTCTGATACATCGATTACGTAAATAAAAGCGTCGACGAGTTCCGGAGAAAACGTGGCAGAGAGATTGTCGCCTCCGCTTTCTATCAGGATAATTTGGATACCTTCTATTCGCTCCTGCAAATCGTCAATCGCAGCCATGTTCATGCTCGTATCGTCGCGAATAGCTGTGTGAGGACAGCCTCCTGTTTCTACTCCGAGAACTCGCTCGGCCTCCAGAGCTTCATTGCGTACCAGAAATTCCGCGTCTTCTCTGGTATAGATGTCATTGGTGATCACGCCTAGCGAGTAATCGCCGCGTAAGGCCTGGCAGAGACGAAGGACAAGCATCGTTTTACCGGATCCTACGGGGCCGCCAATACCAATGCGTACGGGTCTTGAAAATTGGGATGAACTCATCTTTGGTTTTTAGGAAATGAAAAGTCGAGAGAAGGCTTGTTCGTGTCGATCGCAAGCGATGTCCAACAATGGATTAAAAGATCCCACGTATTCGCGTTCCACTGACATGGAATGATCGATCAATCCTGGTATGCTTTCAATTGCCTGCGTAAGCGCGCTTTGCGCTCCTTCCTGACCGATGCGGATCAGCTTTAAAGCCGCGGCGCAAGGAGCGGCTAGAGTTTGATAGGCCCATGTGGCCAAAGCTATTTCTAAAGGCGATGCGTTGGCGAGATATTCAGCGGCAAATACAAGGAGGTGATGGGGTCTTATCTGTTCTTCCTTTCTCAGGCGCGACATTGCTTTAAAATTCGGGTTTGGCTTGAGCTTCAGCATCAGTCTCAGTCGCTGGCGACCTTGGGCGACACTTGCTTCGCGGATCTCTTTACTCATCTTCGCTGCATCCAGTTCCTGATCGATTTCGATCAGTGATTCCCAATCTTGCGAGTCTATTGCTTCGTAAGCAAAATGTAGATACGGAAGGTCCAGGTTTTTCAGGTTTTCAAAGATGTGCGTTTCAATGAAATCCAAAAGAGTGTTTTCATCATGAACGCGACCCAAAGCTGCCATTTCCTCAAGCCCGTAGGAATGGGCATAAGATCCAATAGGAAAAAGAGGATCCGTCGTTTGAAGAACCGCGGGAAGCCAGGAATAGTGATCGTCTGTTTTTGATGTAACCATTAATGATGATGGCCGCTAGAGACGATTTGAGGTTCAAAGACGAGATTCTCTTCGGAGAAGGCGATGTTATTACGCTCCAGCATTTGTCGTACGGCCGGATCGTCTTCAGCGATTACAGCATTTTCATGAAAATCGGCTGAGAAGTGGAGATTGCCTACCATCCAGCCGTAGTAGGCGGCTTGTCGCTTTTCTTGAAATGAAATTTTCAATACGGGCTCAGCAGTCTGTTCGATGACGTAGACCTTCTCTTTAGATTCGTGAAAGGGCGTTCTGTTCGATAGTGGATGAGATAGATCGAAGCCAAAATCCTCTCCATCCTCTGCTTGTCCCCTCCAGCGTCGCTTAGCCAATTTGCGGCGATCGACTTTCAGGGGAACGATTTGTCTGCCTTCCGGAATATCGTGGAAGTGTGAAGTAATTAGGTTCATTTAACGAAGTTTTGTAGGAGCGGCTTTACGCCGCGATTATATTTAGGGAATCGCGGCGTAAACCCGCTCCTACAATATGAAAAGGAAGATCAAAACAGAAAGTAGCGTTGTGCCAGAGGGATTTCTTTTGCTGGCTGGCACGTCAGCTCTTTCCCATCTGCTTTGACTTTGTAGGTTTCAGGATCTACTTCGATTTTCGGTAGGTAATCGTTGAATACGAGATCCTTCTTGGAAATATTTCTGGTGTTTTTAACGTCTACTAGTCGTTTGCTCAAGTTCAAGCCTTCATCCACTCCTTTATTCATAAAGTCCCGGCTGACGAAGGTCACTGAAGTAGAATATTTGGCTCTGCCATGAGCAGCAAATTGCGGACGATAGAACATGGGCTGAGGAGTGGGTATCGATGCGTTGGGGTCGCCCATGTTAGCCAGAGCGATCATGCCGCCTTTCAGAATCAGCTCTGGCTTAACGCCGAAAAAGGCTGGCTTCCAAACTACAATGTCTGCGAGCTTGCCTACTTCGATAGAGCCGACTTCGTGAGCGGCCCCACACGCGATAGCTGGATTGATGGTGTATTTGGCAACGTAGCGAAGGGCTCTAAAATTGTCCGCGGCGGCATGCGTATCCGATTCCAGCTTACCGAACTGGTCCTTCATCTTGTGGGCTGTCTGCCAGGTACGGCAGATGACTTCGCCAACACGCCCCATTGCCTGACTATCGCTGGACATGATAGAGAATGCTCCCAAATCATGCAAAATGTCCTCTGCTGCGATCGTTTCGGGACGGATACGCGATTCGGCGAAAGCTACATCCTCCGGAATTTTCGAGTCCAGATGGTGGCAGACCATGAGCATATCCAAGTGCTCATCAATTGTATTCACTGTAAAAGGACGCGTTGGATTAGTAGACGAAGGAAGCACGTTTGCTTCGCCGCACACTTTGATAATATCCGGCGCATGTCCCCCTCCAGCGCCTTCCGAATGAAAGGTGTGAATGACGCGATTCTTGAAAGCGGCGATTGTATGCTCTACAAAGCCGGACTCGTTCAGTGTATCGGTGTGGATGGCCACTTGCACATCCATCTCGTCAGCCACTCCTAAGCACGTATCAATCGCTTTCGGCGTTGTGCCCCAGTCCTCATGAAGTTTGAGGCCCATTGCTCCCGCTGCGACCTGTTCCCTGAGAGCTTCCGGATTGGAGGAGTTGCCTTTTCCCATGAAGCCTAGGTTCATGGGGTATTCCTCGGCTGCTTCGATCATGCGAAGAATGTTCCAAGGGCCGGAGGTGCACGTTGTGGCATTTGTGCCTGTTGCTGGACCCGTTCCGCCGCCAGTCATGGAGGTGATACCGCTGGCAAGGGCTTCGTCGATTTGCTGGGGACAGATGAAGTGGATATGCGAATCAAAGCCTCCTGCAGTGATGATGCAGCCTTCCCCGGCAATCACTTCGGTAGCGGCTCCAATAACCATATCGCTGGCGATCCCATTCTGAATCAAAGGGTTACCGGCATGACCGATGGCAGAAATACGACCTTCTTTGATGCCGATGTCCGCTTTGATCACCCCTTGCTTGGCGTCTAGAATGGTTGCGTTGGTGATGACCAAATCGAGCGATTCTGCACTCAGGGCCTTGGGTGACTGCCCCATGCCATCGCGAATGACCTTGCCGCCTCCAAACTTAACCTCGTTTCCGTATCCTCCGTTTTCCGCGATCAGGTCCCTTTCAACCTCGATGAGGAGATTCGTATCTCCCAATCGAACCTGATCCCCTACGGTTGGACCGAACATTTCGGCGTATTGGTTTCTTTCAAAACTTAAACTCATGTATGAAATTCCTTTTGCGTATCCAAATTATAAGGACCTAATCCAGCGGGCCTTCGATTTTCCCATTAAGACCGTAGACCTCTCTTGCTCCGGCCAGGGCTACTAGCTCGACTTCCTTTGTATCTCCCGGCTCGAAGCGTACGGCTGTGCCAGCCGCAATATTAAGTCGATAGCCTTTGGCGGCTTCTCTATCGAATTGGAGGGCTTCGTTAACTTCGTAGAAATGAAAGTGGCTGCCTATTTGCACGGGACGGTCGCCGGTGTTGCTTACTTTCATAGCCTGCGTTTCAAGACTTTCGTTGGCGGGCAGGGTATCGTCGGTTTTTTTAGGGATAATTTCTCCTGGGATCATTGGATAGGGTTATGGACGGTTACCAATTTTGTGCCGTCAGGGAAGGTCGCTTCCGCTTGCACTTCGTGAATCATTTCCGCGACGCCTTCCATAACGTCGTCTTTCTTCA
>JANQKI010000066.1 GCA_028281165.1 Opitutaceae bacterium | reverse complement strand
TAGAGAGGATGAAGATGGAGATGATGACTGAAGATGAAGAGATGGGAGTCATAGTCTTGCTCCGGTCAGGGCTTGAAACTTCTGGCCCATGAGGGAGGGATGGATGAGCTCGCGCAATTGGGACTTGGTGCGTGATAGACTCGGGGCCGCGCGCTCAATCGTTTTCCTCACAAAGTCGCTGGCAAGCTTGACGATAAAGGCTTCCTGACTTTGCAGCTTTATATTTTCAAATCCGTTTTCCAGCAGCACAGCCTCCAGCCATTCCCAGCAAAGGTGATGCGTGATGTCTTGTTCGCCCGCTAAGGCAGGATCGATAGGGACCTGTTGATGGTTGACGTAAGCTCGAGCGGTTCCCTGAGGCGTGTCGTAAGCGAGGGTTTGCCACGTCTTTCCGTAGTCGAAAGCTATGAAAATCCCTGTCCAATCTTGTTTGGCGATCGCGTCGAGAAGCTCTGCCGAACCCGTTGGCAGATCGACAGCGTAGCCTTCGGGGGCGATTTTGGGGAGGCGAGGCTGATGGTTTTCCAAGTCCGAATTGGCCAACGGTCTTCTACAAGGCTTGAAATGCCCCTCACTTATTTGGAAGCCTCTTTCCTGCCAAGCTCCTTCCGAGAAGATCACGCTGCGAAAGGGTTGGGCATCGAAAAGCTCGTTGGAAAACACGACAAGTTGGCCTTGCAGTTCCAGCTTTTGATTAAGCTCGAAAGCTTTCGTCTCTTTAAATGGCGATTCGATTCCACATAGCAGGGCGGCTTCAGGTTCGGAGCCGATTTCAATCCAGGTGGTCTCGCTAGTTTTGAGGCTACATGCCTCGAGAAGTTTGGAACTCGCCTCGATAAGAACCTGAGTGAAGGTGTTCCGAAAACTGGAGGAGGTATAAAAGTCTGAATCCCGATCGCGACCGACGCGTTGTTTGGACTTCTGGTAGTAGCCTAATTGAGGATGATAGAGGGCCGTTTTTACAAAACTGCTGAAATCAAGAAACCCGTTTTCATCCGAGGCGTCTTCTAAGGCTTGCCGCATTTCTTCTGATACTATTTCAGTGAAGCTCTTTTTTGAAGCCATCTTGTCAGGCACAAGTGTCGCTTTTCTCGAGAGGCGACAACTATCAAATCTCCAAATACTCTAAAATTCCACCAATTTGAAGAAGACCAGTCTCATAAAGCGTATCCTAATCATCGCGGTCGTCTCCATAGCGCTAATCGAGGCTTACCGTTTTGGGCAGGTCGTCGCGTCCTATGGCGGATTTAGCGCGTACTTTAAGTCGCGAGAGGAGGCTAATCGTCTGCGCAACGCCCTAAGCCTGATCAACGCCTACTACGTGAATGGCGATCCTGTAAAACTGGATACGCTGACTGAATCGGCTTTGGAAGGCATGATGTCGAATCTTGATCCGTATTCAGAATACTTGGATAAAGAGGAGTTTCAATTGCTGGAAGAAGATTCGTCTCAGGAATTCGGCGGTATCGGCATTCGTATCGAATTGAAAGATGATCGATTGACCATTGTGGCTCCGATTGAAGGAACGCCTGGAGATGAGGCCGGATTGTTGCGAGGCGATCAAATCATACGGGTGGAAAACGAGAGTCTGGAAGGCGTTTCGCTTCGCAGATGCATCGAGCTCTTGAGAGGCAAGCCGGGGACGCGGGTGACGCTGGGCGTTTTTCGTCCTCGTGAAGATAGGGAATTCGAGGTGGAGGTGGAACGGGCTTTAATTGAAGTGGAAAGCGTGCGCGGTATCCGCATGTTGGATAATCAGATTGGCTACCTCCGCATCATCCAGTTTGGAAGTAAAACGGGAGAAGAAGTTAAGGCCGCTTTGAAAAAGCTGGAAAAGCGAGGTATGAAGGCGGTGGTCGTCGATCTGCGCAATAATCCGGGTGGCCTTCTTGAGGCGGCGGTAGATGTGCTCGAGTCCTTCTTTGGCGAAGATCAGCTCGTCGTCTACACCGAAGGAAGAAATGAATATTCCAATAATAAATGGTATACGGAAAATGGAGACGGTGTTCGTAGCTATCCCATGGTTGTCATGGTGAACTCAGGGTCAGCCAGCGCTTCCGAGATTGTTGCTGGGGCTCTGAAAGATACTGGAAGGGCGACAATCGTGGGCGAGAAGACCTTCGGCAAGGGTTCAGTGCAAACCGTGCTTCCGCTTGGCAATGGGGCGGGACTGCGGCTAACCACGGCGAAATTCTATACGCCTGGCGGCTACGTCATCCATGAAAACGGCATCAAGCCAGATGTGGTGGTCAAGTCTTCAGCGGAAGAGGATCGCAAGTTGGCCATTCAACGTAATCGTCTGCCACTCATGACGAGAGAAGAATTCGTAGCCCAATTCGAGTTTGAGCCCATCGAGGACTCGCAACTGAAGAAAGCGATAGAGATCTTGTTGCCTAAAATGGCTCCCTAGGGTCGATGATACTAGGTATCGAAAGCTCTTGCGACGAATCGGCGCTGGCTTTACTCGACCCCAGCGTTGGTATCGTTGGCGAATGGATCAGCAGCCAGGTGTCACTCCATTCTGAATACGGAGGCGTCGTTCCCGATCTTGCGAGTCGAGAGCATTTGAATAACTTTGGGCCTTTGCTCAGAGAAATTTCGCTAGAGCATGATTTGAGTAGAGTGGGAAAAATCGTCGTTACCTCGGGTCCGGGACTGGCGGGTTGCCTGGCCATGGGGCTGGCCGTGGCCAACGCTTTGGGAGCAGCCTGGAAAGTTCCCGTGTTTGCCGCTAATCATCTCAGAGCTCACGCCTATTCGGTCTTTATCGCGCCCTTTCATGAGAATCCCCATGGATTCGATGAAGCTGTATCCGGTTTTCTGCCACATTTATCTTTAATCGTTTCAGGTGGTAACACCATTCTTGCTAGCATCGAGGAGGATCGATCTCTCCGCATAATGGGTCAGACGGTTGATGACGCTGCGGGGGAAGCATTGGACAAGGGGGCAAAACTATTGGGGCTTGGCTATCCTGGCGGCCCAAAGCTCGAGCAGCTTGGTGTTGGAGGAGACAAAAAGGCATTCGATTTTCCGCGAGCTCTTCTGAACAAGCCCGGTCTTGAGTTTAGCTTTTCCGGCTTGAAGACGAGTCTTCTCTATACCCTAGAGAAAATGAGCGAGGATCAAGTATCGGAAAACATGGCCGATCTTTGCGCTTCCTACCAGGAGGCCGTGGTTGATGTTTTGATACGAAAAACGAAAAGAGCCTTAGAAGAGAAATCCTTTCGAAGTGTCGGCCTTTCCGGGGGCGTATCCAATAATGAGTCACTTCGCCAGCGTTTTCATGATCTGGCTGAAACTGTGGGTGTGTCTTGTCTGTTAGCCGAACGTCGTCACACTGGGGACAATGCCGGTATGATTGCCTTTAGCCATTTGTTCGAGGCCTTAACTGAACCGCCAGCGGTCATTGATATTAAGCCGAGCCTGACCATCGAATCGATGGCCTAGATGAGGGTGTCTTGAAATCAGTTCATCAATAGCTTCACGGCCATTGCTACATTTCGAGGCGTAGCAATGGCCGGCCTATCACGCCATAGTTGAGACGACGGCGGAATGAGGACATTGAATAAATTCCAATTCCCTAGCGCGATTCAACAGATACGATAGAGTTCTCATTATCCATCTCGCGGTATTCCTGTAGGTGGCGCGAGGCGTCCTCGACTCGCGTTTAATCACTGTAAAAACGCGTCGAGGACGCCGCGTTCCCCCTCTCTGGCTAGTTATTGAACACTTTCTTAGGAAAATCCAACTTAACCAGTAGCTACTTCTTTTGGCGGGTTCTCTTTCTTCGACGCTGCCGCTTTTCTTGCCGTTTTCTTTGTGGCTTTTTTCGCGACTTTCTTGGCCGCTTTTTTGGCTACTCGTTTACGCGTTCTTTTCTTGGTGGATGCTTTGGAAGGCTCTGTCTCTTGCGAGTCTCTCTCTTGGGATTGCTTTTCTACTCGGGCATCGGCTTTGGACTGATCCTTCGCCTCTGCTGCAATCCGTTCGTTTTCCCTGGCTTTTGCCGACTTTGGTTTCCTTCTTCGCGAACGCTTTCGTCCGCCGGATTTTTGCGACTCATCGCTTTGTGGGCGCTTTTCCGTTTCGGCAGACTTTTCTTCGGCCACGTTTCCGCCTTCTTGCGGCTTCCGCGCTGATTCTAGTTTATTTCGCTTTTGCTTCTTCTCCTTCTTTTGAGGTTGGCTGTCCTCGATTTGCTTGAGCGCGATTATGCGTTCTTCCAAGTTGACGGGAGATTCGGAGTACAACTTCACCAGTTGGTTGTAAGCGCGAAAATAGTGATTTCCGACGTCGCCCAGCAGACTGTAGAAAACGGCCTCTGAAGGGAGCAAATGGCAGCCCAGCTCCTTTAGAGCTCCGAGGACAGGCTGTTCGTCCTCCTTGCGTCGGCATCCGAGAGCATCCGTGAGAAACGTGATATCGATGTCCTCTTCTACCGCTTGCAAACCTGTCTGGTAGATGCAGATGGGAGTCTCCAAGCCGCAAACGATCAAGTGGTAGATTTCACGATCTCGCAAGTACTGCTCTATGCCGGGAGCGTTTAGAGCGGAGAAGCTCGTTTTTCTGAATACTTTCGGTTTTCGAGCCAATGCTAGGAGCTGCTTATTGGTGCTTCCCAGCTTCTCGGGAACTTGCTCGGTGAAGATTGTCCGCATTCGAAGGCTCCGGGCTGCTTCGATGATAAAGGCGGAGCGCTGCATGAAGCTCTCTTTATTGTATAGTGTGTTGATGAAGCTGTCTTGGGCATCCAGCACTAGTAGCGCGATGGAATCCAACAGCTCCGAGCGTCCCTTGCGGTTGTGTGGCATTTATATTCTGTTTTCTCTCAAGCTTGGAATGCGCCTAAACGCTTCCGTGGTCGGGATTAGCTAAAGACCAGTCACTTGTTCGAATCAATATGATCTGGAAAATTTTTCTAGCCACTCGTGGGCCGACTCCAATACTTGGGTGATGGAATGGCATATTGCTCCCATTAGCCGAGAATCAAAATTGACGGAAAAGCCCTTCGAGAAAGGGGACCGTGTTCTCAGTTCGCTGGTTAAGACCGAGGAGGGCGAAGCGCTCCGCATCGATGTTCTGGAAGACGAAAGCGAGCAAATGGAATTGCCTGGCGAGCTGATCTGCAAATGGACGCAAATCTTCAAGCCTAAGAACAAGGATGAAAAGGAGCGGGAAGAGGCGATGAAGCTCACGGCCGATAATCTGTTTATCAACCTCTTTGAGGGCGAGGAAGAGCCCAGCATGGAAAACGCTCCCCTTAAGCACTTCCTTGGTTTGATGCTCGAACGTCGTCGGGTGCTGAAAGTTATGGAGAAGGATGATCAGTTTATTCAATACATGCATCGTCCTACAAAACGCTTGCTGCCCGTCCCTATCGTAAATCTGGATACGCAGTTTTTCATCGAGAATCAGGAAAGGCTTGCTGTTCTCCTGACGGGATCCGTTGCCGAGTCTTCGGAGACTCCCAAGGCAGAGCCTGTTGAGTCCGAGTAGCCTAAAATCCTGCTTCAAAAAATGGAATATCGAAATATTGGCCGCACAGGACTGAAGGTGTCCGAGATTTGCTTCGGGACCATGACATTTGGAAACTATACCGACTTGGCGGAAGGGAAACGCATGGTCGACATGTGTTTCGATGCGGGTGTTAATTTTTTCGATACAGCAGACGCTTATAATGGAGGCAAATCGGAAGAGATCCTAGGCGAAGCTTTGAAGGGCAAGCGCGATCAAGCGGTTTTGGCGACCAAGGTGTTCAATCCAATGGGGCCGGGAGTGAACGATTCTGGCTGGTCGCGCAAGCATGTTTTGCAAGACATAGAGGAAAGCCTGCAGCGTCTTCAAACGGACTATATCGACATCTATTATATCCATCATGTGGATATACAAACTCCTGTCGAAGAGATACTTGAGACGATCAACGATCTCGTTCGACAAGGTAAAGTTCGCTACGCGGCTTGCAGTAATTTCGAGGCCTGGCGTTTAATGGACGCTTTGGCCATTAGCGAAGCTCGTGGCTGGGCTCGCGTGGAATGCTATCAGCCCCAGTACAGTCTGGTGGTAAGGGATATCGAGGACGAACTTATCCCGGCGTGTCAGCACAAGGGCGTAGGGGTGGTGGTTTGGGCTCCGCTAGCGGGAGGACTTCTGACCGGCAAGTACAAGCCGGGTCAATCAACGCGGATTGAAGGGACGCGTTCTGCAGATGCCTGGTGCTTCCCTCAAGGTTTCTTTGCCGCCAATGCCGATGAAATTCTTACTGAATTATTGGCCGTATCCGAGGAATTGGGACGAAGTCCTGCCCAAGTGGCCTTGCGTTGGGCCTTGCAGATGCCAGGAGTAACATCGGTGATCGCTGGAGCAAGAAACCGCGAGCAACTCAAGGATAACCTTTATGCCGGTTCATGGCAGTTGGATGAAGCTTCAATGCAGCGACTGACCGAAGTCTCTGAGCCTCGAGTAAGGTATCCTAAAAAGATGGAGATGGCCATGTTTGATCGACGTTCAGATGGCGTCCAACTTCCTTCCTGGCTAGATCCTAAGTCTTAGTGAATTTCATAACAAAACGCCTTAGGCGTTCCGCTACGAGGGGAGTCCATGTCTCATAGCGGCATGTCTGAGACATGCCTAGCCATCAATCTTCTCGAAAGAAGCGGCAGGTGGATATTTGGTTCGTTTCTTGGCCGAAGGTGATGGCGCCAACCCGCTTTCGCTTGTAAGGAATGATGAAGTTCACGGCTTGTCTTCGGGCCGACTCAATGTGGATTACCAAAGATTCTTTCGTTTCATGCCGTATTTCATCGATAATCGCTATGGCGCTGTAGCGATTCTGCCGGATGCGAATCAAAAGCGCTTCCTGTATCCAATTTTTAGTGTCACTTGATGACAGACGTTTAGGCGGCTTGAGAATTTCTATCTTCTCCAATTGCGTGATTCCAGCTGCTAGCGGTGGAGGCGCGTTTTCTTCGAAGCCATGCCTTAGTTCGTCGAGTAGCCGATCGATCAGGCGATTGAACTTGATCTCGTAGTGGCCTGACATAATCGGCAATGTCTAGATTCGATCCTTTAGAGCAATAGAGTTCTCGACCAAGCTTGCTTTTTCAGAATCGACTCGGATAAAGGGAATCTTCCTATCGCCGCCTCTCGCGGCGTTTTCTGGCGAGAAACTTTTTCCTACAAACAATGAAATACGGTTTAGACATTCCTGCAGAAGGTTCAGTTGACTTGCTCTCATTAGGAGCTCTCATTCACCGGCTCGATCCCGGCATCATACCGTTTCACAAGGCCAACGAGTGCAAAATTCACGTGAGTGGCGGCGAATTCAATGTGGCGGCCAATCTCTCGGACTGCTTCGGACTTAAAACAGGGATGGCTACGGCGATGGTTGACTATCCGATTGGAGCTTTGATCAATGAACGCGTTCGCGCGATGGGAGTAAGGCCATTTTACAAACGTTTCGAGCACGACGGGGTGACGGGACCTAATATGGCAACGGTCTTCAGCGATCAGGGTCTCGGCGTTCGAGCCCCGGTCGTTTTCTACAATCGCTGTAATGAAGCGGCAGCTCAACTGAAACCAGGGGACTTTGACTGGAACGCTATCTTTGCTGAGGGCGTTCGTTGGTTCCACAGTGGCGGCATTTTTTCAGCCCTTTCGGCGACGACCGCTGAGGTCATCATTGAGGGAATGAAGGCCGCCAAGGCCGCAGGCGCTATCGTGTCCTTCGATCTCAATTACCGCGAAAAACTGTGGAAGATCTCAGGCGGGCTTGATCGCGCTCAGGAGACGATTGGTCGAATCGTCGAGAACGTCGATGTGCTGGTTGGTAACGAAGAAGATTTGCAAAAGGGACTTGGCGTTTCAGGTCAGGAGGTCGAGAAGGAATCGAAACTGGATCCTAGCGCCTTCTTCGGAATGATTGACGACGTTGTGGCCAAATACCCTCAGGTGAAGGTTGTGGCTACGACCTTGCGCGAGGTGCATAACACCAACAGCCACAGCTGGAGCGCGGTTGCTTGGATAAATGGAGAAACGTTCACCGCTCCGACGGCTCAGCTTAAAGTCTGTGATCGCGTAGGTGGTGGCGATGGCTTTGCCTCTGGAATGATTTACGGCCTGCTTTCAGGCCTCGATCCAGAAGAAGTTATTAAACTAGGCTGGGCTCATGGCGCGCTGCTCACGACTTTCCCAGGCGACACCACGATGGCAACGCTTGGGCAAGTCAAAGCCTTCGCTGCTGGCGGTTCGGCTCGGATTCAGCGCTAGCCACTTTTGCCTTCGGAGACAGGCATTCCCCTATTGTGGGGCCCATGGGGGCTTTGCCCTTGACCCTATATGAATTGAACGCAGGTATTTACACTTTCGTCGGTTCTTCTCGAATATGAAATCGCCTCGTTTTGCCGCCTTGCTGGTTTCGGTTTTCCTCGTTTCCGGAACAGCGTCTTTGGCTCAAAATCGATCGAAGCTTAACATCGCGATTATTCCGAAGGGCATGACTGAAGCGACTTGGCCTTTGATTCACGCGGGGGCGATGAAGGCGAAACGGGAACTAGCTCGCGGCGGGTATGATGTAGAAGTTCTGTGGAAGGCGAATCTGGTGGATCAGACTCGTAGTGAACAAATCCAGATTGTGGATACATTCACAGGGCAGCGTCTAAGTGGAATTGTAGTCGCTTCCTTGGGAGACGAAGACATTGGTCGGTCCGCTTATCGAGATCCCGTTTCAAACTTGCCGAAGATCGTGATCGATTCAGCCTTTGATGCGGATATTCCGGTGACTTATGTGACTACCGATAATTTTAGGGGCGGGGCTTTAGCGGCTGATCGCATCGCTCAACTGATGGAAGGCGAGGGCAACGTGATACTGTTGCGATATCAGTCGGGCGACATGAATGGAGAGGCTCGCGAAGCAGGCTTTATCGAGCGTATCAAAAATCGCCACCCTTCCGTTCGTCTGATATCGATAGATCAGCATTCCGGTTCCGATCCTCGGGCTGCGTATTCGGTATGCGAGTACTTGTTGAGCCGCTATGGAGATCGCGTGAACGCCGTTTTCGCTTCGCACGAGAATGGGACTGCTGCGATGTTGAAGGCCTTGCGAGCATTCGATTATGCCAAGCAGGTGTATTTGGTAGGGTATGACGCAAACGAACAGTCTCTTGAAGCCCTTAAATCCGGCGATATACAAGGTTTGGTTGTTTCAAATCCTTTCAGAATCGGCTATTTGGGCGTGACGACGCTTGTCGACTACGTCGAAGGCCAGAGTACTTCAACTGTTGTAGATACGGGAGTGATGCTGATCACTCAGGCGAACATCGATAGCGATGAGGTCGCTGAGGCAGTTAATCCGCCGATCGATGAATATCTTAAGTGAGCGAGATTCTCATTCAATCCTGAGACTTTTTAACATAAGCAAATCGATAGTTGATGCTGCGTGCAGGAGGCGGGTTTATCCCGCGATGTTTTTTGCATCTAAAGCTTTTATCGCGGCCTTCCATCCTTCGCCAAACAGGTGGGAGGACTAAAGAAAGCCGCTCCTACAGGGCTTATTAGAGAGTCAGTCGGAGTTTTCCGCTTTCCGTTTAACCGTATCCAGTTTCCTGTTCGCTTCATCAAGCAGAGTGTCCCATTTCTCGCAAAGCTCGAAGAAGGTTCCGGTAGCTAAATCTCTCATGATTTGAGGAGCCCAGCCATTTGAAATTTCAAGACGTATCCATGGTTTGGGTCCATGAAAGTGGATAATCTTGGCGTTACGGTTTTCTCCCCAGTAAGGTTTCCAGTTATAAATGGGGTCCAGGTAGTTTTTGGTGGAAGCGAAGTATTTCTTGTAGGTGAACTGATCCCAGTCGGCTTTGGTGCTTTGCGGCAAATCAGCCTTTACCGCTTTTCGGAAGTCTTCGTCAATTTCTCGCAAAGACGGCAGGTGCATAACCATTACGCCCGAATTGAAGTTGTCGGGGTCGTCAATATGGCCTTCGGGGGCAACCGAGATGAACCGGTCGGGAAGGGGAAGGTCATCGGCTCGAAAGCTCGGCATGAACATAATGTCGCAGTCCGTGTACAACACATGCTCGTCCTGCCAGCCGAGCTCGGTACTGAGTCGTGGTATCTCGCAGCGTAGGAACGCTCCACAGCCTATGGCGGCAGCGCTGGGGATTTCAGAGTCTTTAGTTTCTCTTACAATATCGTCTTTGAAAGTGGAACGCAGGTAGATCACCTCCGCTCCCAACGCTTCAAGATGGGCGATGGATTCGCTGCGCTTGCCATCGTAGAGTAGAATAGGCGTCAGGCCATGTTTCTCAGTAATGGATACAAGAGCAACCTTCAGCTGGTTGATGTAATTCGCGAAGTTCGGCGAATCTTCATTGAAAGCAAATATCCACTTCATAGGTCTCTCTAGGCATTGGTTGGAATGCCATAGATTTCAGCTTGTCGAGGAAAAACTGAAATATCGAAATTGCGATTCTGATAGGGTCTTCTAGCGCGAATCACGCGTGACCATCTTTATTCTGATCGATACCTTGTTCCACTTAAGTTGAAAATCTCGATAAATCCTAAATATGGATACAAATACTTTTATAGATTCAGTTCCAATGCTTGGTTTATTATCTTCTCGCTCCTAGTGTTCTGTTAGCTAAGTTCGTATCAATATTCAGATGTCCGAAAACGCGCGTCCAGAGGCCGCGCGCCACCATTTTCTTGATAATCGAGAGGTGGAACGCGGCCTCTGGACGCGTTTGCTCAGTTGCAGTTCTGAAAAGAACTTAGCTAACAGGACACTAGGATCCTTTTCATTTTTCTATGGTCGATTAAACAATGAATACGTCTACTTTAAGAATGACTTTATGTCTGGCTTGATTCGTATGTCCCATGAAAACCCTTCTGCCTAGACAGGCTTATCCTCTCATCTTTTCCCTGTTTTTGCTCATCGCTTTGATGGTGGGGCTGGATTTCATTTCCGATCAAAGAGAGTATGAGAGCGAGGCTTTGATTTTGCATGGCATTCCCAGCGTTCCTGCAATCGGTGGATGGCCGGAGGCTTTTCGCTCCGAGCTAAAGGGTTACTATAGCGATCTTTTGGATCAGGATGGACGTGAAGAGGCTTTGGAGCGGCTTGCTTATTTGTATCATGCGAATGGATTCGTGGACGAGGCTTATCATGCCTATCAAGCTTTGCGTTTAGCTCATCCCTTTGAACCACGCTGGCCTTATTTGCTCGGCGTTGTCAAAAGCGACTATTCGGAGCAAGAAAGTGTCATCAAGCATTTCGAGGCGACAATTAAACTGGAACCAGAAGCTCGCCTCACACGCTATCGTCTGGCTCAAGCTTACGCGAAAGATCAAGATTTCGATAGAGCTAAGGAAACTTTGAATACACCTGAGTTCGCCAAGGATCCGCTCTTTCTTCTACTTAAGGGTGAAATCGCGGTTCGAGAGGAACGCTTTGAGGATGCGATTCCCGATCTGGCTTCCGCCTTAGAGCAAGATCGAGGGATCAAAGAGGCTTACGAACTGCTTGCCGAAGCTTATCTGAATATTGGCGATAGTGTAGGATACAAGGAGGCTCTTTGGAATTTCGATCATGTTGAAGTCGAATCGGAAATCATCGATCCTCGTCTCCTGCCCCTGCGTTCGTATTGTTATGACACTTACAAACTGCGTCAGTACGCTAAGATAAGTCTGCTAAACGACGAACCATTGGTTGCTTTGGATCTGCTGCAAAGAGCTTTGGAAATCGATCCCGAAGATTTCGAAGCCAGTTTTATGTTGGCGGAAGTAGCGAAGAGTTCCGGTTCCTTTGATCTTGCGTCTGCCTTTTTCCGAAGAGCTCGCGAAATCGACCCTAGGGATGACCAAACCTATCTAGAGGCCGCTAGAATTCATGTAGACCTTTTTGAATACAAGGAAGCGATTAAGGAATTGGAAAACGGATTGAAAGAGTCCTCCTATCGCTCGGATCTTTTCTTGGAGTTGGGGAAAATGCTCTTAAGAGTTGGCGATCCAGAGAAAGCAGAAGAGGCGTTCAGGGCCGCTTTGCGTGAGGATAGCGACAGCCTTCGCGCTATGAAGGGCCTTGGACTCTATCTTTTTCAGCGAAATGAAGGGGAAGGGAGAAAGCTGCTTGAAGCCTATCTGAGTTCTGTCCCGAACGATGCGGAGGTGGCTTCATTGTTGAGAGGACTGTAACGTTCTCACGCGAGAAACTACGTCTCCAGACCTTTTGTTACAAAGAGGTTACATTAATGTTACGGCGAAGTAACTTATGCGCTGTGGTTCATATTGCTCTCGCCTCTTCGTAATATTCGGCTCACTTGCCCATTTGTGACGACATTTCGTGCCGTCACTCCCTCGTAATCCTGTAATCACAAAGTTAAAATGAATATACGTTTTTTAGCGTACGCATTCCTATTTGGGGCGCTGATAGGCGCTCCATTTTCCATGTCTCAAAGCCAGTCTGATAGCTCTACTGATATCCTTTTGCGTGTTTTGGTGCGAAAGGGCATCCTTTCGGAGGAAGAAGCTTCGGAAGTTCGGCAAGAAGTGGCTGTTGTATCTCAATATGAGCAAGCGGCCATTGTGGAGGAGGCAGTCCACGAGTTCCGAAGCGGTTCCATGCCGATGCCCAGCAAGCTGAGCGGCCTGAAGCTCTACGGAGATGCTCGTTTCCGCTATCAATATGAAAATGCCGAAAAGCTTTCGGGCGATGGCAATGACCGTTCACGTTGGCGTTACCGCGCTCGATTTGGAGCGGATATGACGTTTGCCGAAAGCGGTTTTAGTATGGGAGCTCGCCTGGAAACATCTCCTAGTAATGATTCTACCAATGTGAATTATGGCGGCTTTTTCGATAAATCAGGCGACGAGCTTTATCTTGGTCTGGCTTATTTGCGTTACCAAAACGAAGTAGGCGATTTCTACTTGGGCAAGCACAAGCAGCCTTTTTATATCAGCAAGGCCTTTTGGGACAGCGATATAAATCCGGAAGGCTTGTCTGAATCTTTCCGCGCCGGAAACTGGACCTTCACTTCTGGGCAATACATTATTGACGAGGAGAGGGAGTCGAGAAGTCCTAGTTCGGAAGATGATTATTTGCTCGTCGCCCAGGCCAATTGGACTGATGGCGAGGGCATGGTGATCGCTCCTATGGTGATGGGGACCTCTGGTGGTTCGTCTGAAAATTCGGAAAGCGCGACTTTCAAAGGAGAGAATGCGATTAAGTCGTTTCACGATTTCTTTGTGATCGCGCTGCCTTTCGAATATTCATTTTCGGCTGGGGGCCAAAAGCAGAAAATCTTTGGTACGTTAGGCAAGAATCTAGAGGCGGATAAGGCTGTTGCGGACATTAATTCACCCTTCTACGGCGGTCCCGGTTCCGACGATCAAGATATGTTCTTCAATCTCGGCTATCAGGTAGGTTCAGCTAAGAAAGCGGGAGCCTGGCAATACGGGCTTGAGTATCGCTATATTGAGGGAGCGTCTATCACTCCTAACCTGTCTGATTCGGATTTCGCAAAGAATCACACCAATCAGCATGGATTCGTATTGAGCGCCGCCTATGGTGTCACCGACTTCTTCACCACTGGTCTTACCTACATGAAGAGCGACACGATCGACTCCGACTATTCTAGTCCTGTGGCTGATGCGGGCGATGTCCAAGTGCTACAAGTTGACGGCAACGTAAAGTTCTAGGATGTAACGATAAAAGCGATACAACGAATTTCTAAATCTCAATAAAACACTATTATATCTCAATGACAATGAACTACTTAAGTTTTCGGCGAATCTTTCGCCTTTCTTTCGCCTTTTTGTTCTCCATGGCTGTGGGGGCCTCGATCTTCGCTGTCGAGAAGATTGTGATCAAAGGCTCGGACACGCTTGGGGCCAAAATGGTGCCTCAGTTGGCTGAAGAATTCAAAGCTATCAAGAAGAAGGAAGGCCTCGAAGTCATTTTCGAGATCGCGGCCGAAGGGTCTTCCACAGGTATCGCGGCGGTCATCGATGGCACTTCGGATATCGGAATGTCTAGCCGCGAGGCGAAGTCTACTGAAATTTCCAGAGGCTTGCTCAAAGGGGTTAAGATGGAGTCGGTGACCGTTGCTAAGGACGGGATTGCCATTATTTCTAATAACAGCAATCCTTTGGATGAGATTTCCAAACGAGAGGTAGAGAAGATCTTTACTGGCGACGTTGAGAATTGGAGTTCCATCAACGGCAGATCTGGGCAAATCTCCGTCTATACGCGCAACACGTCTTCTGGCACTTATGCTGTCTTTCAGCAAATGGCCTTAAGGAAACGCGACTACTCTGCCTCCTCGCAGAAAATGGCGGGCAATGAGCAGATCGCTTCCGAAGTAGCGAAGAACGGCAATGGCATTGGCTATGTGGGCTTGGCTTATCTAGAGACGCCCGGCGTGAAGACGTTGCCAGTGGATGGGGTCGATCCGGACAGAGCGGATTATCCGTTTGCTCGACCTCTGTATTACTATTTGGACGGCAATAAGGAAGCCCGGCCTATCGTCAAGGAGTTCATCGATTTTTGTCTCAGCCCTAAAGGACAGAAAATTGTGGAATCGGTCCACTTTATTTCCGTTCTCTAGGCTTAATCGTGCAATCCATTTTCATGGCGCTCTCATCGGCAATGGGAGCGCTTTTTCATTAAATGGGGCGCTATTGTTAAAGATAGGTTAAAAATGTTGAACCTCGAGTAACCCCTTCATAGTCAAATCGCACACTTTCCTCCCGTCCGTTTTTAATGGAGCCAGCCAACATAGAAAATCGCTACGACTTAAGTTCACGACGCAAGACGTTTTTGGGCTTAACCAAGGACAGCGCGCTAAAAGGGCTTTTTGGAGGCAATGCCCTGGTCTCGCTGGTGGTGCTGGGCTTGATAACGGTGTTTCTTTTCAAGGAGGGAATTGGTTTTTTTGGACAATATCGAGAAAGTCTTTCGCTCTATCGAAAATCGGGGCTCGAGTACGTGGAGATCATGAGTAGAGAGCAGGAAGCTTTCTCCGCTCTTAACCGATACCTGAATGCCATTCGTTCTGAACACAGCGAAAAGCTGGCCGCTGAAGGCAAGGAATTCAAAGAGATAAAAGCCGTTTTGAGGGAAACGGAGGACTTCTTCTACGACTTCGAAGATCTAGGGTATCCATTAAGAGAATACGTAATTGAGTCGAATGAAGTCGTTATCGCCTCGCGAGATAGCTATCTTGAGATGGTTCATCTCATCGAGCACAAGGAAAATCTTTTGAAGGCAGGCAAGACTGAAGAAGCCGAGAACGTAGAAATAATCCCGGTTAACCTTGAGAGCATGTTTTCCTTGGTGAAGTCGCGTGAAGCCGAATTTTTCGAACTGAACACGACCCTTGCTGAAGGTGTTGGCCGCCTGGTTCAACAGACTCCATCCCTTGGCTATGAAGACCTCGATGAAAAGCTGCTTCGCTTCCAAGAGCTTGCCGCCATGTTTGTCGATGAGCTTTCTGGATACGAAGCTGAACTTAAGGAGTGGGATCGCGAGAGGCCGGTCGGCTTTTTCAAATCGTTCACTTCCTTCATTTTCGGGAGGGACTGGGTGACCAATAGCTCTATCCAGGATTGGTATGGAATATGGCCTCTTTTTTCAGGATCCTTGCTGGTAGCCTTCATAGCCCTACTGATTGCCGTTCCTTTGGGGGTGGGCGCCGCTATTTACGTGAATCAGGTTTCCAGTCCCTTCGAACAGAATTTCATCAAGCCATTCATCGAGTTCATCTCGGCAATTCCTTCCGTGGTTATCGGCTTCTTTGGGATTTCCGTATTCGGAGAACTGATTCGCGTTCTCTCCCGATCCGAGGCTTTGAACTGGCTGGAATTCTTTCCTCTAAATGAGAGGCTTACCGCGTTCACTGCGGGTTGTTTGCTAGCCCTTATGGCGATTCCTACCATTTTCACTTTGGCTGAGGACGCGATTAACAACGTTCCAAAATCTTTCAAAGAAGCCTCGCTAGCAATGGGAGCAACCCGCTTGCAGACCATTGTTCGAATCATTATTCCCATATCTCTTTCGGGAATAATTTCCGCGATTCTTCTAGGGCTGGGAAGAGTGATCGGAGAGACCATGGTGGTCTTGCTCTGCGCTGGAAACCGTATCCAGATTCCGGATTATTCCGATGGGGTTGGCGTTTTCTTCCAGCCTGTCCACACGATGACCGGAATCATCGCCCAGGAACTTGGCGAAGTGGACAAGGGAAGCATACACTACAGAGCTTTGTTTATGGTTGGGCTGGCCCTGTTTTGCATTTCTCTTCTGTTGAATTACTTCGCTCAAAAAATCGTGATCAAGTACCAGATCTCCCGTGGCTAAGCAAATCGATGTCTAATATAGCTATAGATGAAGTCTCTCCCGTGGCGGTCTCGCTCTTCGCCAAGCCAACCCGGGCCAAGCTTATAGAGAGATGCGCGTTCTGGGCCTTTAGGCTAGGAACTTATTTCGTGCTTTCTTGCGCGTCGGCCATCTTTCTCGTCATATTCTGGAAGGGCAGCCAGACGGTGTTCCAGTCTTCTTTCCCGTTCGTCAACGTTGAATTCCTGACCGAGGCTCCTCAAACCCTCCATGTATTCGAATACGAAGGACAACAATATGAAATGAGCGACAGCAAATTTCGAGCTTTCAGGGAGGAGACGGGGGCCGCGATCAGTTCCAAGAGCTATTCCTATTCGGGAGGCGGGATTTGGCCCTGCATTGTGGGTACTGTGCTGCTGGTTTTAGGAGCGATGCTAATCGCTCTGACTCTGGGAGTCCTCAGCGCGATCTTTCTTAGCGAGTATTCCAAGCCGGGCAAGGTTTTGAATGCGATTAGGCTTTCGATTCTCAATTTGGCTGGAGTCCCCTCCATCGTCTTCGGTATTTTCGGCGTTGGCATGTTCGTTCTTTTCTTTGGCTGGGAGACCTCGTTGCTAGCGGGCTGGTTTACCTTGGCTTTTATGGTACTCCCGATCGTTATCTCGGCTAGCGAAGAATCGCTTAGAGCGATTCCGCAGGGGCTCCGAGACGCTTCGCTTGCCTTGGGAGCCAGCAAATGGATTTCGATTCGCACGAATGTGCTGCCCTATGCTATGCCCGGAATACTCACATCTTCAATAATAGGCGTTGCTCGGGTGGCAGGGGAAACCGCTCCCATCATGTTTACAGCGGCTTATGCCATGCGCGATCAGCTCCCTTGGCAAGGGCTGGATCGCTGGTATGACTTCTTTTTTCAGGGCGTGATGGCGCTGCCTTACCACATTTACGTCGTAAGTTCCAAGATCCCGCAAAACGAATACACTTCTAGAATGCAGTATGGCACTGCCTTCGTCTTTCTAGTAATCGTAGCGGCAATCGCTTTAGTCTCGATCGTTTTAAGAATCCGCATGCGGAAAAAATATCGCTGGTAATGTCTCTCTTAACTAACAACATCTATCCTCAAGAAAAATCTCCCTCTAACGAAATGGATACAGATAAGGCGGAAAAATCCCGGACTCTGATTGGGATTACCGATTTCGACTTCTTCTATGGCGAGAAGCAAGCGCTCTTTGATGTGAATATGGAGATGGAGGAGAACAAGGTAACCGCTTTTATTGGCCCTTCGGGATGCGGTAAAAGCACCCTCCTCCGTTGCATCAACCGGATGAATGATCTCATCGATGAAGCTAGGATCGGTCGAGGAGTGATCAAAGTTGATGGCGTTGATATATACGATTCTAGAGTGGATACGATAGAACTGCGCAAACGCGTGGGAATGGTGTTCCAGAAATCCAATCCTTTCCCCAAATCAGTTTACGAAAACGTGGTTTACGGATTGCGTATCCAAGGAATTAGTACAAAATCGATACTGGATGAGGCGGTTGAACGTTGTCTCAAAGGCGCTGCTTTGTGGGACGAAGTTAAGGATCGTTTGGATACAAGCGGTCTCAGCCTCTCCGGCGGTCAACAGCAACGCTTGTGCATCGCTCGTTCGCTTGCCGTTGAGCCGAGCATTCTTCTGATGGACGAACCTTGTTCGGCTTTAGACCCCGTAGCTACGGCCAAAATCGAAGAATTGATCCATTCGCTCAAGGAGAAATACACGATTGTTATCGTGACTCACAATATGCAGCAAGCCGCGCGTGTTTCTGACCACACGGCTTTTTTCTATCTTGGAAAGCTTATAGAAGTGGGGGCTACCGACCAGATTTTCATGAGTCCGAATAATGAGCAGACCGAGGCCTATATCTCAGGTCGTTTCGGCTAAGCTTTTTTTCTTTATATCTATGAAATACGAGGTATGGTGTAGTTTTCCCAGTAATACCCGTAATCTTAAAATTTTTGTAACTTTGCTTCGAATACGCGAATTTTGATGAAGCGCTATTTCCATGAGGAGCTCGAAGCGGTTCGATCTCATCTCATGTTGATGGGGGAGAAGTCCGTCGAGCAAGTCAGTCGCGCCATGAGCGCAATGATTGAAGGCGACATGCTGCTTGCCGACAAGGTTATTGAAGCGGACGACTCGATTGACGACATCGAAACGCAAATCGACGATGAAGTGGCTCGCTATGTAGGTCTCAGAGCTCCCGTTGCTAGAGACTTGCGGCTCCTTTTCGTGGCGGTAAAATCGAGCCATGACTTGGAGCGGGTGGGGGACGAGGCGACAAGCGTAGCGAATAGAACCAAAAAAATATTGGTGGACGTGGGAGTTCTGGATGACTTTGGGCACATTCCTCGGATGTGTGAATTGGCGGTGAGTATGCTTCGTGACGCGTTACGCTGTTTCATTGAGGAAGAGGAAGATTTGGCATTCTCTATAGTCTTGCGAGACAAGGAGGTCGACTCGCTAAATCGTGAGAATTTCAATAATTTCGTAGAGCGTATGAAAAAGGAGCCAAAGCTCGTGAATGCGATGACCGAACTTGTTTTTATTTCAAAGTCTTTCGAACGGATTGCCGATCATGCGAAGAATATAGCCGAAGAGGTTTTCTTTCTCCTTACGACCCGTTCGCTTAAAGAAGAAATGAAGAATATGAGAAGCCAAAGGGCTATGTAGGAATCGATTCTCCTCTAGTTATTGCCCGGCAGAATATTGAGCTTCTTCAATTCCGCTTCGAGATGCGAGGATGAGATGGGCTTAGTCAAATAGCCCGATGCTCCTCCAGAATAGTAGGCATCCATGATGTGTTTGGAATCGTCTTTGGCCGTAGTCATGATAATGTTTGCGGCGGCCTGTTCTCCGTTTTTCGACTTCTTCTCCTCTTGGCGAATGCGCTTAAGCACCTTCAAGCCATCGATTTTCGGCATGCAAATGTCTAAAAGAATAGTGTCGTAGGGCTCGTTTTCCTTGTTAGCGAGCTCGTAGGCTTCGATCGCTTCCTTACCATTTATGGCGACGTCGCAGTCTCCATAGCGGGAAACCAGCTTTTGCAGAACGCGCCTGCATACGAAGTCGTCTTCTACGATGAGAAATTTCATGGGGACTATTATCATCGGCTTTTAGCCCTCATTTATAAGGCGAACTTAACAATTTCCACGGAACGATCCCATCCTCTCAGGATAAAACTCGGTATCCGCAAACTTGATTCGACGATTGGCGGGGAGCTTCAGGACAGCCTATTCTGAAGCGACAAATACATTCTTGAGGGTTGCTTCGAACTGAATACTTTAGCAATTTTCTAACAGTTATGCTCGTGCGAATGAGTTTTTCCCGTTTTCAAAAGGTTGTTTTGCTGGCCCCTCTGCTTGTGGTTTGGGCTTTGCCGGCGGTGGACCTAATCGATTCTCCATCCGAGTTGTTTGAGCATCGTAAGCAATTGAATGATACAGTTTGGAAACGGGAGATCGAGTCGCGAAAGTACGAGTCCTCGATCGTCAAGCTTTGGGATGATTTGAGGGCTTCCGATGATCCGGTTGAGGTTTTCAAAGCGTTTCCCATTGGAAAAATCGAGAAAGCCAACTTGAAGCTGGGGCGAAAATTTCCCGAGAGGATTCTTGAATTCGCGCACAATCCCGATTCGCCTGCTCGCCGCTTCATGAAGCTCTATGAGAAGGAATCATTGATAAACGATCTCAAAACAAAGGGGTTCTCGATCGATCAGAGTGAATGGCGACATGTTTATTTCGAAAAGCCAGAGAACGAATCAGCAAGATCTATAATTGAATTTAAAATACATATAGCTGGCCCAAGCAACACCCTTTATCGACGCGTCCTCACTGGTGCTTTGAACGTCATCTGGAAAGACGAGCCGGTTGCTGAAGAGGTTGGCGAAGATGACGACAAGCAGGAGAAGGAATACTATTATCCTGAAGAGGTTACCTTTGCCGATCTGAGAATGTATCGCCGTTCCGGCATTCTAGCTTTTAAAGAACAAGAATGGCTGGTCTCTGAAGCTCGCAGGAAACCGTTTACCAAGGTAATTGTCGAGGATGTCGACGCCGACGGCCTGTCCGACGTTCTCTTTCCACTTGAGAATCGAATTTATTTCAACCAAGGCGGATTCCGATTCTCTTCCAAACCGTTTGTGAGCCGCATTGGCAAAGATGCTCCCACCACGGGTCTGATCAGCGATCTCGATTTGGATGGAAAACTTGAATACACGGTCGCGTTGCGAAGCGGTTCGCTCGTTGTCTATGAAATCAATCCTTCGACGGGCCTATGCGAAAAGAAGCCGAAAACGGTTTGGAAATCGAAAGACGCCACCAGCATTCAGACTATCTCGGCAGGCGACATAAACGGAGATGGCTATCCTGAGATATTCCTGGGACAGTATCGAGCTCCTTATCTGAATGGCGACTTTCCTGTACCGTATTACGATGCTAGGGACGGATCGCCGTCCTTTCTGCTGCAGAGAAGCAGTAGCGGTTCCTATTCCGATATTTCGAAGCGTTTGGCTGCTGGATCAAAACGGAATCGTCGAGTGAGCGTTTCTTCCATCGTAGATCTCAATGACGATAAGCGTATGGATTTATTGGTGACAAGTGACTTTGCTGGAATCGATCTTTACCTAAATGAAGACAAGGCGAATCTCGTCGATCGAACCAGCGAGAAGCTGGATGAGCCATGGCTTTTCGGCACCAGTCAGACGTTTGGCGATTTTAACCGCGATGGTTCTTTCGATATTTTCGCGTCAGGTGCTAATTTGGCCGCCCCCATTAGACTAGACGCTATGGGCTTGGGCAGAGAGGAGTTTCCAGAGTATCAAGAGTTCCGTTCGAAAATGTCCTATGGGAATCGTTTGTATTACGCGGCTGAAGAAGGTCGTTTCGAGCAAGCTTCTGCGGCTGCCGACGTAGCCCGCTCCGGCAAAAGCGCTGCTGCCGCTTCCATTGACTTCAACAATGATAGCTATCCCGATGTGTATGTATCAAATGGTTACATTTCGCGTGAGACTGCCAATGATTACAGTCCTTATTTCTGGATAAATGATATCTATGATGCGGCTTCGGTAAAAAGGAAGGCTTTAGCTTCCTATTTCTCGCTTGCAGGACCCCGCGCCTTTATTGGTACCGGGAAGATGAGTTGGAGTCCCTTTCAGAAGAACGCGTTGTTCATGAACGTCGATGGTGAGACGTATCTTGATGTCGCCTATCTTCTTGGCGTTTCAAATGAAGGCGACGGGCGAGCTTTGGTGAGTGAGGATTTCGACTTGGATGGAGACGTGGATCTTCTTTTGGTGTCCAATGATGCCGAGGAAGGTCGAGAACGCGTGTTCTTTTACGAGAATCGTCATTCGAATCCGGGAAACTGGATCGGGATTGATCTGAGGATCGCTAAATCGGCATCTTTCCTGGGAGCCAAAGTTCGGGTTGTGGCCCAAGATTTCGTCTCTGAAAGTGTTTATGTCACAGGTCAGGCCTATTTTGCTCAGACGCCTTCTCGTTTAGCTTTTGGGCTGGGTGAATATTCGGAAATCCAGCGTCTGGAAATCGAATGGCCAAGTGGCAAGGAAACGCTAATCGATAATCCAGAGATCAATCGTTACCACGCCATTGCCGCTGAATAGAGACGGCTATCCAAAGGTCTTTCCATTCCAGCCAAAACGGGATCGATGAGGAGCGTCAAAGCGAATGTAGACGCGCTCCTGCGGGATACCAAGTCTTTCTAAAAGCGATTCGCATACATTCTTAGATAAGTCTGGCATCTGTTCCTCTGTCATTCCAAGGCTGGTCAATTCGCAATAGGCGGTAGGCTCGGTCGAGCCAGCGAAAGTCATTTCGACGCCTGTATTCAAAATTACCATAACGTAATCCTCCTGTTTCCCAAGCCAGTTTGCCGTGAACTGCGACAGCTCCTTTTGTACACGAGAGACGGATTCCTTGCTGAGCTCTATGTTGGTGGTAATGGAAAGACAAGGCATGCTCGGAATCTTCCACTGAGCTGATATTCTTAACAACAATAAAGATCCGCTCCGCGCGCACCGGGGCGTTTCCCTCACAGATTGCCGTAATCCTGTAAAAAAAGTCTGCTGAAACGGCTTTTTTCAACTCACGGTCGATTGCTTACTAAGAAATTTATTAAAATGCTGTAAACTGAATCTTAACCAGCCTGAGCAGATTCATTGTATGTAAAAAATATCCGATGAAGTGCTGCAGTCCCACATGCGAAAAGTTACCGCCCAGGCCAATTCTGATTCGGAATCCAATTTTAATCGTTTGCATCGATTTTCACACATTCATCGCCTTATCGATGAGTGTGGAGAAGCGTGTATTCAAAACCTGGTTGAAGTCCTTGATGAGCCGATCTTTCTGTTCAGTCGTAAAGGCGGTCATTTCTGGAAAAACAAGCCTCTGTTGAACCGTCTCGAAGCGGAGGGAAATGGCCTGCTGGAAAAGCTCGAAGCGAAACTGCGCGAGTCGCTTTTCGACTCCCAATGGTCTGCCAACTGGGAATCTCCTAGATTACCGGATGTCGAGCTTTCTGCCTCCTTCTCCTGCGAAATCCTAGGTAATGTTTTCCAGAGCGGAGACGAGCAGTATTGGCTTGGCCAAATGGTTTTTCCTTCTCGCGAATCAAGCAGTTCATCAAAGCCAGAAACGAATGGGTCCGCCGACTCGACTACCGATTTTCTGGCCGTTGCTAATTCGTTACCAGATATTGGATACATTCTGGATCAGAATGGCACTTTAATTGATGTCTTTACGAATAAGGGAGACCTCCTTCATCAAGCGATTCTGAAGTTGAAGGGAGCTTCGACGGAGCAAGTATTTGGAGGAGTAGCTGCAGCCAGTCTGCAACAAGCCATCGATGACACTATCCGTGAGGGCAAGCCCCAGGAGGTAGACTACAATTTCGAGTTCATTGGGAGTCAGTTCTGGTTCGAAGGGAGAACCTCGCTATTAGAGGGGTCGAACAACGAACGCGTTCTTCTGTTGTCACGAAATGTGACCGATCGTGTGGAAGAAGATCTAAGAATGAAGCACCTGCTTCGCGCGATGGAGCTTTCCGATGACGGAATCGCCATAACCAATTCTGAGGGCATCTTCACTTTTCTAAACGAGTCGCACGCTAAAATGCATGGGTTTGAGAAGATTGCCGATCTCCTGGCGAAAAGCTGGAACGAACTTGTTCCGTCCGATCAAAAACGAAGGTTCGACAACTACATCCTGCCCGAACTGCATGAGAAGAGTCGTTGGATCGGAGACATCATAGCCCGTGGTCCGAGCGGAAACCTCAGCCCGCAAGAGGTCTCGCTTACCTTGATGCCGGATGGGGATATTATTTGGATCTGCCGCGATGTTACTGATCGCTTGAAAGCAGCTGAAGAATTAAGATTCGCCAAGGATGAAGCTGAAGAGTTGAACGAGCAGCTTAGCATTGCCATCTCCAAGGCTAACCAGGCGGCATTGGAGGCGGAGTTGGCTAATCAGGCGAAAAGCGAATTCCTCGCTTCCATGAGTCATGAAATCCGTACGCCAATGAACGCGGTTATCGGAATGACGAGTATTCTTTTGGATACGGAAGTTACTGACGAGCAGAGAGAATATCTCAGGACTATTCGTACTAGTGGCGATTCTCTCCTTGTATTGATAAATGACATACTGGACTTTTCTAAGATCGAGTCAGGTCGGATGGATATGGAGCAAAATCCTCTCGATGTCCGTTCTTGCGTTGAAGAGGCTATCGAATTGCTGGTTGAAAAAGCTGGCTCCAAAAATCTCGAGCTTGCTTATCGGGCAACGCCACGTGTTCCGTATACGATAATTGGCGACATCACGCGTTTACGACAGGTTCTGGTCAACCTTCTTGGCAATGCTATCAAATTTACTGAAACCGGAGAGATCACAATTAATCTCGATGCGGAGCTTTTGGATACAGGTGATCACAAGCTGACGTTCAACATCAAGGATACCGGGATTGGAATTCCCAAGGACAAGCAGAACAAACTGTTTCAGTCCTTTTCCCAGGTCGACTCTTCAACGACGCGCAAATATGGCGGCACAGGACTGGGTCTCGCTATTTCCAAACGCCTTTCCGAATTGATGGGAGGCGAAATGTGGGTCGAAAGCGACGAAGGCCAGGGCGCCGTATTTAGTTTTACTCTGTTGGCAAAGGAAGCGGAAATCATTGGTTACAATCCGCTGGACGAGCAAGCTATCGCCCAGGAGCTTTCCGACAAGCGGTTCCTGCTTGTTGAAGACAATCTGGCGATCTGCGGCATTCTCGACGCGTATTTTAAGGACTGGAAATTGGATCTTGTGATTTGCTCGACGCCTGAAGAAGCGAAAGCCCAAATTTCCAGTGGCGGTAAATTCGATCTTGTTGTGATCGATCACAGTTTGCCTCAAAGCAAAGCCGAGGATCTAGTCGAGGAAATCAAAAAGATCGTTCCCGACAGCAATACGAATTTCACGCTACTCTCTCCATTCGGTACTCAGGGCGATCCCGAGATCTGGTCTTCATCATTGGTGAAGCCAATCAAGCCGCACTCTCTGCTTCGAGCGATGCAACGAGCCAGCAAACCCAAGGCGGATCGAACGATCAATCGCCAGAAACAGGAAGAGAAAAAGGCCAAGCTTGGAGAGCGTTGCCCACTCAAGATTTTGATGGCTGAGGATAATTCGGTGAATCAAAAGGTAGCCTCGCTCATGCTCAAAAAGTATGGGTATAAAGCTGATATCGCGAACAACGGCATAGAAGTCCTCGAGGCTCTTGACCGCCAGGATTACGATGTGATTCTGATGGATATCCAAATGCCGGAAATGGATGGCTTTGAAGCGACCGATGCGGTGCGAGCTCGCTCCGGCGATCCTTCTTTTCCCTGGATTGTGGCTTTAACGGCTAACGCTATGCAAGGAGATAGGGAGAAAGCCATCGCCAAGGGAATGAATGATTACCTCGCCAAGCCTCTGAAACCAGAGGCTCTAGGGAAAGCTTTAGACGATGCCTACGGGCAGGTTGTCGCTACAAAGAACTAGGCCGCGCATTCCGACTCTCTAGATTTTCCATTTTTTCTGAAGCATTTCCGGAACAATACCAGGCCTTTGCTGCTCCTTTTGGACGATTGGGTGTATGGAGGTGACAAGATCTGGGGAATGGCCAGTGGATCACCTTGCGCTCGACTTTTTAGAAACAAGCGCTGAACTACTTGGCAGGTTGCCCATGGACCGACTACACCGGATACGTAAACTCATAAGCCCCTTTTCGATTGCTCTTGTCGTTTTTTTCGACGCTGGGAGGTCGTTTAGCGAAGAGTGGGAGCAAGAGTCGATGCTGCTTTACAATGCCTCGTCTAGCCCGCTGATGCTTAGCAAAGCGCGTGATCTTGGGAATACTAGGATGAGCCTCTACTTGAAGGCCATCATTGCGATGCACCATCCACCAAAAGGCGAATTGAGCGCCGATGAGGCTCGTGGCGTTCTGCAGCAGCTAATTGAAGTGAGCGACTCGGATCAAATTGGGGTGGCCGCTCGATTTTACCTAGCTCGAGCTCCTCACACAAACAACCACGCCGAGGATGTGACGCGGTCTAGCGATGCGTACCTTCAGTTGTACCAAGACGCTCCAAATCGTTTTTTCGGGCAAATGGCTTTTTTGAAGCATCTGCTTTACTACCTTTATGAATACAATGGCTCCGCTTCGGCTGAGGAGCGCCTTGCCGAGATGGAAAAAATGGGCGAAGGTCTTTCGATTCCGGATCTTAGCCGCAGTTTTCATCACTCGATGGGGGAAGCCTACCTTCATTTCGAGTTATCGGATTCGAAAGCTTTCGAGCATTGGAAGCGGGCCCACGAAATCGGCTTTGCCAATCCCAGCGCTCAAGCAGATTTGCAATTGAGGCTTGGAAAGCTTGCTGAAAAAATCGGCAAACTGGAGTTTGCAGTGATCGTCTATCAGGATTTTCTCAAAACGGCTCCTCGCGATGATAGAAAAACCGAAATCGCGCAGCGGCTTGCAGCCTTAACGAGTCAAATGAGAAAGCCAGCCTCGGGTAGCTCTCCTTAGTCGCCGTTTCTCGACTTTGATTTCCACGTCCTATCAACTCGATTGCTGACAAGAGGCTTGGCAGCGACTCATAGAGCGCTTATACGATGCGCCCTTTTATTTCGAAAGCACTATAATGAATCGAATTCTCATTGCCTATTACGGCGACGATTTTACTGGCTCGGTCGATGCCATGGAGACCTTGACCATGCTAGGAGTCGAAGCGGCCCTTTTTTTGGATACACCCACTAAAGATGTTTTGGAAAAGCGATTTCCAGAATTGGAAGCCGTTGGGGTAGCGGGCGTGACAAGATCAATGAATGTGCCCTCGATGCAAGCCGAGCTAAAGCCAAAATTCGAGGCTCTTAAACGGCTGAACAGTCCTGTTATCCACTACAAAACCTGTTCTACCTTCGATTCTTCTCCCACCGTCGGAAACATTGGCAAAGCGGTTGAAATGGGTATGGAAATTTTCGGTACGAATTTCGCCCCTCTCATTTTGGGAACGCCTTATCTCAAGCGATTCGTGGCCTTCGGAAACCTTTTCGCTACTGTTGGCGACGACACCTATCGCATTGATAGGCATCCAATGATGAGTAAGCATCCCATTACTCCGATGGACGAGGGCGATGTAAGACTGCATATCGCTAAACAAACGGATGTCTCCACTGGATTGATAGATACGCTCCACTTGCGCGAGCCTTTCGAGAAAGTGAATGAACGTTATCTCGATTATCGAGATTCTGACGAGGCGTGTATTGTTGCGATTGATACGGTAACCGATGAGGAATTACCGTTGGTAGGGAGACTTATTTGGGAAAATAGTCAAGAAACGCCGGCCTTTGTTGTAGGTTCCTCTGGAGTTGAGTACTGTTTAGCCGCCCACTGGCAGGAGCTTGGAGAAAAGAAAAAACGGGATGCCAAGCCTGCTTTGGAGCCAGTTGACAACATCCTTGTGATGTGCGGCAGCGCGACCTTAGCCACAAAGCAGCAAATCGAAACGGCGGAAGAAGCTGGATACGAGTCGATAGCCATTGATTCCCCTGCCTTGATGGACCCCGATAAAGCGAAGGCTGTTGTTAATGAACTTACAGCGAGAGCGGAAGCCCTTATCTCCAGCGGCAGAAATGTGGTTATGTATTCAACCAAGGGACCGGATGACCCGGTTATCGACAAGACCAAGCAAGCTGCCGAAACCTTTAATATTCCCTCTGCCGCTCAACAACTGGCTCGCTATCAGGGACGGATATCCAAGACAGTTTTGGAGCAGACAGGTTTGCGTCGAGCCTGCGTGGCGGGTGGCGACACCTCTGGATACGTTTGCAAGGAACTTGGCATTTTCGCACTGCAAGTAGCGGCTACCATGGCTCCAGGTTCGCCGATTTGTCGTGTAACATCCGATACAGCTCAATTCGATGGGCTCGAGCTTTGCCTGAAGGCAGGTCAAGCCGGCGAGTCGGACTACTTTGAGCGAGTCCGGTTGGGAGGATCATTATAAATTTTTGGATACGTAAGAGTATTTATTCGAATGAGTGATCCTCAAGCAGAGCAGCGATTGGCAATAGTTTCGAATTTCGTTCGCGAGCGAAACGTACTCTTCGCTATGGCGGATTTCGGCGCTCTCTATGTCGACTACTATCTGCACCTGAAGGATAATCGCGTCGAAATAAGCGGAGAGAACGACGTTTTCTTGAAAGCCGCGTTAGCGATTTTTTCTCTTCATTGTGTTTCGCGACCTCGCAATGAAGTCCTCGCTTGGACCATCAATTTCCAGGAGCCTCTCATAAACCTTTTTTTGGGAGGCGATACCGAAACAGGTGATGTAGTTGGGCGACTATATACCGAAAATATAAAAAAGGCGGACGAAAATGTCATGTATCAGGAACTGGCTCGAAAGAATCGGCCAGTTCATCGAAGCGTCGTTGCCTTCGAGGGTCCGGACGTCATTGCGGCTGCTGAGGAGTACTATTCTCGAAGCGAACAACGGCCTGCTCGCTTCTTTCAGTTGGCTCCGGAAACCTTCGCCATAGTAGCGGCTCATCCGGATTACGATGAGCAGTGGTTTAAAGACCTACAGCCAGACCAGGTGAGCTCTTTGTTTGAACACGAGGATGTTCATGCTTTGGAGACGAGGCATCTCCGTTGGTATTGCGGGTGCAATCAGCAAAGAATTCTTCAATCGATCCTTCCTGTTTGGATCCAAGACCCGGAGAGCCTTTTTCTTAACGAGGAGATGATCGAAGTGAACTGTCCTCGTTGCGCAGGGAAGTACCGGATAAGTCGTGAACAGATGGAAGCTTATTCAGCTGATCAAGGCGTTTAGGAATCGAGCCAAATACTAGTCTCAGTGGTGAGTCGGCAGTGCAAGTTCCTCTATGGTGTCTCGAGCGAGGGCAATGCGACGGTCCAGCTTAATCTTGTTAAGGGCGAAGCTAATTCGTTTTTGCGTTTCCTCGTCGAGCGATTTTACCGAGTTCAAGATGATTTTCGAGTGAACGCAGGCGTCGCAAAACATTCCGTAGTCCTTTTGCAATTTCTTGTATTCACTAACTAATGATACAATTTTCTCATCCTCTTTTTCCATTTCCTCGACTCTTTCGGCAAGATATCGGATCTCTTTGATCGTAAGTCGGAGCTGGTGCAGTTTCTTTTCTCTAACTTTGGCGAAGTTTAGATAGCGAGCCTCGTTTTCGAAGTCCACGCGATGATCTTCTAGTTGCTGCTTTGTGTATCCCTTGGCTGCGAAAAGCGGCAGGTTTGATCGCCTGCGGGCGAGCTTCTTGTCCAAGGCGAAGATAATCTCGTACGCTTTGGTGGTTTTTTTCTCGAACATTTTTGAAGCGAAGAAAGCCGCAATTTTATCCTTCGCCCTGTCTTGAGCTGACTTTAAGGTTTCGACCCATGTGTTCGAATTTTCCGCCGTCGCACTACCTAAAGCCTCTTCATAGACGGATTGCTGCATCATCAGCGTATCCAGGTCTCTTAATCTCCCCGTTGGCTTGACTAGCTCTTTCAACAGCTTTTCCAACCGATCTGCAGGGGTCTTGGGCAAGCGCGGGGCAACAATATTCAGATAGCAACGAGCCTTACGCAAAGCGATACGGTATTTGTGCAAAGTGGCAGCATTTTTTGAATACGAATACTTTTTGCCCTCTTTGATGGCTTGCCAGATTTGCTTGGCTATTTTGTGAAGCTCCTGCTGTTCGAAGGATTCGGCAGTAGAAAGGGCCTTGCGCAAGGCTTTTGGCAGTCTCGTAGTTTTGAGCTTCGGCAAGCTTAACTGATCCCTGGTTTGCAACATATCCTATATTCAAATCCCAGGCTGACGATGTTACGGATGAGTGACGAAATTGTCAAATCCGTTTGAAGTAGGTTCCATTTGTTAGGTCTTGCTGATAATCTTACCTGAGTTTTAAGCTGAGCTTATCATGAATGGCCTAAGCGACTCTCCCTCAGTTCAGACGCATCTTTTCAAAGACGACGGGAAAGTTCCCAACAATCCTGCATTGCCTCTTTTAGTGTATCAAAAAGTTATTGACGATTCTCATCCAAACTTAGCAGGTTTATTCGAAGAGTTGTATGTGAAGAACGGTTGGCAGGCCGCCTGGAGATGGAGTGTTTACGACTACCATCACTACCACAGTACGGCTCATGAGGCGCTTGGATGTTTCCGAGGAAATGCCACCGTCCTTTTCGGAGGAGATTCAGGCGTGGAGGTGGAAATAAGCCCAGGCGACTTGGTTGTCATTCCTGCTGGTGTCGGTCACAAAAATCTCCGATGGTCAGCTGGGTTTCAAGTATCCGGAGGCTATCCGCCAAATCAGAATTGGGATATGAATTACGCTAAACCAGAAGAGCACGGGCCTGCCATTGCGAATATTGCGAAAGTGCCCTTGCCTGAAACCGATCCGCTTTACGGAGCTGATGGTCCACTAGTTGAGTTTTGGCGCTCGAAAACCGGGGTGTAAGTTTGGTCCGATATATTCCAGCCATTCCTGAGCAGTCGATTCTTTACAAATGAAGATAAGAGTCTTGTTTTGCGGACATGGCTAAACGGAAACGAAATCCTCGAAAGTCGACGACCGCTCTGCTTCTTTTTTCCGACACTAAAACAAGCGCTGATCAGAGATACTTGGGTCAATTTTCCGTGCCCGATGCTTTTGTCTCGTTTAAGAAAAATGGAAAATCCTATGCTGTTTTGAGCAGGCTTGAATTCGCTCGAGCTCTAAAGGAATCAGCGTTCCATCATGTGCTTTCTCTGGAAGAATGGATCGAGAGAGCCAAGCGAAAATCAAGAAACAACAAAGCGGGCTATGAGGATGTTATCGCTCTTCTTGCCAAAGAGTATCGAATTTCTGGATTCACAGTGCCAGCGACGTTTCCAGCCAAAATTGCCTTTAAGCTCTCGGATATGGGAATAGCTATTAACGTTAAGGATGGCTCCATATTTCCCAAACGCGAAACAAAATCCGAGGAGGAGATTCTGAAAATCAAAGAAGGAAATCGATGCAGCGCGGCCGGCATTCGAGCTGCAGAGAAGATCCTTTCTGAAGCGACAATAAGAAAAGGGCGCCTCTATCATCAAGGAAAACAATTAACTTCGGAGCGTCTGCGAGAGGCGATTGAAATCGCCTGTTTGAGAGTCGGTTCGGTTTCCATGGATACGATTGCTGCAGGAGGCGCGCAAGCGTGCGATCCGCACTGCGTAGGATCTGGACCACTACGGGCGAACGAATTAATTATTGTTGACGTGTTTCCCCAAGTAAGCGCGTCAGGTTATTTCGGGGACATGACGCGGACTTTTCTGAAGGGTACACCTTCTGAAGCTCAAAAGGCTTTAGTGGCTGCTGTTAGAAAAGCTCAGAAGAAGGCGATGAGTCTAGTCAAAACGGGAGTTAATGGCAAATCCGTGCATGAAGCTGTCAATAAGGAGTTTGTTGAGCTTGGATATGAAACCCGATTTGATGAAAAGGGAGCCGTTGGCTTTTTTCATGGCACCGGTCATGGGCTAGGTATGGAGATACATGAAGCTCCCCGAGTTTCCTCGGTGTCCAATCGCTTGAAACGAAGTACGGTTGTCACGATCGAGCCCGGACTCTATTACCCCGATGTTGGCGGGTGTCGTATTGAGGATGTGGTTGCAGTTCGTGATGATGGCGCTGAGAAGATAAGTTCGTATCACTATCGCTGGATTCTTCTCTAAGTTTATGGCTGAGAATCTGAGATGGCCACCCCAGGCTTTGTTTTTCGATCGTGATGGGACTCTGATAAAGCATATTCCCTACCTAAGCGATCCGGATCAGGTGGAATTGGAGCCAGGCGTTCGCGAGACGCTTCGAGAGGCTAAGGAATGTGGATGTAAGCTTTTCTTGCATACAAACCAGTCTGGCATCGGAAGAGGCTATTTTGAATTGAAGGATGCGGTTGCCTGCAACAGTCGGATGATTGAATTATTGGATCTTGGCGGCCCGGTTTTTGATGAGATCTGTATCGCTCCGGAAGATCCGACCAAGGACCAATCCATCTACCGCAAGCCGGAAGCTCGTTTCGCTAATGAGATGATGCAGAAATACGGACTGGATCTTTCACGCTGCTACATGATTGGTGATAGTATGTGCGATGTGGAGACGGGCTTGAATACGGGCATGATACCTGTGGGGTTGTGGAGGGATGATGACAATCCTGAAGCATTGGACTTGTTTCGTGAACGCGGAGCTTTGGTTTTCGAGAGTGTGCAAGCGTTTTGGAGCGCTGCTAAGGCTTCTGCCAACGTCTCTTAACTGTATTTTGCCATGCCCGAGCTTGCCGAGGTTGCCTATCATTCCAAACAATGGATACCCGGATTCAGAAAGAAGATTTCGAAAATTTTCATTAATGGGTCTGCAAGATGCGCTCGCGACCTTGAAGTTGAATCTGTCAAGCAATTCCTTGTTGGACAACAGGTTGAATCGCGAGAAACGCATGGCAAACAGATGCTCTTCCGATTTTCAGGTAACAACTGGTTGGGTGTTCATCTCGGAATGACGGGTAAGCTAAGCTATCGAGAGGAAAACAAAAAGCCGACAAAGCATGAACATCTTGTTCTCGCCTTGTTAGATGGCCAGCTTGTATTCGAGGATCCGCGACAGTTTGGAAAGCTTGAATTTCATCATGGAAGCGAGGCTCCTTCCTGGTGGAGCGATCTCCCCCCTCAAATTCTTTCCAACGCTTTTACCTTTGAATACTTCCAGCGATTTTGCCATCGCCGCAAAGGAATGGTAGTCAAGAGCTTCCTGTTGCTTCAGGAAAGTTTTCCGGGAGTAGGGAACTGGATGGCGGATGAAATCCTGTGGCGTTCTCGAATCGATCCCCGACGTCGGGTTAGCTCTCTTTCCAAAGAAGAACGAAAGGCGCTTTATCGAGCTCTCCTTTTCGTTTGTCGAGGCGCCATGAAGTATGTGGCCAATAACTACGGTGAATTTCCGCAAGGCTGGCTATTTCATGCCAGGTGGAAGGACGGAGGAATTTGTCCAAAGACAAAAAGGGAACTGAAACGCGAACAGATTGGCGGCAGGACAACCTGCTGGTCTCCAGCTTGGCAGAAGTAGGTCCGATTATTTATAAGCGTCTATTGCCTAGGGCGATAGGCGAGCGATTTCCCAATCTCCATCGATCTGTTTTTTATAGAGAAAGCGGTCATGCAGGCGATTGGCTCCTCCTTGCCAAAACTCCATCGTTTCTGGATCAACTCGGTATCCGCCCCAAAAAGAGGGAAGGGGGACTTCGCCATCTTTAAATTTCGCTTTCAGCTCTTGTAATTTCATTTCCAATACGTTTCTAGAAGAAATGACTTTGCTTTGCTGTGATACCCAGGCTCCTAACCTACTGCCAAAAGGACGGCTCACAAAATATCTGAGAGATTCAGTCGTGCTCACCTTCTCCGCTTTTCCAGTTATGGCGACCTGTCGACTTAAGGCGATCCAGGGAAAATGGAGGCTTACCTGGCTGTTGCCTTCAATTTCCTTCGATTTACTACTTTCGTAGTTGGTATAAAATACAAACCCTTTTTCGTCGTAGGCTTTGAGAAGGACGATACGCTGCCAGGGCTGGCCTTCTGAGTCCACCGTGGCCAAAGTCATGGCATTTGGTTCGGGCAGCTCGGCCTTCTGAGCTTGAGAAAACCAAGCTCTAAACTGCTCGATGGGACTGGCATTCAGCTGTTCGCGACTCAGTCCATCGTTTATGTATTCCTCCCGCAACTGTCCTATATCCGGCATGACTTCAAAGACTTAGCTGAGGTAAACCGAGTTTGGCAATGGATTTGTTTTAGACGCTTTCGACTCTAAAATCAGGGCTAACCGTTTGCGGATCGATCGCCTGGCTGCCTTGGCGGCTCGAATCGAATATCGCGAGACCTATTTTAAGGGCTTCAATTGCATTGTGGACGGAAGAAAGCGTTTCACTTCCCGTGTCCATGCTTTCGATGAGATCATCGAGCAGCGTCTTGCTATAAGTGTCGGACAATTTGAAAGCCTCGCTCTCGAAGAGCTCTTTGAAGCCTGTATAGTTTTTGCTGCTGTCAGGCAGATAGATCTTTCGAATATCATTGCCGATCAGAACACGGGCATTGTCGAAGATGAGATCGAACTGGAATATGTAGTACTTTTTTCGATATGCCGAAACGAACGCGACTGTACCAGAACTCATCTCAATGGTAGCTGAACCCCCTTGATCCTCGATAATATTTCCATTGGGATTTTCTTCTTCCAGCTTGCCGGAGACGTTTAGAGCTTCTCCGCACCAGAACCTCAATACATCGAAGGCGTGCGTTCCCGTGTGGATAAGCTGGTGCGTCATATGACAGGAGACGCTTTGCAGTCTTCCGAAATCTTGATTATCGATGATTCGCTTAATGGCTCGATAAGCCTGCCTAGATCGTCTTGGATAATCAACTACAGCCGTGATTTTCGCTTTCTCTATCGCCTCATGGATTTCAAGCGCTTCCCTGAGACTACAGCCAAGAGCCTTTTCTATCCATAAACCCTTCGCTCCGAATTCGATGGCTGCTTCGCACATTTCGAGCCTTTCTGGGGCATAGGCCGCCACGCTGACTAAATCGAGATTCTCATTCTTCAGCATATCTCGATATTTTGAATACACATTTTGAGAACCGATATTCCAATCTTCTGCGAATTGCTTCCTCGCATCGTCATCAACATCCGCTCCAGCTACTAAATCTACGCGCGAGTGCCGCTGTAAGTAACCAGCGTGAGTACAGGGATGAGGCCTTAGCGGATCCTTTTCAAGTGAAGATCCGATTCGGCCAAGTCCGATGATTCCCGCCCTTAGAGTATCCTTCATAGGCGTGGATATTGGATGAGAAGTTCTAGTTATTCTCTGGCTTAAATCGAGTCAGAGCCGTTTGAGCTAGCGAAGCGATCGACTCTAGGTTTTTCTGCAGACGCTCCAGCTCCTTATCTTCGA
>JANQKI010000055.1 GCA_028281165.1 Opitutaceae bacterium | reverse complement strand
CTCTTGGTAATCCTCGACGTGAGCCTTCTTCACAGCATCCCAGCTGTCTCCATTCAGACCTTTCAAAACGGCCGCACAGGCCTCCCCTGGATCGCCACTGACATCCTGAAAATTTCGGTAGCTCGTAGCTGCGGTCAAATACAGTGTTACCGCATCAGCGTTCCGCACGACGTATCCATTTTTCCCTACATCGACGGTCCCTCCCTCCGCGAATAATCGCAGGCGAGCTTCAAAGCGAAGAGGGTTCTCAAACTCGATGTCGAGCTCATATCGTTCCGATTTGTAGGCTTTTCGAGCCCTTCCCGTAAGCCTCAGATCGTTTCTTTTCCCTCGCGTGACGCTACTGTCTGGATGCGGCGACTTTAATCCTGCTGTAAATGAAAGTTTACCCGGCTGTGAGGCCGTGAGGCGAATAGCGATCACCTTCGCGGGGTAGCTTGCGATATACTCGCGGCTATACTGCACTCCGTCTACCTCGTAAGTTGCCCGCACGGTCGCATCCCTGAGATCAAGACTGCGCCGATATTTTTCGGCAAACTCATGCCCGGCAAAATTCAAGATAATGTCGCCGAAAGGCTGATATATCATTTGCCTGTGGGGAATACTCATGAAGGTATCCCAGGCCAAAGCCTCTGCTTCCAATCTCTTGTCTTCAAAAAGCAACTGGCGAATCGCGCCCAAGTGCTCCGACGCTCCAGGACGCGAGTAATCATGGGGTTCGCCGACGTAGAGCGTGTTCTCGTTGAACTGGATACGTTCTTCTGATGTCCCTCCAAAGACCATCGCTCCGAGGTGACCATTTCCTATCGGCAGCGCCTCTTCCCACATCCCTGCCGGCCCATCGTAGAAGAGCTGCAAATCGCTATCGTCAGCGAAAGTAGAGCTCACGGCGCTCAATAGCAGCGTAGCAAAAGCGATGATTTTCTTCATTTGTAGTATTCTATTTTTGATTCACAACTATCTATTTAAGTCTCTTCCACATTGGATATAAAAATCGGGTATTTCGAAATGGCTACGCGCAGGAACCCATAATACCAAGCAGCCTCAATCGCCTGTATCTCAATGGGCGACCAGCAAGTCAGGAAAAAACGAAGCCAGCTCAAGCTCGTCCTCCATTCTCGCTTGCTCTTCGAGCAGCTGATTGAAGAGCCTGCGAATCGCAGGCCACTGGGTCGGATCTCCTGACAGATCATTGATTTCATTCGGATCGGAACTCAAATCAAACAGTCTTACGCGCTTGGCATTTGGATACACGATTAGCTTTATATCCTTCACACGAATCATCCGCTGATCATCGCTGCGATAACATCCGTAAATGGACTCGTAAGCGCCCTCGGATTTAGCATCCTCTATCAAAGGCATCAAACTATTGAATTCCACATAGCTAGGCTTTTCGACGCCCGCCAAGTCAAGCGTCGTCGGCATAACATCCTGCAAGTAAACGAGGGCCTCTCGTTTTTCGTTTTCCGGAACGGATGGCCCCACGACGATAAGCGGAGGTTTCATGCTGTGCTCGTACATGTTCTGTTTGCCGAGCAAGCCATGGTTCCCGCAAGCCAGTCCATGGTCCGACGTGAAAATGATATAGGTATTATCCTGCTTACCCGTCTCCTTCAAGGCCTGCAGGATGCGGCCAATCTGTTCGTCCGTGTGCGAGACGATCGCATAGTATTCCTGACGGTTTACTTTGACTGCATACTCAGTACGAGGAAATGGCGCCAGAGCCTCGTCGCGCAAAAACTGCGAGCACCCGATCTCGTCCTTGTAGGGATAGACGGGCCGATAACTCTCCGGAACGCTGACTTCATCCAATGGATACATATCGACGAAACGCTTGGGGGCCTGACGCGGATCGTGCGGCGCATTAAATGCGAGATACATGAAAAAGGGTTTATCGCTTTGCCCAGCCTTCTCCAGAAAATCGGTCGCATCGTCAGCTAAGACCTCGCTCCAATGCTTTCCGCCCTCCCAAAATCCACCAAACTCGCGTTCGTAAGGGGACCAAGTATCTGGCTCACCCAGTAGAGGTCGATTGTACCCTTCCAGAGATTCGATCATCTCCGGTTTCGGATTACGAACGCCCCTCATTTTATGAAACCAGCTATCGGCGGGCATACCTGGGCGCTCATTCACGTGGTGATTGAAAATCTTTTTCGGATCTATTTTGATGTGCCACTTTCCTGTGCAGTAGGTCTCGTATCCGTTTTTCTCTAACAATTGGGACCACAGCTCGCCCTTTTCGGCAGCTTGATTAAGGCTCTTTTCCGCCTGCCTAGCCCTCCAAACCGATTTGCCGGTAATCATCATAGTCCGCGATGCGACGCAGACAGCGCCATTCCACCCGCCCATGTTATAGGTGTTCGTAAAGCTAACTCCCCGCTCAGCCAAACGATCGATATTAGGAGTGTAGATCTCGGAATTTCCGTGCGCGGCGACCGTCTCGTAACTCTGGTCATCCGTGAAGATGAAAAGAAAGTTCGGCTTTTCAGCAGCGAATAAACTCAGTTTCGCCAATAGGGAAAGGCTTAGAAAAAAAAGGAATCTAATCATTTTCGGCTGTTTACTAAACTATAATTATACATAAGGCCATCAATACGCCACCTCAACGGACAACGTCAGTTTGTTTTCCTGAACCTTCCTCTCCTCAAAGGCCCGATCCCGTTCAGTCTTAAGGTTTTTAATAGAGCCTTCAGATCCTTGCCTGATAGTCCCTCTAATTTTCCCCTCCTTATATCTCTCGATAAGCTTTATACCTTCCGGACTATCAGCAGGGATTGGCATTTGAGCATCTACGTTTGATAAGTAAAGCGTAAGACGTTCATCAAGTAACTTAAGGATGTCCGACTCTTCATCAGCTAGGTTGAATTGCTCTTGCGGGTCGGTATTCAAATTAAAGAGCAGGAAACGACCCTCCGCATCATTATAATAACGTATGAGTTTCCATCCTTGATAAATAACAATGGAGTGAGGAGAGGTTGCATGCGTGTAATGTGGGAAATGGAAAAACAAAGGCCTACTCGGCAAGGAGCTAGAGCCTGCCATTTCCCCCAATAGACTCATTCCATCGATTTCGGCTGCATTTTCGATAGGTATGCCGACTAGCTCGAGGAGGGTTGGGAAGACATCTATTCCGCTCATCCGATTCTGATTCACACTTCCAGGTCGGATAGCGCCTGGCCAATGCGCAATAAAAGGCACTCGATAGCCCCCCTCGTGCGCAAAGCTCTTTCCACCCATCAAAGGATAGTTAGAGGTTATGTTGCGCAATGTCAGTCCACCATTATCAGATGTGAAGATGATCAAGGTGTTATCAATGAGATCGAGTTCTCTGAGTGTTTCGACGATTGACCCGACAGTCTGGTCGAGCGCTTCAACCATAGTGGCGTATTCCGGATTGCTTTGATCCGAACCTGTCTTGTTCTTGTATTTACTTAGTAGCGTCTTTTTCGCGACGATAGGCGTATGCACGAGATGACTTGAATAATGCAGAAAAAATGGCTCATGACCATGCTCGCGAATAAATTCACACGCATCACTTGCCATCAAGTCTTCAAGAAAGTCTCCTACCTGAGCCTGGGGCATATTGGCTAAAAGCTCTACGCTCTCTTCATTAAGATAGTGTCTCTCTTCGCCGAAATAATCTTTATATAATAGACGATCTGTCGCTAAGAAATAACCCTTGGCGATGTCGTATCCTCGTTGTTCCGGGCGATAACCATCTCGGATACCACAATGCCATTTTCCATAAAATGCGGTTACATAGCCAACAGACTTTAGTAATTCTGGTATTATGGTCTCCGTGCTGGCCAGAGTGAGTCGTTGCTTGGCTTCAAGATTTTGATTACCCAGGCCAATCTGCTTGGTTATGTCAAAGAGCCCATCATCCGGAGCAGAAGGTCCTGCAAACACATTGGTGAATTTCAGGCGCGCAGGTGTCTTACCCGTTAGCAACGCAGCTCTTGAAGGTGCGCAGACCGCAGCTGCCGAATAAGCATTGGCAAAACGCATACCAGCGCCTGAAAGCGCATCCAAATGGGGCGTGTTGTAGTAACTACTCCCGCTACTGCCGAGATCTTTCCAACCCATATCATCTGCAACTATCAATACAATGTTCGGTTTCCTAATCGGTTGCTCCGCATGGCCAACATGAGTGACTATTAAAAATAAGAGTAACGTGATGACTATATTCATGCTTATTATTTTGCATTCATTCGATAACCCAAATCGATTCGTAGAGCGATGACACAGACTTCAATATATCCTAATGATACGCGCGGATGTGGAGCTCTGGACTGAGCTTGGCCGAAATTCCGATTAACATGATCCAGTTGGGCGTTGATAGTTTTCAGGTTAACTTTTTCTGGTGAAAGCTGAAGGCGCGAAGACCAAACAGAGCGATAAGAACGAAACATGCGGCGGGCAGCCAAAATGATGCACGCGCTCCGAAATCATCGATCAAATCCATAGACAAAACGACTTTCTCTGTATCCATAAATTCAAAACGCAGAATAGCCGACTAACTTCGTTTGGGCATGGGGACAGTCGACAACCCACAACCACTATCTCAAAAACAGATCCTAATCGGAATAGCCATTGTTTGCATAGCCAACAATTCTTGATCTAACCTGGCAATGAACTTTGAAAATCTGCGAAGGAAGCCCATTTGCCATATAGTCCTACAGGTCCTCCCCTTCGGTTTCGCCGCGCCTTCATCGCCAAAGGAGGAAACCAAATTACGATAGAGGACAATTCGGCCAGCACCGTGCTAATCGACGAAGTAGAAGTCTCCAGCAATCACTGACACATTTGGAGACTCCATCTCGAGCAATTGCAGCAATTTGAAACAACCATGATCAATATTGCTGACCCGTACTCAAAGAGGTTAACTTCTAGGCCTACTCAGCTAAAAACTAGCTAAATTTAACTATAAATACCTCACTTTAAGTAATTTATAAACATACAACTATCAGGCTCATAATCTCGCTACTGCGGGATCCCCGGTTCTTCACGAACGAAGCGAAAAGGCCCGACAATCCAGCCCCCTGTGCTGCCGTAGCTCAAAAAGCGAAGGCGTATGCGCCCAACGAGGTTCATTTAGCGAAAGCTGGATGGACCTCTCCTTTTGCAGAGATTGGAGCATTGGCAACCAAGGCCTGGACCAAAGCGGGCTTCATCAAGGACGTCACTCACATCACGGGTCATATGAACAAGCCGTGCCATCGACACGGCTGACGAGCAAGCGTAATTGAATATCCAAACCGTTACTCAAAAAGCTAAACGTGAGCGCACTCCAAAAAGTATTTGAAATCTGGCCACAGATTGAGATTCTCAAATTGAAAGTAAGTACGTTGTTTATTGATACAACGCCTATT
>JANQKI010000273.1 GCA_028281165.1 Opitutaceae bacterium | reverse complement strand
AGAAAAGGCCCCCATTTCTCGAGCCAGGGCTCATAGGAATTCAAAACGCTATTTTCGCGAGCATAACGTCCCTCCCAGATGCTTGTCTGCGTATCCAATTTCTAAAGCATTCGTATCGTTAGCGGGTATCGCCATTCTTCACCTTGACTCGTTTTGTAAGCCCCAACGGCAAGCAAGATGATCTCGATGACGAATAGAGCAAGAAGCAAAGGAATTCCAATGACCATACCAATGACCGTCACGCAGAGCAAAAAGCCGATGATCGAGTAAACGACGAGTGATAGTTGGAAGTTGAGCGCTTCGCGGCCATTCTCGTCGATCAGCGGGTGCTCCTCGCGTTTGACAAGCCATATGGCCAGGGGACCTATAACTCCCGCGAAAGGAATGCCCACAAAAGAAAGGAAGCCTGCCAAATGGCAAAGAGTGGCCCACATTTTCGCGTCTCGATACGAAGTCAGACTTTCATCCATACCTTGTTAACACGCCAGTTATACAAAAAGTCGCTCCTTTTTTGGCAGCAAGACGAAGCCCCCACAGGAGGGCTCGATTAAGGCTTGCCATAACAGCTGGCTTTACTGATTCAATGCCTTTGCCCAATCGAACTATCGATACCCTCCCGCTGGCCAAATGCGATTCGAAAAACTTAAGGAACTGCCCATAGGCTGGATCATTTTCTTCTCTTTCTACCTCGTGGTTTCCGGTTTCTATGTTCTCAAATCCATGAGGACTTCGATTGGCGACGAGGATGTCATCGAGTTGCGCTTCTGGAATGGATTCACCGGTCGCGATGGAGACAAGATGACGTCTATGGTGAAGCGGTTCAACGCGGAGAATGACGATATCCATATTACGGTTCAACGCATGCAATGGAGGACCTACTACAATAAGCTCTTTGTGGCTGGGCAAGCTGAGCGGGAACCGGAGGTTTTCATTTCCCACGCCAAAAGTCTTCCACGGTTCGTGAGAGCCGATTTCGTTAGACCGATTGACGATCTGATCAATGGCGAAGACGGGATCGATACAAGCGACATAGACGAAATCGTATGGGAATCGGTCAACATCGGGGGCCAACATGTTGGCCTGCCAATCGATGTTCATCCTTTAGGCCTCTACTACAACACAAAGCTTTTCGAAGAGGTCGGAATTGTGGACGAAAGCGGCAAGGCTAAACCACCCTCGAATCAAACGGAATTTGTAAGCGCTTTGAGAAAGCTCAAGAAGGACAGAGACAACGATGGACGGATAGATCAGTGGGGATTCATGTTCTTCTTTTTTCCGATGCACATCATACATTCTTGGATGCATCAGTTTGGGGGAGGAACTTATTTCAACGAGGACTTTACCGAGTGCATCATCAATAATGCGGAAAACCGGAAAGCTCTGGAATTCCTTGTCGATCTTATCCATGAGCAGAAACTGATTCCTGTGCCTTTGCCACAAGACAGCGCTGGCTGGGACGGCTTTAAACAAGGCCGAGTCGGCATGTTTCTAGGCGGGATCTTCATGCTCAATGATTTGAGGGCTGTTGAGGAATTCGACCCGAACAATAAAATCGAATACGCCGGAGCCTTCACGCCAACAGTGGGCCACAAGCCCGCCATGTGGGCCGACTCTCACGTCGCTTGCATTTCCTCTACCATTGATGACCGAAAGGCCAAGGCTGCCTGGCGATTCATAAAATACGTGTCAGACAACAGCCTAGAGTGGGCCTCTGGTGGGCAGGTGCCGGTAAGGAAATCGGTTCGGGAACTACCAGCTTTCCAAGAAATGCAGCTGCATGTCGCCTTTGCTGAGCAGCTGCCCTACATTAAGTATTACCCCAAACTGCCCTACTCCATCGAATTCGAACGCTCCTTTCGAAATAACACCTCAAGCGCCTGCCTCGGAGCTGTCACACCGGAAGAGGCTCTCGAGAAAATCCAGACGGAAATGAACGAGATAATCGCGCGTGACAGGGAGTTGTATGGCGACATCGAGGCCAACTGATTTTAACGTGCCCAAAATAAAGATACATGACCTCTAAGAAGCTCAGCGTCACCCTCTCCAAATACGCTTTTCTCGCGCCCTACATGCTTCTGTTTGTCGCGTTTGTTGTCGCCCCCTTGGTCTATGGCTTCGTGCTGAGCTTCTTGCGTTGGGAAAGCATGTCTCCCCTCCCTCCCGAATTCATCGGACTGGAAAACTATGCCAAAGCCTTGCTGGAAGACGAATATTTCTGGCGAGCCATGAAGGCCACCTTCATCTTCACCATTCTCTCGCTTCCGCTCACCATCGTCGTCGCCATGGGACTAGCCCTAGGCCTTGTGTCCGTAAAGAACAGGTCAGGCCTGTATCGAGCAGCTGTATACTTTCCCACCTTGGTCAATGTCGCCGTCGTCGGCATTATCTGGCGTTGGTTCTATTCGACGGAATTCGGCCTTTTCAATTACTTCCTGGAAAGTCCTCTAGCCGCTTTCTTTGGGCTTGGCCCACTGGCTTGGCTTACCAGTGTGGACACGGCAATGCCTTCCGTGGTTTTAATGAATCTTTGGTGGCATGTAGGCGCTCCAGCCATTATTCTCATGGCAGGTCTTTTTCAAATACCCACTCAATACTACGAGGCCGCGACCATTGATGGAGCCGGAGCCTGGCATCGGTTCTGGCACATCACGATTCCGCAGCTAAAGCCGGTTTTGCTATTCGTGATTATCATGAATATCATCCGCTCCTTTCAAGTCTTCGGCCAAACCTACATCCTTACCCCCACTGGGGGGCCGGAACTAACAACGCGAGTCATCGTTCAATACATTTACGAAACGGCTTTCGAAAGCTATCGAATGGGATATGCCTCAGCCATGAGCTGGATCCTGTTCGCCATCATCGCCGTTGTATCCATTATTCAATTTCGCGCAATGCGCAGCAATTAACACTACTTTCTATCATGCAAAATAAAGGAGCCTGGAAATACGAAGCGATCATGGCGGCGGTAGCCGTGATCTTCCTCACCCCCATCTTCTTCCTTCTCATCACCGCCTTCAAATCCGAGGGAGAAGTGCTTAATCTGGAGAACATCTTTCCGGAGGAATGGACCACCAGTAATTTCGATCAAATTCTAGGCTCGGCGGAAGAAATCCCTATTTGGCGATGGTTCATGAACAGCCTCTTCATCTCCTCAAGCATCACCATGCTTGTGCTCTTGGTTTCTTCACTTTCAGCCTACGCTCTGGTTCGCCTCGCTCCTCCCGGAAATCGCGTCCTCTTTTCTATCATCATTGGGACCATGATGGTTCCTGGTCAGATCCTGCTCGTACCCATGTATTTAATACTAAACGAATTGGGCTGGATCGATACTCCGATGGCTCTTATTTTTCCTGCTGGAGCCAACGCCTTCGGAACTTTTCTGCTTTGCCAGTTCTTTCGAGGAATTCCCAAAGACCTGGAGGAGGCTGCTCATATCGATGGATGTGGTCTCTGGGGAACTTACGTTCACGTCATTCTCCCACTCTCGAAACCCGTCCTGGCTACGCTTGGCATCTTTACCTTTGTCGGCAGTTGGAATGATTTCATCAGTCCCCTCGTATTTCTTGACTCTCTCTCGCAATACACGCTTCCCGTCGGCATAGCCCTTTTCCAAACGTCCTACTACACTCAATACGGCAAGACTTTTGCAGCCAGTCTGATTGCTACGTTTCCCGTCATCGTAGCCTTCCTCATGTTCCAGAAACATATCATCAAGGGAGTCAGTCTTACGGGAATGAAGGATTAGAGGCTTAGCATCTTCATTTTCTATCCCCATCTTCAACTTTAATCCTGTAAAAACGATGGTAGGCGTAGAAGGAGATAGAAGATGAAGAACCAACAGATGTAGTGAGATAAAAAGGATGAATCTGACCGCCATCATTAAGACATTTCAGCGACCCACTCTCGCTCAACGGCTAATCAATTCAATCCGAACGCTCTATCCCGACTTACCCATCCTAATCGCGGACGACAGTGAGGAGGACAATGAGTACACTGGAGCCAGCCTCTTAAGACTTCCTTTCAATGCAGGTCTCAGCGCAGGCAGAAATCGCCTTCTGGAAGCAGTCGAAACCGAACACTTTCTGCTCTTAGACGACGATCATGTCTTTAACCAAAATACGAATCTAGAGAAATGGCTTTTGGCGTTAGAAGATAATGGATACGACTTGCTAGCCGGATTCGTAGTGGAATTTCGCGAAGTGAAAGCCGCCTTCTATGGCACCTTCGAACTTGTCAACGGCAGTCATCTTCTTATGCATCGCGAGCAACACCTCAGAGAGGAGAACGGCATTCTGCAATGCCATTACACTCCGAATTTCTTTATAGCCAAAACCAAACAGATTAAAGAGCTTGGAGCCTGGAAAGAGGAGCTGAAGCTTGAGGAACACTGGGAATTCTTCTATCGCGTTTATCAGAAGATAAAGATAGGCTACTATCCTGCCGTATCCGTTGACCACCGACGCGAAACCAGCGAATCCTACAGCAAGTTTCGCGATAACTCGGAGAACATCGACGCCTACAGAAAGAAAGGCAAAGCCATGCATGGCATCGAAAAACTATCCTTTATTCTGCGGGGCGAGAATATCTATTCGTTTTAACGCCACACAGCTCACCTGAATCGATCGCCTTTGAAGCCTTTCACAACCAAATACCTTAGTGACCACACCGACCCTTTCATTTTAGCAAATGGCTAGCTAATACTTTTTGCACGTCATAAATATTGACCTTCTTGTTGAATTTTTTCTGCAAAGGCGCCTCTTCACTGCCAATCCATATTTTCAATTCGGCATCCAAATCAAAATGGCCAGCCGTTTCTATGCTAAACTTCGTCACTTTACTGTATGGAATAGACAAATACTCGGACTTCCTTCCCGTCATTCCTTGAACATTGATAATAATCAATCTCGTTTCAGTAAAGATAAAGGTGTCTCGAAAAACCTTGAAGCCAACCTCGATCGTTTCTCCATCGACCAACAGCTGACCATATTGCGTTGCCAGCTTTTCCGCATCAACGACCCCAGCATTTCCAAGCAGACTAGAGAGAATCCCCATCGCTCGATACTCCCCCAGCAGCCGATTGATGTCAACCCAAGGGAAATTGCAGGCAGCAGAAAGGACGCCTAGTCCACGGAGGTAATATTAGGTTCTTTCTCGGAGCTACTCTTTCCTTTCGAAGCGTCCTTTTTCAAAAGCTGGATAAGGCCATCTCGCAGTCGCATTGGAGTGGTGGGCTTTTCTAATATCAGTTGACCGTTCCAAGATCGAGCTTCTCCATTGCGACCATTAAAACCCTCGCGCACTGCAATTCGAGCTTCGGCGTAATCCCCATTCCTAAAGAAGCCTCCAAGCCGAGAAGTGTCCAGATCTTCGATACCGATATGAAAGGAACGCTGCTGAGAATCCTCAAGGGCTTGAGAACTGGTCATAATTTCCGCTCCTCCATTCCAAATCTGTATCCAAGATTTATATTCTTCGGTAGTTGATTGATTGTCTCCAAGAACCAAGACTGTCTTGCCATTAAGATTGAGTTCAAGTCTAAGGCTGTTCTTTTCCTGGTCAGCAAGGGGCTTGATCGGCAGCTCGACCCTAAATTCCGAACCTTGATTCTCATCGCTTTTAAGGGAAATGGAACCATCCATCATTGACACAAGTTTACTGACGATTGCCAGTCCGATTCCCATTCCCTCGTGAGGTCGCGTCATAGAAGCGTCGACTTGCTCGAACATTTCGAATACAGCTTGCTGACGCTCTTCAGGAATCCCAATTCCTGTGTCCACAACTTTTGAAATGAGAAACTCGCCTGAGTCTCGAGACTCCACCTCCACAGTCACCTCCACAAATCCGTGGTTAGTGAATTTAAGAGCATTCGACACAAGATTTATGAAGATCTGCCGCAAACGACCCTCATCTCCGTGGAAATACAATGGCGTGGCCGGATCGATTCGGAAGCGCAAAGATAGTCCCCTATCGTAGGCTTCCTTAGCGAAGAAATCGGCAATACTGCCAAGCATTGCGTGCCAGTTGAAATCCGTTGGCTCCAACTTAAACCGATTGGTCTCAATACGGGAAAAATCCAGGACGTCATTGACGATTCCGAGCAGATGCTTGGAGCTATTTCTAATCGTGTCTATATATTGAATACGCGTCAGCCTGTCCTCATCTATACCCAATTTAAGGATCTCGCTCATGCCCATAATCGCATTCAACGGAGTCCTAACCTCATGACTCATGTTAGCTAAAAACTGGCTTTTGGCCTTGCTGGCGACTTCAGCTTCCTCCTTGGCCAAGGTAAGATCTCGCTCTATTTGTTTGCGTTTTTCAATTTGCTCCAAAAGCGATGAGTTGAACTGATTCAAAGTTTCATTACGCTTTCTTATATTAACGGTAATAATATTGTGGCTAGCGATAACAAGAAAGATAATAGCCACTATCGCTACAGTCCTGAATTCTGCGGTCGCCCAGAATGCCGGATTGATACGTACTTGAATCATAGCTACATCGGACCAATGGCCGTAGGAGCTTTTGCCCTTTGCTTTAAAAACATAGTCGCCCGGCTTGAGACTGGAATAGGTCACATGCGACCGCCTTCCCGACTGCACCCAATCTTCATCGACCCCATCCATCATGTAGTAATAGCTATTGCCTTTAGTATTGACGAAATCAAGGAGGGCGAAATCGAAAACGAGCATGTTTTGATCATGCTCGAGTTCCAATTTCATTGAATCTGAAGCGAAAACATTTGGACTAATAGGTGTATCGAAAATTCGGATATCAGTGAAGCTGAACTTCGGAACAGGAGAATTCTTCCTTCGTTCGATTGGATCCTGAGCTACATAGCTCAAAAGGCTATCCGAAGTGGTCATCAGTATTTCTCCAGACGGCAATGGATGGGCATTGATTATCGCCGCATCTACAGTGAGGTTTATATCGGGAACATCGTCGAACTTGTCGAAATCCTCGTCGTAACGAACCACCCCATTCTCGGTAACAAGCCAAATTTGCCCATAACGATCTTCGATGATCTTCCTCGTTATATTGCTCGGAAGTCCATCTTTCACGTAGTATTTCTTAAAAGTCTGACTCTCTTCATCGAATAGATTCAAGCCATGCGACGTCGTAACCCAAACACGCGAACGAGTATCAGAATAAATCTGATTGACCTTCATAGCGCTTAGATCGCCCGGCTTTCCAGACCCTCCTGCAAAGCGACCTGTTAAATTTCCATCAGGACCGTACAGAAAGATGCCTTCTCGCGTTCCCAGCCAAAACCGCCCGAGAGCGTCTCCCCATATACCATGGATCCTCAATTTAAGAGCGTCTTTGTAAGCTTCACCGAAATCCTCCACCGTCCTTGTTTCAACATCGTACTTCCAGAGACGTTTATCGGTGGACCACCAGACATTGCCTTGATTGTCAGTACCCATCGCCCTTGTAAGCAAATCTCGGGGATGGGTGACTTCCTCATAGGTAGGCTCCATTCTCTGAAATGTTTCATTAATCTCGTTAAAGCGACAAACCCCAGCCCCAGTACCGATCCACATCACGCCCTGGGTGTCTTGCAGCAGGTAGTTAATAAAGTCGTGCGGCAACGAACCCGGGGCATCCGGCTTGTGACGATAACGGCCAATTAATCGCTTGTCGTCATCAACGACATACAAACCTTCATGCCTGGAACCAAGCCAGGCATTTCCGTGCCTATCCGAAAGCACATACCGAACAAAGTTAAGTTCCGCTTCGCTGTCATCAGCTGCAGAAACATACAGGTTTACAGGTCCGCGCTCCAAAGGAGCGATTTTTATGACACCCTGCTCTCGAGTCCCAATCCAGAGAACGCCATTATAATCCTCATAGATGTCGCGAATCTCTATATCATCTTTTGGTATACCCAAATTCTGGATATCGAATGGCACAAACCTATCCTGCGCTTCATCAAAGCGATGGAGTCCGTGGTGCAAAGTCCCCATCCAAAGATTTCCCTTCGAGTCGAGCAGAAGCTCAGTTGTTCTGTATTCGTTTAGGTCTTTGGAATATTTTGATGAATACACTGTATAGCATCTTTGAGCGCCTGATTCTCTTTCAATTACAATCGCTCCTTTCTCAAATGACCCAATCCAGATATTCCCGAAGCGATCCTCCGCAACAGAGGAAACATCAGGCGCTTCAATCTTCTTCCCATCGATCGTAAAGCTCCGGTAAACATTGATTGAATCGTCTTGAGGATCGTAAGACACGACCCCCCTGAAAGCAGTGGAGAACCAAACCCTCGACTGAGAATCGATAAAGATATCCTTGGCTCGCACCAAGCTGTTTTCGAAATCTCCGAAATCCTCCTGAGGCCAAATCGTCGTGATTCTTTTTTCTTCCGGGTCGTACTTCTGCAAGCCCTCGCCACCTCCCAGCCAAATATTCCCCGCTTTGTCATCGACGAGAACCATAACATTGCGATGGCGGTCAGAATCTTCAACTATATCCAGATGTTCAATACTTTGAAAACTCCCCGCAGATGGATCGTAGCGACTTAAGTCCTGCACACTAGGAGCATAAGGTGTCAACCAAAGAGATCCATCGAGAAGCACTGAAATATTTCCTAGCGAACCTGCATCAGGCTCAAAGTTGTAGTTGGGGTTTTGATAGACTTTATTGAATACCTTTCCATCGTATCGATTCACCCCATCAGCTGTGCTTATCCAAATAAAGCCAGCCTTGTCTTGCGTGATGGATAGGACGCTGTTCATCGACAATCCGTCCTCCAAAGACAACTGCTCGAACATGTAATGCGTAGCGAATCCTTCCTGGGATACCCCCGGCTTAATTGCTAACATCAAAAAGCAGGCGGCACAGAGAGCGGCTTTTAAGAAAACACGAAGGCCAGACTTTGCAGGGTCGAGCATGCAATCAAATTGATGAATCCAAAAAATAGAACTAGCTCCCTGAAATCAAAGAGCTTCAGAAAGGTAGCTAAGATGATAGCTAATGCAAGAAACCAGGATCAATAAATTATTTACCTATATTGTCCCAAAAATTCGCTTCAATAGTTGGTCTTCCGTATTCCTTTTATTATACCTATTGCCAATTCCCTAGTCGTTCGGCCGAAAAGCAAGATAAGAAGCGTGATTACGTTTCAACTACAAATCTCAATCCTGAATAGTGTTAAAATGGTTCATTCCATTCATGTAGTCGGCAGAGTAGCTTTAAACCGATATTTATTCTCAAATACCTGGCTAGGCGATCAGTCTATAGCTTGAAACAATTTCTAGTTGTTAAGGAAGCAAGGCGTTAGCGATATTTTTACGCCTTAGGATTGACCTACTAGCTTCAATCGCTTCGATCAATGGCTTAGTTTCCTCCATGCGAAGCGCAATTAAAACTCCCGAACTACACTCCTCTCACTCTGCCTATGTCCCGAACAGCCATCGATCTATCTGTCGTTTTCATCTACCTCATCGCTATAACGGTTATTGGTATTATCGTAGGCAAGAAGCATTCCAAGTCGAATGAGGGCTATTTCCTTGGAGACCGTGAATTCAGCTGGATGCTCATCGGTTTTTCGCTTTTCGCGACGAACATAAGCATCGGGTTCTTTACGGGATGGACAGGAAAAGCTATGACGGCCGGGTTCGCCGCTATGAACCCAGAATTGCTGGGCGGCTTCATGCTGACGGTATCAGCGATCATTTTCATCCCGATTTACATAAAGACGCGAATCTTCACCATTCCCCAGTTTCTGGAGCTTCGCTATAACAAAACGGCAAAGCTGCTCTACGGAGGGATTGAAGTGGGCCGACAAATCTTCGGTTTCCCCCTTGGGATGTTCATAGCTTCAAGCGCCATCCTAGGGCTGTTTGGATTCGAAATAACCGTGTCTTCAATCATGATGGCCAGCTTTTGCATAGCCTGCACGGTTGGCATTTACACGGTTCTCGGGGGGCTGACCTCTGTCGTCTTCACCGACATGATCCAAGTTATCATCATGCTGCTTGCGGCTGTTTCCATTACCGCCATTGGACTGATCAAAGTTGGTGGCATGACTGCTTTACACAGTGAGCTCGGACCTACTCATTTTGAACTGCTCAGGCCGGCAAGCGATTTAGAGTTTCCTTGGACAGCTATCCCCGGTCAGTCGCTTCACTCTGCATTTTTCGCCTTCTGCAGTATCGCCATTCTACAAAGGGCCTTGGGCGCCAAAACGGTAGAGGATGCGCAGAAAGGCCTGCTATTTGCGGGATTCCTGAAGCTTTTCGGCTTTGCTCTCTTCATTATTCCAGGCCTCGTGGCAGTGCAGCTATACACGGACATTAATCCAGATATCGCCTACGTCACCATGGTACGGGACTTCCTCGCTCCCGGTCTTTCCGGAATCGTCCTCGCGGCAATGGTTGCAGCCCTCATGTCGAGCCAGGATTCGGGTGTAAACGCGACCGCTAGCTTAATCGCCATGGACGTCTATCCGGCCTTCGTCAAAAACCCGGATCCAAAATTCGCTCTGAAGCTGGGCAAGGTGGTGGCCGCTACCATTATCTCGGCAAGCATCCTGGTCGCCCCAGTCTTTTTGTTCACTGAGCAAGGCATTTTCAACCTCATCATGAAAATCGCGAGCTTCATGATCCTTCCAACGGGTCTGTGCTACATCTTCGGTCGCTTCATGCCCAGAGCCAACTCCTACGGAGCGGTCGTCACCATGGTGATTGGCATGTGTCTAGGAGTCTACTACATCATTTTCAGCAACTTCTTTCCTCAATACCTTCCGTTCTTTATGCGAGACGACTACACCCATTTCTATGTCGTCTTCTTTGGCATGTCGGTCTTCCTCTCGATCATCCTAGTGGTAGTCAGCTTGTTGACGCCAGCGCCTGAAGCGGAAAAACTAGCATTTCTCATTCACAAGGGCGATCGCCAAAAAGTTAAGTCAGAGAAACCTTGGTATCAGAAATTCTATTTCTGGTGGTGCGTTTACGCGTTTATCTTCGCCGCCTTGTACGTCATATTCTAATTCTAACTACAAACGCTTTATAAACAGTCGGCTTTAAACAGAGCTTTCAGCTTGAAGCGGTAGCGTAGGGATCTGCCGCGTCACGCAATCCGTCGCCCAGAAAATTGAAGGAAAGAACGGTAAGCGCGATGAAGAGAACCGGTGTCAAAAGCCAAGGGTAATTAACCACAACCTGTGGATTGATCGCATCCTGCAGCATAACTCCCCAGCTCACGATGGGCGGACGCAAACCGAGACCGAGAAAGCTAAGGGCCGTTTCACCCAGGATCATACCGGGCACGCTTAACGTTAGCGTAACAATAATGTGGCTAGTAAAGCCAGGCATGAGGTGCTTGAAAATGATACGACTATGGCTGGCCCCAATCAACCGAGCAGCGATAGCATAGTCTTCTTCGCGAAGAGACAGGATTTTTCCTCGAACCACGCGAGCCAGTCCAGTCCAGCCTAGAAAGCTAATAACAATGGTGATGGCGAAATAGGCCGTAAGAGGTGACCAGGTTAGAGGAAAGATCGCCCCCAAAGCCATCCACAGAGGAAGACTGGGGAAGGAATTGATTATCTCGATGAGGCGTTGAATGAAATTATCAATACGACCGCCTGCGTAGCCAGAAATCCCACCGATAATAGCTCCTAAGAGAAAAGTGATAAAAATGGATACAAGGCCGATGGAAAGACTGACGCGAGACCCGTAGACAATGCGGCTAAAAATGTCGTGCCCGAATCGATCTGTACCAAAGAAGGCAACAAAGGGCTTTTCCGTTTGATTAGCATAGTGGCTCGACTTGACGCCAAAGAAGTGACGCTGCATCGGAATCAAGCCCCAGAGCTTGTAAGGTTCGCCTTTAACGAAAAATCCAAGCTTTATGGGCTCGCCTCCACTTTTCAAATACGAGGATTTGAGGGTGATAGGATTGCGATAGGCCTCTATACGATCAACGTTGAGTCCATGCTTGAAATTGAAACCTGGCAACATCGGAGGAGCGCTAAGCATGTCTTCCTGACGCGTAACCCGTCCATAGGGAGCGAAAAATTCGGCAAAAACGGCGATAAAATAGAGCAAGCCAAGAAAGTAGAGTGAAAACATCGCCACCTTGTGCTTGCTGAACTTAAGCCGGATTAATTGCCACTGAGACAAGACCGACTCGTCACGTATCTCGTCTGAAATAGCCGAAGCAGAACCGGTATTGTCCGTCGCAGGGGCAGAGGCACTCATAATTAGATTAGGCAATGAAAAGCAGGCAGCTGAGAATAATCAAGCAAAGGGCTATCAGATTGAGGATAACATTTGAAACTCAATCGATCAGCAAACGCTAATCCAAAGATGAACAAACCAACCCGTCTCTGCCGCGGCCGTGCTCTAAAGTTTTGCCGCGCCGTTTCGACGACAGTCGAGAAGGAAAGCGGTAGACTCTGATCCAACTAATTCGCCAAGGCGGCAGCGAGCTTCACTTGGCTGTAGAGATCGCTTAGCCGCTCCGTAGGCGAAAGCTTTACGGCTCTTTCCAACAACGGAAGGGAGTCTGCAATGCGTTGGTCTTCTAGTAGAAGCTTTGTCTGGAAAACAAGCGCTGGCAACTCGTACTTAGTATCCTTTTGGGCTCTCTCTAGAAGGTAGTGGGATTTCTCCGACTGATCATTGTCGGCATAGAGTCTCGCCAATTTTATTAAGGTAGAGCCATTGAACGGATCCGTCTCCAGAGATTTCTCGAAGGCTTCAATCGCCGCTGCATCTTCTCCGTCCGCCATGGCGAATTCGGCCATGGCCAGGCTGCGCATGGTCTTTGTTTCACCATCCCAATCGTCCGAAAAGCTGCTCAAACGACCAAAAATGTCACGGGCATAATCGATTTTGTCTTCGGAAATCAAATACCGAATCGCTTTAAGAGCGGCGATATCTTTCTGTGGGCTATCTTGGTCAACGGCCGCCATCAGGACTTCGTAAGCGCTGTCGTAAACCTCGTGCTTCAAATATATATTGCCCAACAAAAACAAAGCGCTTCCATCCACCTCGCCAAAACTGCGGGCTATTTCGATACTGCGAGCTGTCTTGAGAGGCTCGTCCAAGGACAGCCAGGCATTGCCCAGCAGCAGCCAGTAGCTTACATTTTCAGGCTGTTGACGGAGAAGCTGACCAAAAAGCCGACGCGCATCGTCGTAGCGTTCGGTTTCCATGTAAATTTGAGCAATACCCTCCGACCATTCCGTACTGTCTGGATCGTTCAAGATGGCCAAGTTGTACGCTACTTCGGCGGATTTGTGATGGCCAAGTTGCAAATGACAGTATCCAAGCACACCATACGTGAGCGAATCAGACGCGCCAAGACGAATGCTTTCAGACAAAGCCTTTAAAGCTCCTTCGTAATCGTTGAGCTGAAATCGGGTGAGGCCCAAACCATTCCAGGCTCGTTGAAAATCATTGTGCTTCTCGATAGCCGCGAGATAATCGATCTCGGCCTTGAGAAAATCGCCGCTTTCGTAATAGAGATTTCCCAGAGCGTGATTAAAAGCGGCGCTCACAGGCTTGCCCTCGGAAAGTAGATCCTGCAGCATGCTCTTCGCGTGCTCAGGGCTATTCTGGATCATGGGCGAAACCTTCTCTAGGATGGCTTTTTCGAGTTCTGTCACCTCAGGCTCGCGTGTGGAAAGGGCAAGATAGCTCTCTTTAAATCGCTTGTCGAAGTCCTCGCCGCTCAGCGTAGGCCTACCTCTGTTAAAGAGATTTCCGGTTTGCATCTGCTGAGAGCAGACAAAGGGTATCGATAATAATACTACAACGAAAAGTGCGAGAATGCGTCTATTCATGATGCTAGAAAATTTAGTTAAGCGAGAAGGGACTACCCGATCCCTTTTCAAATGAGAAAGTGTGCTGGACCCAGGAATTTACCGGCTCTCCAGCTTTAAGAGCAGGTTTGAAGCGCCAGCGTTTAATCGCCGATTTGGCAATCTCGTTAAACTGTTCGTGAGATGAATCCAAAACATGGATATTCTCAGCCCTCCCCTTTTTTGTAACAATATAGAGCACAATCAGTTTCGCTCCCAGTTTTTGCAGACTATAGGGAACGCGAGGTTCAGGGGCGAACATGCGATATGGAATTTGATCTACCTGGCCTTTCTCAAAAATGACCAGGCCGTCGAGCTGGCTCGCGCTTGGCTTTACCGCCATGAACTTTCTATCCAAGTCCAAGCCAAGAGACAACTTCGACTTCAGGTCGTGCTCCAGGGGAATATCAAGCAGATCCAACGAAATTTCCGCAGGCTCGTCATCAAAAGCAAACTCGATCGACGGGGACTCGCTTGCTTTAGACGACATGGGCTGAGGAGCAATATTCTGAGAAGGTGGAGCCGGCGGTGGAACATAAAAGAGCGGAGCTTCGCTATCTTGCGTCTCGAAGATTTTACCCGAAGGAATACGAGTCGACGCAATGGCAAGAAATATTCCAGCAGTAACAGCTACCGATCCGAAAAACGCCTTAAGGAGACTCCCTCTATTGCTGTAATCCTGTTCCAATGACGCCATAATCAGCCTTCAATAGGATTTAACACGTTATCCGTGGAGAAGTGCACGCGCTTCGCTCCGGCAGCTTTGGCCTCTCCATAGACTTTGGAAAAAATGCCATGACTTGCGTTCTTATCGGCCTGGATCACGACGGATACGTCCTCGGAAAGCACTATTCGGTGAACCGTCGGTCGCACTCCAGAGAGGCCGATTTCCTGACCGCCATAAAAGATACGTTCATCTCCTGTAATGCCGATTAGGATACTGTCTTCCTCAAGAGGAACAGATCCAGCAGCTTCGGGCTTGTCCACCTCAATACCCGTTTCCTGCACAAAAACCGTCGTCAAAATGAAAAATATAAGAAGAATGAAAATACAATCGATCATAGGCGAAAGATTGATATCCACTCTATCTTCAAGTTCCTCTCTTATTACTTCCTTAAGCATATTGATTTAACCTATTTGCTTGCCATACGATAGCACCTTAACTTCTAACAGTTCCAGTTCCCGCTTGTTCGTTACTCGTTTAATCCAATAAATAAAAAAGAGGGCCGGGATCGCAATAATCAGACCGGTTTCCGTAGTGATGAGAGCCCTACGAACGCCATCTGCAACCATAGTAGCGGTTTCGTAGCCGGACTGCAACGACAGTCCTCTAAACGTATCCAGCATTCCTATAACCGTACCCAATAACCCAAGCAAAGGAGCGGCAATCAAGAGGGCATTGGCAAACCTCAAGCGACTTTGCATGAATTGGCGAAAGTTCCAAAGCACATCCTCGTACTTGGCCAAGAGGATCTCCCACTCGACCTGACTAGGGTCATCGATATTGGAACCCTGATAGTCCTCGATACTGTAACGATCCCGGGCTTCTAAATCACGTAGTCTCACGCGAACGGCGAAAAGCAAGAGACGAATCAGGCTCGTGTAGAGAATGATCGAGAGAATCGACAGAGCGATCATAACTGGACCACCACTAAAGATGGCCTTCAGAAGATGATCTAGTATCGAGTCGTTCATTTTTTTCGCGTCCCGTTTAGCGTTTTGTGGAGGCCATTTTTACAAAATCAAAAGCTACCTGTTCCATCATACCAACGCGGCTTTTCACCATTCGAGTAAACAAACCATGAAGCACCAGGGTTGGTATAGCAACAATCAGGCCTAATTCAGTCGTTACGAGAGCTTCCGAGATTCCCGAAGAAAGAGCTTTAGGATCGCCGGTGCCGAAAACCGTAATCAGGGCGAAGGTCTTAATCATACCGACAACTGTGCCTAGCAGTCCAAGCAAAGGAGCGGAAGCTGCCGTAATGGCCAAAAATGGCAGAAAACGCTCCATGTCCGGACGATTCTTCAGAATCACGCTCAGCATCATTTCCTCTAGAAGCACCGCATTGGCTGAAATGTTTTGAACTCCCATCTGTATCATTTCTCCGACTACGCCAGGGATCTTAGAGGCCTTCGCCATCCCCTCTTCCATCCCTTTTTCACTCGCGGCTTCCGTGACTTCTCGCAAGTCGCTTGCATCAGCTATAGCGAACCGGTTCAGATCGCCGAGCTTTATGAGGCTGAGCAAAAGAGCTACTCCCCCAAGAGCTAAAATGAAATAGCCGACTATCCCGCCTTGTTTGATGTGATCGATAGTGCTCAGATTAGCATCATCCAAGGAGAGCGCATTCCCTAGCGAGGAATCAAGAGGCGCATAACCCTCTTTGCTAGCAATCAGCTCGCTAAGGTTGCTGGCCTCCGAACCGTTGAACGCCACCACCTCTGGCTCGATGGTTCCAGAATGAAAACGAAGCATTCCTGCCACGTCTCCTTGCGACGAACTGAAGTAAGCTGTTGGACCCAGTACCGCAATCTCTCCATCCAGTACGTCTCCTTCGACACTGATGGCTTTGCCGGAAAATGAATACCCGCCAAGAATGTCGTCTTGACGAGCCAACCCGAGATCGATCGCTTGCGACTGCAATGCGAGAATCTCGCCAATGCCAGAAGCTCCCTCAATGCTCCTCCGGAGTTCAGTCAGCTGAGATTTGAATTTCTGATCTTCGGCGAGCTGGATCCGGCTTTCGAATTTCACTAGATACTCTTCCAAGCTCCTCTGAATGTATTCCGTCTGAGCCTCCAGTTCGAGAACATCGGCGGAAAGCCTATCGATCTCTTCCTTTCCTTCGGCTGAAATGCGCTTGTATTCATTAAGCTGTGACCGCATCTCAATATTGGCATTTTCCAATTCGCCAATCTTCCGCACCAGCGGAGCCTTCTCCTCGGCGATTTTAGCTACCGTTTCATTGTACGTCGCAAGGCTCGCGGCAACCCGCTCTTTCATCTCGCCTGCAACAGCATCAGCCGATGCTCCCAAAGAAGAGTTGAGGAGCCCAAATGAAACGGAAAACAATAGGCTCGCGAATCTAGAGGCGGAGAAAATCTTATTTGTCTTCATATCAGCAATTCCCCCTTCGCTTTAGTTTAAACTGGCCGGAAGGGAGATAAGCCTAGGCGATCCCCTCTTCTCATAGACATCCATTAGGTCCTGTATATCCGAGGTCATATCGTTGGCTTCGTTCCAAGTCCAGCCGGACTCGCCAGGTTTTAAGACCCAAGCCTGATTTCCTCTCCCGTCAACCGCATAGCCGACGGACAAGCCCCAGTAAAGAACACGCACATCAATTTGGGTGCCATCCGAGTTCTTGCGGAGCTGATGAGTAAGATTTAAAGCGTTGTTAAACTGATCAATCGAGGTAAGCACTGAGATGAGACTTTGAATACGAGCAGCCACCGACAATGGCTCGTCGTCGATCATTGCCGGAATTTTCCGCATCATGGATTCCACCTCCTTCTGCAAAGGCTCCGGAAGTCCAGCATAGATGGAATTTATCTGACTCTCGTATTCTTCCATTTTGCCCATCAAGTGCTGCAGAGCATCTCCATTCTCCTTCAGCTTGGAGACGACCCGATTACGGTTCTTCTCGTAGAGATCGCTAGCCACTTTGTTGGATTCCAAGCTTTCTTTAAGCGATTCCTGTTCCGTAGTTAAAACGAGAATACTACTCTCGAGCAGCTCTTTCTCGATTTTCCACTTGGCGTTTTCTTCGGCAATACGCGTTTGCAATTCGATCCACTTCTCCGCGTCGCTCTCAATCGAGTCTACATCGGCGTGCGCCCTCAAGGCGAAGCCAACCAAAATCGGTATCAGCAAGCAGAAAAGCGAAGCGACGCGATTGCCTCCAGTTTTACTAACTGCGAATGGCGTCATGTCTTCCTTGTGATCTAATGTTGTGGGGAGTGAACTTTTAGTAGTAGCTTGGGGATTTTGTAAAAACTCGGTAAGGAGGTGATAAAAGAACTAGATTCGGTAAAAGTCCAATTCAACCCTATTTTTACCTAATCAGTCAAAATTCAGGGATACGCTTCAATATATATGTATAGATAACCATTAGCTTAAGAAATGCGAGTAGCCACAGGATTTTGCCTGTTCCAAGAAAGGATGTAGGCCATAACGATTCTAAAATTGTCCAGCTGAAAAAAGGCTGCAGTAAATTCGTCTAGCCAAAATCGATTTTCCAAGTTTTCTTCCATTCATGCCGGCAAAGAGGGAAAAGCCCATCCATGTCCTAATCGCTGATGATCAGGACGATATTCTTTCAGCAGCTAGACTTCTTCTGAAAGGAGAAGGAATAACGGCCGACACGACAAACAAGCCGGAAGGCGTCTTGGAAAAACTGGAAACGGAAAGCTACGATACGGTCGTAATTGATCTCAATTACACCAAAGACACGACTTCCGGAGCGGAAGGGTTGAGTCTTTTAAACGATATAGCCTCGAAGCAACCCGGCTTGCCAGTGATCGTCATGACGGCTTGGGCCACCATAAACCTCGCGGTGGAAGCTATGCAGCAAGGCGCTCAGGATTTCATCACCAAGCCGTGGGACAACGAACGCATGCTCCACTCGATTCGTACGCAAGCAGAGCTACATCGCTCGCGTCTTCGGGAGCTTCGACTGGAGAGCGAAAATCTGATTCTTAGGAACCAGCAAGAAAGCAAGCTGATAGGCGAGTCGACCCCTGTTAGGGAAATGATGGATACAATCTCAAGAGTCGCCCCTTCGGATGCCTGCATTCTTATCACAGGCGAAAATGGCACCGGCAAAAGCATGGTGGCTCGCATTATTCATGATCTGTCCTCAAGGAGCGATTGCCCGTTCATATCCGTAAATATGGGAGGCCTGCCAGAGGCTTTGTTTGAAAGCGAGCTTTTCGGTCATGTGAAAGGAGCCTTTACCGACGCCAAGTCTGATCGAATGGGACGTTACGAATTGGCAGATACGGGCACCTTGTTTCTCGACGAGATTGGCGATCTGCCGAAAAACCAGCAAACCAGCCTGCTTAGACTACTCGAAACCGGCGAGTTCGAACGCGTCGGATCTTCCAAAACGCGTCAAGCCGATGCCCGTATCATTAGCGCCACCAACGCCAATTTGGAGGAGAAAGTTGCAAACGGAGAGTTCAGACAGGATCTCTACTTTCGCTTGAATACCGTGACCATCGAGATTCCTCCTCTACGCGAACGAGGAGACGACGTCATTCGACTAGCTGAAAGCTTTCTCAAACGCTACCGAGAAAAGTATCGGAAAAACCTTACAAGTTTCTCCAAAGAAGCCAATGACCTCCTCAACGCCTACGAATGGCCTGGCAACATCCGCGAGCTGGAGCACGCCGTGGAGAAGGCCGTTTTGCTATCGGAGGATGGCGAGATTCAAGCGAATCGACTAGGGCTCAGCAGTTCAAAATCAAATGCGGCAAGCCTAGACGAGATGAGCCTGGACGACTTGGAGAAGCACTACATTCAAAAGGCTCTCAGACGCTACGGTGGGAACGCTACAGATGCGGCCAAAGCCTTGGGGCTAAGCAGAAGCGCCTTCTATCGACGCCTTCAGCGACACGAGCTGTAGCCAAAATTTCGCTACACGTTATGAATGTTAACATTCGACAGCTTCTCACTTTTGGCTTTCTAAGCATGGTGCCAGGGATCGCCTTTACTCTTTTCTTTCTTTACATAGGCGACTACGAAGCTCTCGAGTGGTACACCACCTTGGTTCTCTTGTTCGGCATTTCCGCTATTCTTTACGCCCAATTCGCATCGAAGGTAGCCCAACCCTGGAACGGCATTGCCAACATGATCCAATCACTGCGAGAAGAAGACTACTCGTTGAGATTAAGAAAGCAAAACGAGAAGGATCCCATCGGAGCCGCCTTCCTCGAAATCAACAAATTAAGCGAGATGCTGCAAAAAGGGCGTATGAGTTTTGTGGAGACACACGAGCTCTTCTTGCAGGTCGTGAAGCGCATAAATGCCGCCATTTTCTGTTTCGATCCTGAGGATATGCTGGTTCTGGCGAATCCCAAAGGCGAAGAACTTCTTACTAGCGAGACCAAGGAAGCTTATGGAAAATCCGCGGATTCGCTCGGACTCCAAATGCTTCTTGATGCAGATCCAGACAAAGCCATCACTTTCGATTTCCCAGCCAAGTCAGGTCGGTGGCTCATCAGCCGGGGAACCTATCGCCAAGAAGGCAAACCCTACACTTTAATCATTGTAAACGACGTAGGACGACCGCTCCGCGAAGAAGAACTTATCGCCTGGCATCGTCTGATACGTGTTCTCGGCCATGAGATAAACAACTCCATGACCCCACTCATCTCCCTCACCGACAGCCTATCCAAACTGGTCAACAAGGAAGAGCTTCCAGAAGGCTGGCGCACCGACTTGAAGGAAGGTCTAGGCATCGTTTCGCGTCGCGTTAAAAATTTGAGCCACTTCATCAAAGGCTATTCTCAATTGGCCAAGCTTCCCTTGCCCAACAAAGGCAGCGTCAACCTTAAGAATTTGATGCAGCGCGTTTTCAGCTTGAACGCCCAGCCCAATGTATCTCTCGACCCAGGAGAAGACTGCACTCTAAGAGCGGATGAAGCTCAAATCGAGCAAATGGTCATAAATGTTCTGAAAAACGCGATAGAGGCAGCTAACGAAACGAAAGGTTCCGTCCAAGGCGGATGGGAAAAGACAAGTAGTGACGTTAAAATCTGGATACAAGACGAAGGCCTGGGGATCGCCAATCCTGAGAATGTCTTCGTTCCATTCTTCACGACCAAAACGGGCGGCACTGGCATCGGCTTAGCCATCAGTCGTCAGATTGTCGAAGCTCATAGGGGCTCGATTCGAATCGCGAATCGTGAAGATCGATCAGGCTGCGCTGTTATTATCACTCTGCCCCTCGATTAAGCCTAGGCATTGTCCCGATTTTGGGACTACGCATGTTTCGAATCCGGGACAGACTGAGCCCAAGATGCAGATACAAAAATATTATGAAATTGTAATTATTTGATTTTCAAAGACTTAAATTTTTCATGCAACTTTTGGCACAGCAAGTGCATATACCTTAAGCAACAACGGTTATGGATGTAGATAGACCAGACTTGGCCAAGAAGGCAAAATTCAAGAAGCGCTTGTACGCGGGGATGGGAGCAGGCGTACTAACCGTCTTGCTGGTCTTTCTGTTCCTCTATAACCCTGGTCCTCCACAGGTTAACAAGGAAACCGTTTGGCCCGCAACTGTGGAGAGAGGCTCAATGCTAAGGCAGGTTATGGGGATCGGCTCTCTCGTACCGAACGAGATCCGATGGGTATCCGCTCGAACAAGCGGCCGGATTGAGCGCATCTTTGTGCTGCCCGGCGACTTGGTCGAGCCGGATACGATTTTAATGGAGCTCAGCAATCCGGATATTGTCGAGCAAACGCAGAGCGCAGAATTGCAGCTCAAAGCTGAAGAAGCGAATTTCACCAGCTTCGAAGTCCAGTTGAGGAGCGATCTGCTTCTTATGGAATCGGGTCTTGCCCAGATGGAGGCCGATCTCGAGACAGCGATTCTCACTGCAGGTATCGATGAAGAGCTGTACAGGGAAGGAATCGAGTCAGAGCTGAACATGAAACGTTCGCGACTGAGAGCTGATCAGCTGCAAATTCGCTACGAAAAGGAACAACAGCGCCTAGCCTACCGACAGCAATCCTTCGATAAGCAAATCTCGGCCCGCAAATCTCAGGTTGATCAGTCCAGAGCTCGCTACGAGCTGCTGAAAGGGCAAATGGAAGGCCTGAAGGTTAAAGCCGGATTTACGGGCGTGCTGCAAAGACAGATCCTTGAAGAAGGACAGCAAGTCACGCCTGGTCAAAGTCTGGCCCAGGTAACCAATCCGAAAAATCTGAAGGCCGTCATCCGCGTCTCCGAGCTGCAGGCCAAGGAAGTGCAGAGAGGTCAATTTGCCGAGGTCAGTACCTATGGGGATGACATGGTGCCTGGCGTGGTCTCGCGAGTCGATCCTAACGTCGACCAGGGCACAGTAACGGTCGATATCGAGCTTACCGGAGCTCTTCCCGACGGAGCTAGGCCAGACCTTACCGTACAGGGCTATATCGAAATCGAGAATCTCGAGAACATCATTTATGTGACACGACCCACTTACGTTAGACCTAATTCCAGCTCAAGCGTATTCAAATTTTTGGCCGACAGTGACATCGCGGAAAGATCCATCGTGGAATTCGGTCGCACTTCTGTGAATACAATCGAAGTCGTCAACGGTCTCGTGCCTGGCGACAGAATCATCATTTCGGATACACAAGAATGGGAACAATTCGATCAAATACGCATAAACTAACCCACCTACCTCATGGATACCTTAGAAGCAGAAACCAACCTATCGACCGATGCCAGATACGTCATTCAGATGGACGGCATTAAAAAAGTGTTCTACACCGACGAAATCGAAACTCATGCCCTGGCTGGCGTTCACCTCCACGTGGAAGACGGCGATTTCCTGTCAATCGCAGGACCCTCAGGCTGCGGCAAATCGACTCTACTGTCGATTATGGGCCTCCTCGATACGCCAACTGAGGGCAAGTACCTTCTCAATAGCGAGCCGGTCGAGAGCCTAACGGCAAATCAGCGAGCCAAAATCCGTAATCGCGAGGTAGGTTTCATCTTTCAAAGCTTCAACTTGATCGGAGATCTATCGGTTTACGAAAATGTGGAACTGCCCCTCGTTTATCGAGGAATGCCCTCCAAAGAGCGCAAGCAACGCGTCCATGAAGCATTGGAAAAAGTCCAGATGGCTCATCGCCTCAAGCATTTGCCCAGTCAGCTATCAGGTGGTCAACAACAGCGTGTAGCCGTAGCCAGAGCCCTAGCGGGAAGCCCTCGCATTCTACTAGCCGACGAGCCGACCGGAAACCTCGACTCGAAGAACGGAGAGCGTGTCATGGAGCTTCTCAAGCAATTGCACGAAGAGGGAGCCACCATCTGTATGGTGACCCACGACGAGCGCCACAACGAATACGCATCGCGAGTCATCCATCTTTTCGACGGCAAGGTAGTAAAGGAAGTCAGCAACGGCGGCTCCTCCTAAACCGAATACAAGCAGCCATCCCCAGCTGCCATGCATTCTTTTAAATCATTTTTCTGGATACAATCGAGCAACGTTCGAATCAGCAATGCGACGATTTTTAGTACAAGTAGTAGGTGTGCTGACCGCTCAGGGGGTCTTAGGCTACGGGGAGGTTGCCAATGATAGGCTTCCTGAGCGGCTTAACCTGCAACAGGCCATTTCGCTAGCTCTCGCGAAGAACTTCGATATCCAACTCGAACAGCAAGAGCATCTAATAGCTAAAGAGCAGGTACGAAACGCGAAGAGCAAATACGATCCGACCCTCTCGTCCTCCTATGAAGAAGGCGAAAGCGATATAATCGGATCCGATAATCGGCCTAGCGATCGTTCGAGAAGCGAGTCGGCTAGTGTTTCCGTGGGTGGCCTTTTGTCTCCAGGAACTACCTACTCCTTAAGCGTTTCATCCAACACCAACACATTTGAAAGCGACGATTTCATTGGAGATTTTTCATCCTTTTCAGGCCTTAGTATCACTCAACCTCTACTCAAGGATTTCGGAACGGGAGCCAACAATTTTAGCATCAAAATAGCGCGAAAGAATTTCGAGATCTCGGACTGGGCCTTCAAGCAGCAAATTATCAATACAATCAGCAACGCGATTGACACTTACTATGCTCTCTATTTCGCGGAAAAAAATCTTGAAGTAGCTGTTGAGACAAGAGCTATCACCCAGCAACTGGTCGATAACAATCGCAAGAGAGTGGAAGTCGGTCGAATGGCTCCTTCGGACGTGGTGCTCGCAGAGGCCATTCTAGCTCGAAGAGACGTTAATATTCTCATCGCCGAAAGAGCTCTACGGAATCAGCAGAACCGATTCAAAGCCATCATATCGGACAATATAGAACCCCTACTGAACTGGGATGTAAGACCTGAACCACTACAGGATCCTTCATACAGAGAAATCGATGTAGCTTCCGATTATGAGATCGCTCTTACCCATAGACCCGACTTTCATCAAATCCAAATAGACAGAGACATCCGTGAAATGACGGCTCGACGCAATCGAAACCAGCGTTTACCTGAACTAGATCTTGTCACAAGTTATGGATACGCCTCGCGCGATGATGGATTTAGCAGCAGCCTGAAGGCCCTTAATGATGGACGCAACGAAGCCTATACGATAGGAGCGGTCTTTCGCTACCCGCTAGGCAACAAGTCGGCCAAAGCCCAATTGCAAATCGCCAAATCCCGACTGCTCCAGTCCGAAATCAACATAGAACGTTTTAAACAAGACATTCTGCTGCAGCTAGATGGAGCAGCCTACGGAGTGCAGAAAAGCTGGGAGCGTATCCAAGCTGCCATGAACTCCAGTAGTCTTGCCGAGCAAAGCCTAACGGCGGACCGCCGCCGATTGGAAACCGGTGTTGGCAACACGCGTTTCGTCATCAATCGACAAACTGAACTAGCTAGCGCCCAAGTATCCGTTTTTCGAGCGATCACCGACTATTACCGTGATTTGACGGACTACGACAGGCTTTTGGGAATTACCCTTGAGAAATACAATATTTCGGTACCCAGGCTTAACTAGGGCATCGGAACGAAAGTTGCCAAGATCCGCTATTGCCTGAAAACGATTCTTCATTTTTCTCAATATCCGATCAATTGAGAAAAAGATGCCCACCGTTTTCATTACAGGAGCTAACCGAGGTCTAGGCCTGGAATTCGCCAAGCAATACGCGGCAGACAACTGGAGTGTTATCGCTACCTGCCGCAATCCGAGTAAAGCGGACGCTCTTCATTCATTAGGAGTTGAAGTCCAAAAGCTGGACGTAAGCGACCCCGCTGCCATCGAGGCAATAAAAGGCGAAATGGAAGGCCGGGTTATCGACCTTCTTATCAACAATGCCGGAGTCCACGGGAAAGATGCTGAAAGCCTGTTTCCCGTTGAACCCGAAGATTGGATACAGGCCTTTAAAATAAACGCCATGGCCCCTGTTTATCTCACCTACGCCCTGATGGACAATCTTGCCGTTGCGGAGAAGCCTATTGCTCTAACCATGGGCAGCCAAGCAGGAATATTGAGTCTCTATAAGAAAGGCGGCCTTTATCTTTATCGCACAACCAAGGCGGCGGCCCATGCGGCAGGCGTTCTGCTAGCCAACGACTGTAAAGAGAAAGGCATTATCTATCTCGTCGTTCGGCCAGGACGTACCAAGACCGATATGGCGGGCGACGACGCTCCCTTTGAAGTAGACGATACGATCAAATGCCTGCGGCAAGTTATCAGCAACGCAACGATGGACCTGGCTGGAAAATTCGTGGACCGCTCAGGTGAAATTCTTCCTTGGCTCATGGAAAAGAATGCCAATCCTGGACACTGAAGTCCTCTCTTTCAAATGGGTATCGGCGAACTAGCATTCAGTATTATTTCAAATGGCATCTATGGAGTTTTAGTCCTTGTCATTACTTATTTCATACGGCTTGCCGGCATGCGAAGCCGATTCTCGCCTTCGGTCGGATTGGCCAATGGCTATTATGAAAATTTTCTCAAACACGTCGTGGAAGGCTTCGTTCGCGAAGAGGATATTCGCGCGGATATCAAGGGAAAGACCGTCAGCCTCAAGAAGAGGAAACTTTATATCTATCTTACGGATACAGCTAGTGACTCCTCTTCCGAAAGCCTGTTGGCCGATAAACAAAGAATCAAAGAGGAACGCGGCATAGAAATCATAGAGGCGCGGCTCGATTTGAAACCAAGAGCCAAGACCCTCGATTGCCTGCCCAAACCCGAAGATCCCGAGAATTCCGTTCTTTTCGACTACCCCACCACCGTCTCTGTCATCCCGGAAATCATCAGGAGACGGTATCGAGGAACGCCCTTTGTGAATCGAGAAAAGGCTCTACGCAAAATCGAGGTCGAAGAGCTGAAACTGTTCCAGCAAACCTTGGAGGAACTCGTATCCAGTCGCCACGCGCGCTTCATAGAATTTACCAGCCAAGATGTTAGTCTGCTAACGCGATAGGGGTGAGCTTCTTATAGGACTTCGACATTTAATAGATCAGCATCCTCTGTAGCGTCGATCGTTGATCGTCGAAAAAATCGCTATATCCTGCCTGCTTATCGCTGCCAACTGCCTACTCGCTTCTTCACCAGACCAATTCATCCTGCTTTCTGCGTAGCTTGACCAGTTCGGAATCCTCGTTGAGCTCAACCATATCGTAAGTAATCGGATCGCGTTGGCTCACCGCTCGCTTGAGCTTAACCTTACTGGCAAAAGCCAA
>JANQKI010000268.1 GCA_028281165.1 Opitutaceae bacterium | reverse complement strand
TGGTTGAGCGAGATAGCGAACTCTTGCGAGAAATTGTTAGCGACGAGCAAGGCAAGACTCTAGATCAGGCAAGCGAAGACGTAGACTCGCTGATCGATTCGCTTAAATATTACGCGGATCAGATTCAGGGCTTAACGGCGGAATCGATTGCCGATCCCGACGGAGTGTATGCTCATCGTTTGGAGTATGAGCCATTGGGTGTCGTGGTTGCGTATTTGGCGTGGAACTTCCCGTTGCTCAATCTTGGCTTTAAGCTCGGACCTGCTTTGGCTTCGGGCTGTTCGATCATCATCAAGCCTTCAGCCTTCACTCCATTGTCAGCCTATCGAGTGGGCAGTCTGTGCGCGGAAGCGGGGATTCCCAAAGGAGTCGTGACGATTTTAGCAGGGGACGATGAGGTGGTTTCGCCCGTCTTGTCTGGAAGTCGTATCCCAAGTATGGTTACGCTAATCGGATCCAGCGAGACCGGCAGAAAGATCATGGAGCAGAGCGCGACTTCCATCAAGCGATTCAGCTTCGAACTTGGCGGCAATGCTCCGGCAATTGTTTTTGGAGATGCGGACCTGCCGTTAGCGGCGGATATCATTGCCGCTTTGAAATTCGGGAATGCGGGTCAGATTTGCGTCGCGCCCAACAGGGTTTTGGTAGACGAAAGCATCGCCGAGCGATTCCTTGAGCTGATCGTCGCGCGAGCGCAAGCGGTCCGTCTGGGTCATGGAAAAGATAGCGAGGCGACTATGGGCCCCTTAGTAAATCAGATCGCTTTAAATCGAATTCGCTCTGTTGTAGATGACGCCGTATCGGAAGGGGCGGTACTTGAGTATTTCGGTAATGAGCAAGAAGTTCCAACAAATGGATACTACTTGCAACCGCATGTACTTTCTAACGTTCCGATGTATTCAAGGTTGTGGCGAGAGGAAATTTTCGGACCTGTTATCTCAATGAATCGATTTACTACCGCCTCCGAAGCTTTGAGTGCAGCGAACGATACGAGTGCTGGACTGGCTTCCTATGTGTTCACAGCCTCTAGCGAGATGATCGATCTATTCACGCGCGAACTCGACTTTGGCGAAGTCATGGTGAATGGAGTAAGCTATGGCATCCATCTGCCCCATGGCGGATTCAAGCAAAGCGGGATTGGCCATGATTGTTCGCCTTTGGCGCTTAAAGAGTATCTAAGGATCAAGCGCGTTTCCGTCGCGGATTGAATCAAATGAAAATTGGCGACGCTTGAGGCGGTTTGCAATGGCGACGCTACCAGCCACGAGTCCTTTCAAGGATCGACCATGAAAGCCTACATCGGAATGTGTCTGGCTATTCTAAAAACGAAGAGAACGCAAACAGGTACAGCGACCGTGACGGCGGTTCGTTCTGATAGTCTGGACGTAGCATCGGTTGACGTGACGGCCCAATAGTTCGCCTAGAAAGCTCAAATGAAACTTAAACCACGGAGGACACGGAGAGCACAGCGAAGAAGAGAATGTTTAGATCTCGAACAATATTCCTCGTCAATCATCTCCGTGTTCTCTGTGTCCTCCGTGGTTAACAACACATTGCCCAAAATTAGGATACCGCTATTTGGTAGGACAGGAAATGGCACCCGTTGGCGGCGGTCTTTAGGGAGAGAGTCTCCTGGTCGGGAGACCAGATGTTTTCAAAGTCCGTTTTTTCCGGCAGGCCAAATTGATTTGTATCCGTATTTGTCTCACGAACTTGATTTTGGCGGTTGAAGATCCCGAGCCAGCCGCGGGTTTTATCGACGGATGACACGGCTCTCCAGATTTCCCAATCGTCTTTGTCGTAGATAAGGTCGGCTCCCTTGCTGTTCTGATTGCAGTCGATCATCTCGGGATGCGTGATTAATCTTAGCGAGTGCTCGTCCAGAGTGGGAAGATCGCCTCCAATCATCAGGGGCGAGCGAGACATTGAACGGAGCGTGATGAAGGTCTCTTTTTGGGCGTCGCTGAGCTGGCACCAGCGGTTTTCGCCTTCGCCGGCCAGAGC
>JANQKI010000192.1 GCA_028281165.1 Opitutaceae bacterium | reverse complement strand
TATAAAGAGAGAAGACATCGGAATTACACGAAACTATGGGGAAGACTGAAGCAGGGTGTGACCATCGATCAGGCGAAAGCGCAGATCGATGTCCTTGATCAAAGGTATGTTCAGCAGATTTCCCAGGAGCAGAGGGATTCTCTCAGTCGGGAGAAGCATGAGACGAAGCTAGAGACTTTCCAGCAAACCAGGCAATATCGATACGGAGCCTCTCTCTATCTTCTCCAAGGCAGTATCTTGCTGGTGCTCCTTATCGGGTGTATCAATATTTTGAATCTTCAATTAACGCGTGGAGCAGGTCGATTCATGGAGTACGCCATGCGAAAGTCTCTCGGGGCTTCGCGCTTGGCTCTCTTTCGTCAGGTCCTCATCGAGAGTGGCCTGCTCAGCTTGGGCAGCTGTCTTCTGGGCTTGCTAGCCGGATGGTGGGGACTGAGCTTGGTTAATCAATTCCTTTTGCCAGATCTCTGGTCGGGATTGTCTCGTATTGAATTAAGCGCTACGTCGGTTTGGCGTGTTCTACTTCTTTCCATAGGCATAGCCTTGCTTCTTGGCGTGTTTTCCATCGTTCCTGTTCTCAAGGAAGGCATATCCATTAGCGTTCGGGAAAGCAGTCGAAAAACGACTGCAAGCCGATCGATGGTGAATTTCAGGTCCTTCCTTGTCTCCTTTCAGCTGGCCCTCAGCCTCATCCTTCTCATCGGATCGGGCTTACTGTTGCAGAGTTTCTTCAACGCTTTGAACAAGGACTCGGGCTTTGATGCTCGCGACGTGAAAACCGCGAGCTTGGAATTGTCCTGGAACTATTCATCAAGAGAAAAAGTATCTCAATTCTACTCTCGCTTGAAGACCTCTTTGCGGAGCTTGCCTGGAATCGAGTCAGCTGCCCTTGCCACGAAACTCCCATCCTTGGAGGGCGAAGGCTATCAGAATTGGTCGATATACCCAGGAAACTCGGAGCTGGGCTCCATGGCTGGGTCCAATAGCAGCAATATCGTATTTGTTTCGGAAGGCTACTTCGAGGCTTTGAAGATTCCCCTTGTGGAGGGTCGATTGTTCACGGCCGCCGATACGGAGAATCCTACCCGAAATGTTATTGTAGACAGGAATTTCACCGAGCATTTTTTCCCCGGAAAAAGCGCCATTGGGCAGCAGGTCTACGATGATCGTGATCGAAGATCTGAATACGCCTGTACGATCATAGGCGTCGTTGAAAATGTCAGTCACAACGGCTTGGACCGGGAGGATGGGCCTTCCGCGAGCAATGGAAGATACCCGCTTTTATACTATCCATTGAATTCCAACTACATCCCGAGGGAGTTCAGTTTCCTCATCCGAAGCAAGCGAAGCTTTTCCGAACTCATTGATTTAGCAAGAGAGAATATTAAGGATCTTGATCCGCAACTGCCTTTGTTCTTAGCCGGAGAGCTGGATCATATGGTGGACGAGTCGCTTAACGATCGCCGAGCATTCATGCTGCTGATCAGCATTCTAGGCGCCATGGCCTTGTTGCTATCTGGCATCGGCGTGTATGGAACATTATCATACGATGTCTCCCAGCGGGTAAAGGAAATCGGCATTCGCGTTGCAGTGGGAGCTTCACGTAGCTTGATCCTGAAAAAGATTTTAAGCCAAGGCTTCTATAAGGCGATGATCGGTATTGCAGTGGGCCTATTGGGTGCGTGGATGCTCAGCGATCGTTTGTCGGATTTTCTCTTTCAGGTGAGCCCCGTAGAGCCCATCGCCTACGTCGGTGTTTCCCTGTTCCTCTTGGCCGTGTCTTTTGTCGCTAGCTATGCTCCTGCTAGGAAAGCGACCCTCGTCGATCCGATTGAAGCCCTTCGAAGCGAGTAACGCTTGCGTTGCCTATCGATGAACGCTGGAGCGCCTGCGTTGTAGCTGAACTTCTCTAAGGTTAATCTATGTCGAAGCTTGACATACATCTAAAATTATGTCGAAGTTTGAGGCATGGAGCTAAAGCAGGGAACGCTGGACATGCTGATTTTGAGGATTCTGCTTTCCGGCAAGCGTCACGGCTATGGCATTGTAAAGCGGATACAGTTTCTCTCCAACGAGATGCTCAATGTAGGACAGGGCTCGATGTATCCAGCGCTGCATCGGCTGGAGCGGAAAGGCTGGGTTAAGTCCAGTCGCGAGGAAACGGAAAAGGGTAAGGTAACCAAGTTTTACAGGCTGACTGCTCGCGGTCGTAAACAGGTAGAGAAAGAGAAGCAGGCCTGGCACGATTTTATATCTGTGGTTAACAGGATCCTAGAGGAAGGCTGATGTAGTGGGACCGTTTGGGGGCTTTAGGTAACAACAGGTATGGGGTCGCGATTGATAAAATTCTGGAATGCTCTGCTTGCCTTGTTTGGATTGCGCAGAAAGCAGTCCGAATTGGATGAGGAAGTGAATTTCCATCTTGAGGAGCGGGCTAGCGAACTCCTTGAGCAAGGTTATGATGCAAAGATCGCTAGGGAGTTAGCGTTGCGGGAATTTGGAGGAATCGAGAAATATAAGGAAGAAGCCCGGGAGGCTTGGGGCTCTCGTTTTGCCATCAACTTGGCAATTGATATCCGATATAGTTTCAAGCAATACAGGAAATCCAGGGGTTATGCTGTGACGATTATAGCGACGGTGGCTGTATGCGTAAGTTTGAATACATCCCTTTTTAGTCTAATCAACTCTTTGCGTTGGAATCCTAGAATCTACGGTCAAGAGGATCGAATCGTTCGGATATTCGATGAATTTCAAAGTGTAAGCAGCATATCGCGACAGAGATGGGGCACCAGCTTTGCTTATTACCACGAAAGAAAGGAACAGTCTCAGCTTATTAAGGAAATCGCATTGCAGTCTATTCGGACGGTCAATGCGAGCTACGGAAGCGACTTTCCCAGAACCGAATATGCCGGAATGGCTCAATTCGATCCAGCGATGTTTTCTGTCTTGAAAGTGTATCCGGCATTGGGTCGAGCCTTTGAGGAATCAGACGCGGTTCGGGGAAACGATAATGTCGTCATCCTAACTCACAAATGGTGGCAGACTCGTTTCTTCGGTACTGACGATATTTTAGGGAAGACGATTCGTGCGGATGGTAGAGACTATCGCGTAATCGGAGTGATGCCCGAGTCTTTCTCTCCTCCGCCGCAGAGCGAGAACCTGCAGTATTCGAACTTCGGCATGATTGTTCCGTTTGTCATTCCGAAGAACCCGAATCCAAGACAGCGACTAGCGAACTACTGGGGATCGTATGCTCGATTGAAACCGGGGGTTTCCATCACCCAGCTTGAAAGTGAATTGAATGCTATAGCGGCGCAAAATGGTCCTTTGTATCCTACTCAATACGAGAAAGAACAGAAGAGAGGGCATCGCGTTCGCGTTTGGTCCTTGGGGCAGGATTTGACGCGAGATGTCGGCACCCAGCTCAGCATTCTGCAAGTGATCCTGCTTTGCATTCTCGTTTTAGGGGGCGTGAATATCGCTAGCCTCGTTTTGAGTCAGAATAGCAAGAGGCATCATGAGATTGGCGTGCGCTTGGCTGTTGGCGCGGATCGATCCAGAGTAGCCGGGCAGCTTGCTATAGAAATTTGGATACTTTGTCTTGTTGGCGGATTTATTGGTCTGGCGATCGCTTTGTTCATTGTTAACCGTTTGGGGGCTTGGGGAGTGCTTGACGCTTTTCTGGTCAGACCGAAGGTTTCCTTCGATGCCGCAACGCTTTTGATCGCTTTTGCCCTGTGTTGCTCGATCGCCTTATTATCAGGCTTGGGCTCGCTTGTTATCGTATTAGGCAAGCTGGGCTTAAACAAGATCCTCAAGAGCGGCGGACGCTCAGGCTCTGAGGGTCGAGGTTACAGGAGTTATCGAGGGGCCATGATATTCGCTCAGATTGTCGCGGCTTTTATCGTCTTGGTAAGCGGCGGCTTGCTACTCAAGAGTTTCAGTCGGATTCTGGAGATCGATCCCGGGTTTGACGTAGAAAACGTGCTCACTGCGGTGGTGCGGCCTCCTGACCGGGACTTCGATGCCGAAGCTCAGAGAAGCATCATGTTTCGTTTGGAAAATGAGTTAAAGCGTATTCCGGATGTGGAATCGGTTGGAATAACCAATTGGCCACCGATGAAAATGAATAGCGCTTGGGAGGCTCATTTGATAAAGGAGGAGGAATCCCTTGATCTCGAGTTTCCCGTCTGCACGATGGATGCCGTAAACGACACTTACTTTGAGGCGCTTGGTCTTGAGGCGCTAAGCGGACGATTGTTTAACGACTCCGACTATCGGAATAGTGCCCCTGTTGTTGTTATAGATCGGATCGTCGCTGATTTGCATTTTCCAGGGGAAAATCCGGTGGGGAAGCGGATCGCTGCGCCATTGACTCGAGAGACTGTCAATTCCCGGAGCGAGCTTGATTGGCTGACGGTCATTGGAGTCGTCGAGCCAATCCGGTTGAATGATCTTTACCAGCAGCCGATCGGAATGATCTACCGCAATTACTCCGAGTATCCACTTTTCTGGGTCGGGCTTGTTATCAAGACGGCAGGAGACCCTTACGCCATTGTCCCTGAGGCGGAGCGCATCGTTGACCGATTGGCTCGCAATGTAGCGTTGGGGCGCGCGGAATCTCTCGAGGACGCCATTGCAAAGCGGTATTCCGACCGGCAGGGTCTTCTTTATCTTTCAATAGGAATCGGAGCCCTGGCTTTAAGTTTGTGTATTTTAGGTATCGTTGGCATTGTATCCTATTCGGTTGGCGCTCAGGTCAGGGAGATCGGTACTCGCATAGCGCTAGGAGCGGATAGGATGGGCATCTTGTGGCATGCCATGAATTATTGGGTCAAGCTATCGCTTGCAGCGCTGGTTTGCGGCGCGATCTTCGCCCTGGGGTTTGCTCCAATTGTAGAGGGTCTTCTTTACCAAACAAGTCCGTTTGACTCGGTATCTTATCTGGCCGTATTCATTTTTCTATGCTTGATCCTATCAGGAGCGATTTTCCTCTCGGCAAAGAAAGTCACTCGTATCCAGCCTATCATAGCGCTTCGAAGCGAGTGACGCTTCTGTTGCCTATCGGATAAGCGCCGGAACGGTTGCGTTATCGCTAAACTCTTCGATGGCGATTGCCTTGCTTGCCGAGAAAAGCCGTCTCGCTAGGCTATTTATCTTAGAAGATTGTCGTGCCCAGGACTGTTTGCGGAAGCTTTGCAAGCTTCCGCAAACAGTCCGACGGATCGCTCAACTGACGAGTATCAAGCGGCATCGAGACGAGAAGCGGTTCGAAGATTGCTTTCCTCGTTAGGCATCTCGCTCTTCCTCGCGACACCTGAACCCGTAAACGCTGTATTCCTAGCAGCAATACGCGAAGAGATGAGCTGGTTGGCTCGATTCGAATACTCATGGTCGATGTAGACAAGGGCGAAGAGCGCCGCTACGGTTGCCACGCTTGTGGCCAAGATTGCGAATTCAGAGCTGCCAGCCAAACCATTGTCAGAATTAATGGCGAAGGAAGCGATTAGAACGCTTAAAATGGTGATAGTTCCCCCAATGTTTAGTGTAGTTGTTTTCATGATATCCCTATTTTTCATTCGTTAAAATTTAGACAGATCTCTTAATGCAATCGCCATGCCAACTCTGATTTGATCTAATCTAAGTATTTGTTTATGAAAGAGATATTTTAATGATCGACGCTAGCTTTTCTTCATGTAGTTGGAATATTCCCGCAAATGGGACGACCTGCATCCCGATTTCGAGATGGGAGATGAGTGAACTACCTCCATGGGCCCGCTGCACGGGTTTGGCATCGCTCGCTTGCGAAGGGCTAGCTGTATCGGTCATCAGCTCTCAAAAGGGAGTTCATCGTCTCCACTTCGAATTCGAAGAGTGGTGTGAGCTACGATTTCTAAGAATCGAAACTAGCATAAAATGCCTTGACAGTAATTATATGTAGAATAACTACTATTATGAAATTCTACATATGAGTAAAAAGAAAGATCTCCTCCAAGGGACCTTGGATCTGCTAGTCTTGCGGGTGTTGGAAACCGGTCCACGTCATGGTTACGCGATTGCTCGTCGCATTGAACAGATCAGTGAAGATGTCCTGAAAGTGCAGCAGGGCTCTATTTACCCTTCGCTCCACCGTCTAGAGGACAAGGCCTTGATAGAGTCCGAATGGCTGGTTGAGGACGGAAAGCGTCCCGTAAAAGTCTATACATTATCCAAAGAAGGCAAAGCCTACTTGCAGGCTGAGACTGAGAGCTGGCAGACGTTTTCTGCTGCCGTGAACACGGTTCTCAAAAACGCATAGAAAGCATCAGAGGTATGGGAAGGCTATTGAAGCAGTGGAGGAACCGTCTTCTATCGCTATTTCGCGACGGCGAAAAGCAACGTGAGCTCGAGTTGGAGATGCAATACCATCTAGAGGCTCTGCGAAAAGAATATATCCAAAATGGCATGACGCCAGAAAGAGCTCATCGAGCGGCGCTGGCTCGATTCGGGGGAGCGGAAAGCCTAAAGGAAGAATGTCGCGATGCTTGGGGCACTCGTGTGGTGATGGATCTGATACGGGATATCCGCTACTCGATGCGGGTCTTATCCAAGAGCAGAGCATTTAGCCTGGCGGTCATCGCTACCCTTGCTCTTTGCATCGGCGGGAATGCCTCGATTTTCACGATGCTCAATACGCTCTTGCTGAAGCCGCTGCCATTTCCCGAATCCGAAAGGATAGTCGAGATATACAATACCTATCCGGAAGTCGGCGTGACGAAAGACGAAAGCAATGTGCCGATGTATTTGGATTTCAAGGAGCATGTCGAAGCTTGTAGCGACTTCGGTCTCATTGAAGCTTTCTCGGGGAATATAGGGGTCGACGGATATGTCGAGCGAGTTAATGGATTCGCAGTGACTTCCGGTTTTTTCCAAGTCCTGAGAGTCCGCCCGCATATAGGGGCTTTTTTTAGTGAAGAGAACATGGTGAGAGGGCAGCACCGAGTGGTTGTATTCAGTTTTAATTACTGGCAGGATAGGTATGCTTCGGATCCCAGTATTTCAGGTCAGACGGTTATGATAAACGAGCATCGCTTTGAGGTTCGTGGCGTCGCTCCTCGCTCCTTGGAAGCTCTTTACCCCAATGCTCAGATCTTCGTGGCCTATGCTTGGAATCCGGCTAATGTCGATCCGTTGGAGCGACATTCGAATGATCCTAAATTGCTGGCGCGGCTGAAGGAGGGCGTCGACTTGTCGGTGGCGAAATCGCAAATCGATGCGAGGGACGAGGAATTCTCCAAAAACCATGCGCAACTCAGAGGGGTATTGGAAAGCGCCGGCCATGAAACGAAAATCGTCGCCTTGCAGGAAGAGCGCGTAGAGAGCGTTCGCAACGTTCTCTACCTTCTCCAAGTATGTGGCTTGTTTGTATGGCTGATTGGCTGCGTCAACATTTCGAATCTCGCTCTTACGAGGGCTAATGCTCGCAATTGGGAGTTCGCTTTGAGAAGGGCTCTGGGAGGAAGGATGTCGGATATTGGCAGGCAGCTTTTTTCCGAGGGCCTGCTACTATCCTTGGCCGGGGCTGGCGTGGGCGTTCTTTTCGGTCTTTTAGGTATTAGACTCATCAATACGTATGCCATGGATATACTGCCTCCCATGCCTCCTTTGGCTTTTGGCGAAGGCTCGTTGGGTTTCATGGTGGTCATGGCGATTTTGACAGGACTGATCATTTCTTTCCTGCCAACGGTCCGCCTGTTTTCGCGAAATCTTATCAAGGGCTTATCTGAAAGCTCCAGAGGATCCTCGACAAACCGAGGATCGCAGCGTATCAGTTCCGCCCTGGTTTGTGGACAGCTTTCTCTCGCCCTTGTATTGCTCGTCGGGGCGGGCTTGCTCATTCATAGCTTCTACAATATCGTCACGCGTGACTACGGATTGGATGCGACGAATGTAACGACCTTGCGGATACCGCTCCTTGGACAGAGGTATCAAGACAATGTAAAGGTGGTCCAATTTCAAGATCGCATACGGGAAATCGTCTCGGCCATGCCTGGTGTCGAGTCGGTGGGAATTGGCAGGGATGTTCCCATGTATAGTGACTATAGCAGTGGAGCCATCCAGTACTCTGGGAGCAAGATGGATCCCAACGGCAAGCCTCCGTTAGCTTTCAATACCAGAGTGTCTCCCGGCTATTTCGAAGCCCTTGGCATCAAGCTTCTGCGAGGAGAGGTTTTCGGTCCGCTTGACGTGGCGGGCTCGCGAAGAGGGGTCGTGATCGACGAGAAAATGGCCGACCTCTATTTCAATGGGGAGAGCCCCATTGGCCGGAAACTGGTCAACGACTTCCTTGATCCAAATGAGGAGCATTGGCCGGAGATTATCGGGGTGGTAGAATTCGCCCAGCATGAACGAATCGATGACGAGCGTGGGTATCCGTTTGCCTATTACAGTATCTACGATGGGATCCAAAGAAGTTTCAGCCTATTCATCAGAAGCGATATTGGATCCGATCTGCTCGTCGCCGAGGTTCGCAAGCGACTAGGGGAGCTAGACTCGAAACTGCCGGTTTTTCTATCGGGTCCGCTGATCGATTTCGTCGACGAGTCGCTTAACAATCGTCGCGTCATCATGTATTTGCTCACGATATTCGCCGTCATCGCCATGCTGCTCTCTTCGATTGGCATATATGGCGTTATGGCTTATTCCGTATCTCGTCAGAGGAGAGAGATCGGCACCCGAGCCGCTATCGGGGCTACTCGCGGCGAGATCGTGAAGCTATTCTTTAAGCGAGCTCTGCGGAAAACGGCGATTGGTCTAGGTCTAGGTCTTGTAGGAGCTTTGACCCTGAGCCGGTTCCTTGCTGCCATGCTCTACGAAGTCGAGTCGACTGACTTCCTGGTCTATACGCTCATTACGGTTGTTCTTTTCCTCGTCTCGTTATTGGCCAGCTATCTACCAGCCATGAAAGCTTCTCGTATCCATCCGATGGAAACATTGAGACTGGATTAATCTAGAACCTATCCCAACAAATTGAAAAGCTGTCAAGCGGCGTCCCTCTGGGTAGCCTCAATCGCATTACGATCTTTGTGTAGCTCTCTATTGCTTCCTAAGCGGTCAATCCGATCCGTTGTTGTATTCCTTATTTTAGGACGTGATAAAAGATACTGATTGGCGCGACTAACATTCCTGTAGTCGATGTAGGCAAGAGCGAAGAACGTCGCTGCGGTTGCCACGCTTGTGGCCAAGATTGCGAATTCAGAGCTGCCAGC
>JANQKI010000159.1 GCA_028281165.1 Opitutaceae bacterium | reverse complement strand
CAAAGAGAGGAAAGAGAGATCCCCGCCGGATTCATCCACGTTCCCGAACTGGGTAAAATGGATTTATCGATGTTAGTCGAAGCTATGCGTATCACTATTTTGGCTACGATTTCTCAGATTGACAATTCACAATCCTAGTAGAGACGCTTGGTCGTGCACGCGGTCAACGATCGCGTCTACATTTATCCGCCTGCGCATTCTGATCTTTCCCATTAAGTTGACGCCTGTACGTGAATCACGACTACGTAGCGGCATGACTAAGTCATGTCGAAAAGCTACCCATGTGAATTCACAGCAGCGTCACCACATTCAGACTGCAAAGAATCAACGTATTCATTTTTCTATGCGCATATCGTCATAGCCGGCGCGCCCAGCGTCTTATTTGAAGGTTATCTAATTCCGACTAGAGCGCCTTCTGGGGCCGAAAACGGTCGTATTCCGGGTTGATGCATTTAGCGTCGCCCCACATCTCGTAGGTATGACGAAGATTGGGCTCGTCTTCGGGATACTGTCCCTTGTCGTCCGTCTCCTTGATCCATTCATTCAGTTGGGCGCGCATTTGCAGAAGCTGTCGTTGATAACTGGGGTCATCAGCAAGATTATACAATTCATGGGGATCCTTATTGAGATCGTACAGTTCCTCGGCTGGGCGATTTTCCTCCCAGAAACGCGCCTGCTCATCCGTAAGTTTTCCCTTGGCGAAAAGCTCTTCCATCCGATTCATGTAATCGCGGCCATGGCGGTAGTTCAGCTGCATGTACGGTCGATCGGTCATGAAGTTGCGGATGTATTTGATGCCCTGATCGTTCCTCAGGGAACGGACACGGTCGATAGTGAAGTCCATGCGATCCTTGGCTGCGATAACGAAGTCCCGTTTGTAATCAGGCGCGAAAAGATTCCTGCTGTCATACCAGTCAGGAATCTCAATTCCGCAGAGAGCTAGCGATGTGGCGGAAATGTCGAGAGCGCTAATGAGATCCTTCCGGCGCGTCCCCTTGCCCCACTGCGCATATTTCTCCGGAGCCGCGACGATAAAGGGAACATGAAGCCCACCCTCGTAGCAGAACTGCTTGTGGCGTGGCAAGTAGCAGCCGTGGTCGCTGAAGCAAAAAACGATCGTATCCTCCAGCAGACCATCTTCCTCAAGTAGTTGCATGATTTCGCCGACCGCCATGTCGGTTACTCTCACGCAGTCGTAATGGAGAGCCCAATGCTTTAGCATGACCGGATCCTTGGGATAGTAAGGCGGCATCTTGTCAGCCACATCCTCGGGCTTCAACCGCTCTGGCAAGGCAGCCAGAGATTCACGATCGAACGCAAACTTGCCGCCGGATAACTGCACCTGACCGAAGAAAGGTTTATTCCGGTCCCTCAGCTCGCGCCACGGCGCCCTTTGATTTTTGCTTACCTGCTGCATGCTGTAGAGCTTGTTGCGATCGTAAGTGAAGTTGTAGTGATCCTTGCCCTGGTTGAAGGTGCTGTAGCCGTTATTCCTGAAAATCTCCGGCAGGGTGTTCCCTCGCAAATATTGCGGAAGAAGGATGGGAGTGTTCTTATTGTAAGCGCTGTTGTGGTTATGCGCCCCAATGGTAGTCTGCATACGCCCGGTGATGATAGCGCTGCGACAGGGAGAACACACAGGAGCGGTCACAAAACACTTTTCGAATAGCGCTCCCTGCGAGGCCAGGCCGTCCATGTTTGGAGTAGGCACTGTCGAATCTCCGTAGCACCCAAGAAATGGATTCATGTCCTCGATGTAGATCCATAGGATGTTGGGGCGCTTCACCTTTGGGGCCTGTTCTGCAGCGTCCAGGAAAGTAAGCCCGGCCAATAAAGAGATGGATAGGGTCCATGCGTTTCTTAAAAAATATCGCTTCGATTGTTTCATTTCAGACTTCATATAAGGGCGGTCAGACTTACTCTGTGAATAATGCTAATGAAATTATACCAAGAGCGGTCATAAATTGAACATTCTAATTTCATTTGAATCCGCTCTACATTCCTTGCGGTCTCCTTGTCTCGGTGAAGCGTAGCGAAGACGGATGCCGCAGGGTAACTATGCTACCTTTCGATAAGCGCCGCGCGGTCCCGCCCAACATGTCACGCCGTAATGAAATGAAGGCGGAAGGGAGGGGCTTTTTCGAGCGGGGCTAGGTCCTCAAGCCTCTCTACCAATTTGAAAGATCGTATTGAATTATTGGGCACTCTTTCAGTAATCACCGATCACCTGCCACATGACCCAGGTGAATCCGGATGAGAAAATCACCACACCGGAAAGGCAGAAAAGCAGTGTGACGACATTCAGACTGAAAAGGAAAAGCGGAGAAACGATGGCCAGGTTGACGAAAATCATCCCGAGAAGGTAATCGCGCTTCTTCCTGCTTTTCCGCTTCTCGACTGAGAGCGGGTTTTCTCCCTCCCTCTGCTTTTCGAAATTCTCCTTCAGGATTTCCGAAACATCCACCTTATTGGCAGAGCCAGCGTCCTCCCTGCCCGCGCAAGCAGGCTCTTCCGATTTATCTAGTTTATAACGTGACGAAGCCATCGGATTTCAGCAAAGAGAACTACGCGATCATATTGTCATGGTCAATTCAATACGAAAGAATAAAGGAGCTCGCTGACCAAAAAACAAGCCTCCCTACCATTTTCTCAAAATTTCGCTCTCAACTTCTCCGCTATCGATTCAAGTTTCTCGAAACGGCAATCGTACTGTTTTTCTGGATATACGCGTAACAGATGATCGCCATGCATTCACGGTTGCCTTGATCGCGGCGTAAAGCCGCTCCTATGTGATTTATTGAATAGCCTTGTTCGACTCTACCATAGCTCTGGCTTGTTGAGAGCATTAACGCAAACGATAGGCAATGGATCGCGATGAGATTCCTCATCAAAGCCATCGATGCCTTGCCATCCGAATGGATGTTTAAGCGGAAATGGCGGAATGTACTTCTCGGCCACTTCTCGTTTGAATCCAAAACGAGAGTAATAGTTCGGATCGCCGTAGACCAGTATGACTCCGACGTTTAACAAAGACAGCTCCTTGAGCCCTCTCTCGACAAGCTCCTTTCCCACTCCTTTCCTTTGATGGGATGGTTTAACAGCGAGGGGACCCAGTATGCATCCGACGAGGCTTCCTTCAGCTTTCGAAAGTACGGGGGAAAAGGCTATGTGTCCCACTAGGACCATTCCTTCTTCGGCGACTAGGTTCACAATGCCTGGCGAGGTTCTCTCCTTGAGCAGGTCGCAGGCTAAATTGGCCACGAGCTCGCTTTCATCGTCTTCGAAGGCTTCCAGGTGGATTTGGCGGATTGATTCCTCGTCTGATGTTCCCGCTTTTCTGATATGCATTCTTCCCTCGAATAGCTGCCTTAATCTGTAGCGCATTGTTAAAGCAATGCAGCTTCTGTTTCAATCCTCGTACTGTATTGGTTGCAGGATTACCTTATCCTCATGTAAGGGCCAGAACCCCTCTTAACGTTTGACCCAAACACGACTAATCGTCAAAAAATAAAAAACGTCCTGCCACTGTACTTGGTAGCACGGACTGTTTTCTCCTTTCCCCTCCAAGCAATGGAATTTCTGGCAAATTCCTCAAACCCCATTATGAAAAAAAAATTACTATCCTTATTCGCCGCGCTTAGTGTCGGCGTTCTTGCCGCAAAGGCGGTAACGTTCACGAACATTGTTGATACGGCTTCCGAGTTTAGTGGCGAATGGGACGCCACATTTGACGCCTCTGGAGTAGCTAGTGGGGATTTTGACTCCTACTTCCCAAGCGTATTCAGCCTTCTCCCGAACAGCACTAATGAGTTCCGGGTAGAGCTTTTCTTTTCTGGCGCGAGCGCATTTACGGAGGAAGCAGGGACGCCAGATGATCCCTCAGTGCAGCATCTCGATGCTCCCACGGGCAAGTCAGGCTACTACAATAACAATGCCTCGAACACGCGCGTTGATTGGAGAATCTACGATCTTGCCCACCAAAATGCTAATCCTATTTTCAATTGGAGCGGCAAATTCGAGTTCAAAGTCGCTTCGGTTCCAGACA
>JANQKI010000100.1 GCA_028281165.1 Opitutaceae bacterium | reverse complement strand
TCTGTCTATCGGACATGGGGACATGCGTTCCCAAAGCCGGAAGGAAATGCACCGTAGCACGGTCTTTGAGAGCATGATACAAATAGGCGGAAATGTAGCCGGCTCTGGAATGAACGCGCGTCATATCAGGCGGCAGGAGCAACACGCGCCGAACGCTTTGAGCCTTGGCGGCGATAAATTGGTCCAGCAATGCATTAAGCTGGCTGTCCGAGACAGGATCGGAATCACTCTCGAAATGGATCGGGTAGGCTTGCATGGATTAGGAATCTATCCCAAAACCTATCTTGGATGCGGTTGCCAGCGAAATCGTTTCCGGCATTCTTGAATCAGGATTAAATTATAAATTATTTTAGTGCACTAAAATGCACTATTTTCTTGTTTTCCTCATTGATCAGCGCAATCGTAGAGGGCATATGGATTTGCAACTTGCCCAACAGCGCTTCTGGGAGGAGGGCTACCTCGTTCTGGAGAATTTCTTCGAATCGGAACTGATGGACGAGCTCCATGAACACATCCTAGACCATTTTAACGGAGCGGTCGAATCCGTCTTGAACGACGAATTCAAGGAACGTTCCCAAAGCGAAATCGTTCCCTGGTTTCCACAGAGAGAGTTTATTGAGGCATTTGATAAAATCGATGCTATTCAGGAATTTACGGATTTGACGGGGGCAATTCTAGGCCAGGACTGGAACAACCTGTATAGCATGGTCATGTTTTCCGCCCGAGGCACTTGCGGCCAGGCCTGGCACCAGGACTGCCCGCCCGAGGACAAGAGTCGCTTCAATTTGAATCGCCTTATCTATACGGCGGACATCACTCCGGAAATTGGCGGACAGATCATGGTAGTTCCGAGAACGCACAAGGGAGGAGCTCTTCCTGCTGGAGAGCCTGACGTTGACTTTGAAGGGCAACTCGAATTCTTTCCACGAAAAGGCACATTAATCCTGCTCCATGGGCATACCTGGCATCGTGTGATGCCGGTAGCGGGAGCCTATCGCGTTTCCACCAATTACCGAGCGGCTCCAGCCAACATACCGGCGGAAGTGACAGATGTCTGCGTGTATCGAAACATGCGATACCAATTCTCCATCAATCAGGTGATCGAAGAGCGGATCCCGGCTGCGACTAAGTCATAAAGGGACGGGCCGGCAGGAAGCGTTGATAATCGTAGCTATGGCAGCAAGCTCTGGCAATCGCGGCGTTCTGAGCATCGCTTTCATCGTTTCGCTGGGCGGATTCTTGTTCGGCTTCGACGCCTCGGTCATCTCGGGTGTGGTGGGTTTTATCGTTACCGAGTTCGGACTGAACGACTGGCAGCTTGGTTTGGTAGTGGGAGCTCCCACGTTGGGCGGGGTTTTCGCGGCTCTTATCATGGGTCCGCTGAGCGATGTGATTGGCCGCAAGAAAACGCTCATCCTGATCGCTTCGCTCTACACGATCTCGGCCATCTTTTCCGCTCTGGCCCCGAACTACGAAACGCTGGTGGTCGCGCGCTTCATCGGCGGACTGGCTTTCGGCTCTCTCATGATCGCTCCGATCTATATCGCGGAAATCGCTCGAACGGAGCAGAGAGGGCGACTTGTATCCATAAATCAACTCAACATCGTTATCGGGTTTTCCGCAGCCTACTTCGCCAATTACGCCATCCTTCAGCTAAGCCAGCAGTCAAGCGATTGGGTTGCTAAAATGGGAATCGACGACGAAGCCTGGCGCTGGATGCTGGGCTTGGAGTTTGGACCAGCCCTTGCCTACACGCTATTGCTCACGATTATACCGGAAAGCCCCAGATGGCTCACCCTCAACGGTCGCTTGGATGACGCTACACGCGTCTTCAAGAAACTTGGCGGAGAAACCTACGCCGCCGAGCAAATCGAATACATCCAGCTCCACTCAAAAACCGCCATCCATTCATTCCGAGATCGTCTGTCAGCGATCGTCAATCCAAACGTAAGGTTTATTCTGATACTGGGTTTCATCGTCGGCATCGCCCAACAGATCACCGGCATTAACGCGGTCTATTTCTATGCCCCTAGCATCTTCGAGCAGAGTGGGGTGGGGACCGACGCGGCTTTCGCTCAAGCCATCTGGATCGGCATTATCAATATCATTTTCACCCTCCTTTCCATGGCCCTGATCGACAAGATCGGGAGAAAGCCGCTAATGGTGGCGGGTCTGGCGGGCGTCATGGGCAGCATGCTCCTAACCTCTTACGGCTTTAGCAAAGCGACCTACCGATTGGAGAGTTCGAGTGTAGCAGCGATTCTTGATGAATCATCAGCTCGAGATTGGCGTAGCCAAGAGAACACTACATTTCATAGCGATGTGGCCTTCAAGAAGGCCATCCAAGAGGTCTTTGGAGTCAGCGAGGCCAAGGAGAATGAAGCGGCCCTGATCAAGGCGGCCGTAGAAATGAATGCGGTTATCGTGCTGATGGGCATCCTGGGCTTCGTGGCCTCCTTCGCCGCCTCTCTCGGACCGGTCATGTGGGTAGTGCTTTCGGAAATATTCCCGAATCGGATACGCGGCATGGCCATGGCGGTGGTCGGCATCGTGAACAGCGGCGTCAGTTTCCTGGTTCAGCTAGTCTTCCCTTGGGAACTGTCGCGCATCGGGGCGGCCGGAGCCTTTCTCGTCTATGGCAGCCTGGCGTTCCTTAGCCTGATTCTGGTACAGAAATTCCTCCCGGAGACGAAAGGCAAATCGCTGGAGGTGCTCGAAGAGGAATTGTCAAGATAGACAATCGAGAACGCCGCGTTCTCAGTTCTTCTGCGAATGTTGGTAGAGAGGCGAATCCATCTCTTTGCGGTAGGCGTCTAGGACGTACTGGTTATTTTGGATACGCGAGTCCTTCCAGTCGATCCATTGGAAACCGAGCGTTTCCGCCCAGAAATCCCAATCCCAGTTGATGTAGCAGATCGACTTCACTTCAGGGCGGCTTCTTACGAACTGGAAGAAGGGCCCAAACCACTTGTCCCAGGATTCCTTGCCGTCTAGGACGCCAACATACCGTGGCGTGACTTCTCCCAGCATGACAGGAAAATTCCTTTTGCCAGCCTCGATGCAGAACTCCTTCAATTTGTCGGTGGGAATTTCCTCCGGCGAAAACACATCGACGCCCCACCAATCGACCCACTCGTCGCCGGGATAGTAGGCCAGGACGGCGCTGAGCGGCAAAGGCCCCGCCGAGCCTCCTGCAGAGCACCAGACGGTAGCGGCCTTGATTTCTCGTTCCCGAATGGCTTTGGTGATGCGTATCCAAGTTTTAATGAAGCTATCCGGCTTGTAGCCATTCCAACTGCCTTCGAATTCGTATCCAATGCGGACGAACATGGGTCGATCGATAATCTCCAGAGCTTGGCAAAAGGCATCGATGCGATCGTCGTACTTGCCTTTGGCGATGAGTTCGTCGAGGCCTTCGCCCGTGTCATGCCCGCCCGTCAGGTTGAGGCCAATCTGAGGCATGATATCCTTTCGCCCTGTCTCCTCGAGCTTGGATCGAACATGTTCACCCCAATTTATGATCGTCTTTCTAGGTTGGGACAGACTCGTATAGGTCATCCATAAAATGGGGTAGCGATCCTCGCCTAACGCTTCCGCGAATTCAAGAAAGCCATCGGGCAGATTCTTGCGCCCCTTTCGCAACGCTACACCGGTATCCTGCCCTGCGCCGTTATGAACTGTCGCTTTGGGTTCAAAGAGAGCCCCATAGTAGGCTCGCTCGACAAAATCTTGATCATTGGCCTGGGAAACGGAGAACAGAGTCAAAAGAAAAGACAGTATAAAGATAAATCGTCGTCGCATTCTCATTCGTATTCAGTTTTTCGATATAATTCCTTGAAAGCGGCGCTAAAAATGGAATCTCGCCGCTGGAGCGCATTCCAAACGGCGAGATTGAATACCATTTCGCAGGGGTGTCTAGAATCCCATGCCCACTCCTAGCCTCCAGGAAAGGCCAGGCGCATAGATAAGTCCGTAGCGATCATCATCGTCCAACGCGTTGTCCACATTGAGCTGGACCGTCAGGTCGCGATCATTGGCCAGCGTTCTCTCGTACTTGATCATCGCGTTTAGCGTGAGACGAGTATCGGTAAAGGCCTGCAAGCCGGATCCTTCAGGGCTCTCTTTTACTTGACCGGCCGTGGTGAACTGCGAGGCGAAGAGGCGCTTGCTTTCATAGAAGCCTCCGAAGCCAAGCGTGACGCCCTTCATCATTCCATCCTTGAAGTTGTAGGCGGTCCAAAGCGAGTAGACATGCTCCGGCGTATCGTCCAAAGACTGGCCGACACCGTATCCAAATCCTACGAACTCGCTGGTGTCTCTGCTGGGCAGCGATCCCGTTCCGCCTGGATACTGGTCGGTGGCCAAGCGTCCGGTGAGGCCCCAGGAAGCATTAGGGAAGTACCAGGGCGTCCAGCGATCCCAATAGCGATCGTCATCATCGTACGGATACGAAATGAAGGCCAAAGGCTTGTCCAACTGACGGGTTACATTGGAATAGGTGAGACGGGTCTGCCAATTCTCGTTCGGCGTGAAAAGGATTTCGGCTTCGTAGCCTTCCGAGGAATCCTCCACGGCCGTGTAGTTGGCAGAGGTGGCGCCTCCATCAGGAGTCGATACATCGAGAGCCGCTCCATTGATATTCAAGTCGCGTGGATTGCCATCGTAAATGCCTTCGAAGAGCCAGCCTGGCCAAATGGTCTGATCCGGCTCGGTTTCGGCGAAAATCTTATCCATGAAAGCCGCTCCTTCGGGGGTCGAAAGATTGATATAGGCCTTCCAGGCATCGGTAACGGAATTGTCAGCCGCCGATTTCGGCTTGCTGAAGAGGACCGCGTCATTGCCTGGATTATCGTCTAAAAGCGTGGCCAGAGCCGCATCGAACTGACCAGAGGCCGATCCGCGAATCCCTCCGTTTCCAAGCGTGTCGCGACCGTCGACGGCAATGGCATCGATCAAGTTCTGACGTTCCGTTGCGCTCAGCAAGGAGCTATCGAGATAGGATCCGCGATTATTGTTCTGAATGGTTCGCGAGGTTCCATAGGACTCTAGATCGACGGACAATCCTTGCTGATCGAGGATGTCACGCAAATCGCCGGTGCCGAGCAGAAGGTTGTCTCCTGTGCGAGCCCACCACTCATCGGCGTCGCCGGCTTCCACATAGCTGCGATTGGCTACGTAGTGATCCAGACGATACACGATGTCGGAATTGGTAATGAAACGCTGCCGTTCGGTGGTCGGGGCGAACCAGAAGTAGCGGGGAACGCCGGTACGCTCGATCTTGAATTTAGAGATGTATCCGGAGATTTTGCCCTTCACTATATCGAATTTGACACCAACTTCTCTAGCCTCGGCCTTGGTCGGAGCCATAACCCCGCCTGTGCTGTCGCGCAGCCCATCCCAGTTAGGCGTAAGGCCTTCTGAATACACACCGTATAAAGCCAGGCCGTCGAGGACTTCGAGATTGGCGCCAAACTGGTAGGTTGTCTCCTCGTCGCTAGAATTCGTGGTCTGGTCGAGATTGTCGTTGAGGAAATCGTTGAAAACCACGTCGTTCTTGCTTGTATCCAGTCTTACACCACCCACTAAGGTGAGACGCTCGTCGAAGAACCGTCCTTGATAGATCCCATATACGCCTTCGTTGGATACATCGCTCACTTCATGGTCCCAGTTAATCATAGAGGTATCAGGACTGCCGTCGCCTTGGGTTCCGAAGGTGAAGTAGCTGGAATCGGTCGGGCTTTTGTAGTTCCAGTCCGAAGAACGAAGCTCCAAGTTCGTCCGATCGAGCGTTTCATAGGAAAATCCGGCTACCAGCTCGTGGGTCGAAGAGAGCAGCTTGCTGTCGCCAAAGGCATGCGTCTTGTAATTGATATCGACTCGAATCTGGTCGCGACGGTCTTCTTGGAACTGGTCTCGCCAGCGATACTCGACAATGGCCCCGTTTACCACAGGGGCATCGGCATCATTGCCGTCGTTTACCAGACGCTGCGTCAGAACCGAGTCTCGTAAGGATTCGGGACCTCTGCCTTGCACAACCGCTCCGGTGATATCTCTGGTATCGAAGTCGACGAAAGAATAATTGTACCCAGCTTGTATATACAGATTTTCAGCCAGTTTATGATCGACCTGGATCAAAGCGTTGCCGGCTTCCGTTTCGATAAAGGTGTCGTCTCCCGACCAGCGGAATGTCCGGCGATCCTGGTTGGGGAAGCTGAGCAGATCGAGAGTTTCCAGGCGGTCTTGCTGCTCATTGGCGAACTGGGAATCGACCGGAGGCAAGCGGAGGCTTTGGAAGCTAGTTCCTTCTTCTTTTTGCTTACCGTATTCGAAATCGAAGATGAACTTCGTTCTTTCGCTGGCCTGGTAAGTGAAGATCGGAGCGATGAATACCTTGTCCGAGCTGTACTGATCCAGCCAATCGTCACGCGTTTCTACGACACCGGTTACGCGGTATCCAGAACCTTCTGACGTAAAAGGAGCGCTGGTATCGAACTCGCCGCGGAAAAGACTGTCCGAGCCGACGATCAAGGCCAGCGAGTCGCGCTTTTCGGCCAGCGGCATCTTAGGCATGACATTCACGATGCCGCCAAAATTGCCCACACCATAAAGCAGGGCAGAGGGGCCTCTGAGCACTTCGACACGACCGATATTGATGGAATCCGTGGCGTGCTGACGACGAAATCCGTTGCGCAGAGAAGCTTCGGTCAGAAAGCCGCGCATCTTGATCGTAGTGTTGGTCTTATTGTTGGTGGCGCCCTCTGGATTGTGCACGCCGCCCGTATCGCGGAACTGATCAGGCTCTAAGGCATCGTTCTGCGTTTGGAGCAGCACGCCGGCGCTGTACTGCAGAGACTCGCGGAGGTCCAAGGCCCCGATATCTTCGATGAATTCCTCGGTAAGGACCTCCATGGTAAGCGGCGTCTTGAGAAGTTCGCCGTTAACGCGCATAGCGGAAATCGAATTCGTCGCGCGATAGCCGCTGTCTCGAGAGCCATCGACGGTAAAGGGTGAAAGTTCGACAATTTTATCAGGAACATCGGATGCGTCTTGCCCCCAAGATACGGGAACGAGCGCTAGCATGAAGGGGGCGAAAAAGGCAAAGGCTCGTCGAATTTCGGGATGATCAGTTTTGGGATTCATGGTCAGTTGATCTGGTCTGTTTCAAGGTAGTTCGAGCTCGCATGAGCGAGCCGGTAGCGCTGAGCCGAAGGGGATCGGCACAAGGATCGACGAGGATTGCTGAAAGTATACCCAATCTTGCGGATCAAGCCAATCAAACGCTCGCATCGTCGTGATTTAATGCTGCACAATAATACACAAAATTTTCTCTATTCAAGCTTTTTTGTGCATTTTTGTGCACTTTTTATTTTACTTATGAAAGCTTTGTGTAATTAATAAAGAACATCATTCGCTAGATGCTATTCCTTTAACTTAAGGCTGGTATAGCTAGCTCCCTGGAGAAGAGGTCTTCCCAATTAGTGCATTTTTGTGAAAATAAAATCTAATATTCTAAGCGCATGCCAAATTTCATTAAGAACCCCATACTGAAAGGCTTTAACCCCGACCCGTCGATCGCGCGCGTCGGGCCGGACTATTATATAGCGACCTCGACCTTCGAATGGTTTCCAGGCGTACAGATCCACCACTCGACTGATCTGGCCAATTGGGGCCTAGTCGCTCGACCGCTGAATCGCCCCTCTCAGCTAGACATGCTGGGCAATCCGAATTCCGGAGGCGTCTGGGCGCCCTGTCTCAGTTGGAGCGATGGCTTGTTTTACTTGGCCTATTCCGATATCAAGCGACTCGCGGGAAATTTCAAGATTGGCAACAATTACCTCGTCACTTCGAAAACGATCGGTGGCGACTGGTCGGATCCTGTATATCTGAACAGCAGCGGATTCGATCCGTCGATCTTCCATGACGACGACGGGCGCAAGTGGCTCCTCAACATGGTGTGGGATCATCGTCCGCGGCGAAATTCCTTCTACGGCATCTCTATCCAGCAATTCTGTCCCAACGACCAGAGACTGGTCGGAGAATCGCGCATGATCTTCAAGGGATCTGATCTGGGCTGCACGGAAGGTCCGCACATGTATAAGCGTAACGGATACTACTACCTGATGACCGCGGAAGGAGGAACGGGATTCGACCATGCCGTTACGCTCGCCCGCTCTCGAAGCATTTTCGGTCCATTTGAAATCGCTCTCAATAACCCCATCCTCACTTCCGTGGGATACGCGGAGGCCACGCTGCAAAGGGCGGGTCATGCGGATATGGTAGAAACGCCCGAGGGCGACACTTACCTGGTTCACCTCTGTGGGCGCCCCATCCCCAATAGAGGCCGTTGCGTAATGGGTCGGGAAACCGCTATTCAAAAGATGCGCTGGACGGAGGACGATTGGCTAGAGCTGGAAACGGGCGATAATGAGCCGCAAGTTTACGTGGAAAGTCCTAGCGATATCCAGTCTTCTAATACGAGGATTTACGAACGCGACGATTTCGACTCGCCCGATTTATTGCCTAGCTTCCAGACGCTTCGCGTCGGTCTCGATCCGAGAGATATCAATACGTCGGATCGCTCCGGCTACCTTCGCATGCGGGGCAGAAGATCGATCTGCGCTCCTTTCGAGCAGAGCCTGATTGCCCGACGCCAGCAAGCCTTTCGCTTCACAGCAACGACCATGGTCGAATTCGAGCCTCGAAATTTCCAGCAGATGGCTGGTCTCGTCTATTATTATGGGGCCAGGAACTATTGCTATCTGCATATCACCCTGGACGAGGAACTCGGACGCGTCTTGGACATGGCATTCGCCGAAAATAGCGAATCCTACCTCTCGCCCATCGATCCTATCTCCATTCCGGAAGAAGGCCCTGTCTGGCTGCGAGCGGATGTGGATTACGACGAGCTTCGCTTCTTATATTCACTCGATGGATACGGCTGGATAGGAATTCCAGAGAAGATCGACGCCTCCGTGATGTCCGACGAATGCGCTGGAGCTCACGCCAATTTCACGGGAGCTTTCATCGGTTTGTGCTGCCAGGATATCAGCGGCAGGGGCCGCTATGCGGACTTCGATTTCTTCGATTATGAAGAACGAAAGGAGGCCAACCGCCCTCGGGCCTTGGAAGAAGCATCCAGAAGCCGCAGCTCGAATTCCTGAATCGAAAACACGAGAAATGGATTTTCGGTTGATGCGGAACGGAGAGATGCCTAGCAACATAGCAATGGCTAAAGTGAATCAGCAGATGATCGCGGATGAGCTGGACATCGATCGCACGACCGTGTCGCGTTGCTTTTCCAATCATCCCAAGATCAATCCGGACACGCGAGCCCGCGTCTTGGAGCTGGCAGCTCAACTCGGCTATCGCTACAAGGGCCAAAGGGCGACCAAAGACCGCGTCAAGAAACGACATAGCGACATCGGGGTCCTCATAGGCGTGCGCGATGATATGGTGGAAATCCCCGCCACCTCTCAATACTTGCTTAAGGGCATTAGCGAGAGGGCGGCCATGGAAGGTCTGTCATTGGATGTTCGCTACATCGATCCCGCCGAACTCGATGCCCAGATTCACGAGAATCGGCTTCCCAAAGGCATGCGAAGCGGAAAGAGCCGCTGGAATGGAGCTATCCTCATCTTCCCGTTCACGGTCGATACCATCGTATCGTTGTCCAAGAAGATTTCCACCGTATCCATCGCGGAAGACTACAGCGAAGGGGGCGTGGATTGCATCGATGTCGACCATCAT
>JANQKI010000061.1 GCA_028281165.1 Opitutaceae bacterium | reverse complement strand
TCGCTACCTCAGTTCCATTTTGTGGATACTACGAATGTCGAGCTGAAGATGAACTCGCCCACCTATACGTCGACACCTCTGATATACGCCGAGGGAAGAGATACGAAGAACATAGTGATGCATAACAATAACTTCACTAACATCGAACGGGTGGTCGAGCTCCACGAATCCGTAGCTCCATCAGAGCTGACCAACGCGAATAACATCACTCGACGGTAGGCGAGTAGAGTTTTTTTGACGAGGATGAAGAAGCTGCTTTGGCTATCTGTCTCCATGTGCGCAGCGATCTGCGACGCTGCTTACGCGAAGACCGTTGCTGTCGTGTACGATGCGAACTCGTCGGCTATTTCTTTCGCTGCGAAACAAATCAGCGATACATTGGAAAGGCAAGGTATCGCCTGTTCTGCCGCTGACCTGCGACGTTTGGAGGAAGTAAAATCCGAGAAGCGTATTATTCTAGCCAATACGGATGAATCCATTGTTCAAGAGCTTCTGGCTAATGAAGATACCCAAAATTTCCCTACGCTTGACGAGCAAGGCTATTCCATCCGGATCGTCGAGGATCCCAATCGCGTTAGCTATTGGGTAGTCGGTGGCGGCGCGACGGGAGCGATGTATGGCGGTCTAGACGTCTCCGATCTGCTCAGAGGCGGAGCGTCCTTCGCCAATATCCAAGCTGTCGACAAGAATCCTTTCATCCGAAAGCGAGGCCTGAAGTTCAACATTCCTTTGGATGCTCGTACGCCCAGTTACTCGGATAACAACATCGTCGCCCAAGCCAATATTCCTCACATGTGGGAAATGGAGTTCTGGAGGGAATACCTGGATGAGATGGCCCTCAATCGTCTTAACCGGCTTACCTTATGGAGTCTGTCTCCCTTTCCCTCGATGGTTCGGATTCCTGATTATCCCGATATCGGGCTGGATGATGTCAAGCGGACCACTTTGGCGGTGGACCAGTTCGGCAGAGCGAGTTCAGGCAGAGAAAACGTGACGCCCGAGTTGCTCGCTAATCTGGAAACGGTCAAGCGCCTTACCCTGGATGAAAAAATCAAGTTCTGGCAGGACGTCATGCAATATGCTCATGACCGGGGAGTGGAAGTCTATATATATACTTGGAATGTATTCACTTTCGGTACCGAAGGCTCCGGCTATGGCATAACGCCCGATGTCAAAAACGCGGTCACCAAGGACTACATTCGAAAGGCTACCCGGGCTCTGCTAGAAACGTATCCATTGCTCAAGGGCATGGGGATCACGGCCGGTGAAAACATGAGTCACGATGACAAGGCCGATGAGAAGTTTCTTTTCGAATCGTATGGTCGTGGCATCAACGATGCCTTGAAGGCGGATCCGCAACGAGCTTTCCATCTCAGCCACCGCTTGGGAGATGTAGCGACGGCCAAGGAAGCCTTCAAGGACTTGCATCTCCGGTGCTCTTTCGGATTCACTTACAAGTATTCAAAAGCCCATGTCTATAGCTCAGTAGATCCGTATTGGATTCATGAACACGAATTTCTGGAAACGATTGGAGACTCCACGCCCTTCTTCATTACCATTCGCGACGACAGCCACAATTATCTGAGAGGCGGCAGCGACCCTGAATTCGTGCGGCAATACGTCCGCCATATCCCCAATACCGAAAGCAATTTCCAAGGCTTTCAACTGGGGCCAGATGCTATCGTTTGGGGACGCGAGTATGTTAGCAGAGATCCGGATACGCCGCATCAGCTCATGCTCAAAAAGCGTTGGTATAGCCTGCGCATCTGGGGACAGCTCTCTTACGATCCCGATCTGCCCGACTCGCACTTTCAGCGACTTTTGGCATCCCGCTTTCCCGATGTTAACAGCGAACCGCTGTTCGAAGCTTGGACAACCGCGTCCCAAATCGTTCCATTGGTCAACCGATTCCATAACTACAAGGCTTATCTCGATTACCAGTGGAATCCGGAATTGTGCGACAGCCGGGCGGGATACAATTCCAAATCTGGTTTCCATGACATGGATACATTCATTCGAATCAAAACGCAGAAGGAGGAAGGCTTCATCGGCATACCGGAATTCGTCAAGGGCGACACCAATGGAACAACGCCTATTGAGGTTGCGGAGGAATTGATCCGTCTCAGCGAAACAACTTTAGCAGCGGTCGATCAAGTCGGCGGTGAAGGATCCACCGACAAGGAATTACGGCAAACCCTCTCCGACATCAGAGCGCTTGGATATCTCGGCGCGTACTATGGGCGCAAGATCGCGGCGTCGACCCATTACGCTTTTTTCAAGGAAACGGGAAAAACTGAATACAGGGATTCCACTCTCGCTGAACTGCAGGAGGCCAGCAACGAGTGGTGGCGCTATTCGCATCAATTGAGCAGCTTGTATAAGCCGATGTACTACAGTCGGCTGCGGAAGTACGTGGACGTGTTGCAGATCCAAGACTACGTTAACCAGGAAATCACAGACCTGGGTGGAGACATTCCCCAGCGGGATATGGGGTCTAGAGTCCTCGGCGAAGCCGTTTCCGACTAAGGCTCGGCGCTGGCCGCGTTATTCTTTAAATAATCCGATTGAATAAGCTCGTCTTGGAGAGCTGCATTCTTTTCGGCTCCTAAGATAGGTTTCGAGATGGGTCTCAGCCAAAAATCGCGTTCCAAACCTTATTCCAAAATCGCTAGGGGTAGCTCATTAGCCAAAATGGTTACAGTAAAACAGCAAAGGAATGGCGAGCAGGGGTGGTGGATGATTGATTAACTGAAAATTTCGCGAGCGGTAAGGAGAAGATTCTATCCCTGTAGTCTTTGGAGTGACGACCAGCGAATTACTCGCCCCCTGATCGCTTTTTTCGCATCTGCCATCTTCGTATCCCAATGCTTCGATTCCAAACCACAGATGCCACTTATCTAAACTAAACTGTTATCTACCCTATCCATTAGAAAAATTATGAAACTCTCGAAATTCCTGAGAATTTTTCTTCCCACGGTCAGCCTGGCGGCGGCTATTTCTTTGCAAGCTCAAGATGACGATGAGGAGGAACAAACCTACGAGCTTTCTCCGTTTATCGTAGATGGTTCACAAGACATTGGTTACAAAGCTACTTCTTCACTAGCTGGAACGCGGCTAAATACGAGCATGCGTGATATCGCCGCCTCCATATCCGTTCTTAATGAAGAATTTCTTGAAGATACTGCTTCTACTACCATTGGGGATGCCCTTTTGTTTACTCCCAACACAGAAATTTCGGGACCTAACGGCAATTTCTCTGGATACCAATCCACTGCTGGAAATCCGATTCCTGAAGGGGAAACCGATCGTCCGCAGGGTGGTATTTCACGCGTTCGCGGACTCTCGGCAGCGGATCTTACGCGCGATTACTTTAACACCAATGTTCCGTTCGATACCTTCAATACTGATCGTATCGAGGTACAGCGGGGAGCCAATTCCGCTCTCTTCGGAATAGGTAGCCCTGGCGGTATCGTCAACAACACGACTATTCGGGCCAATTTGTTTAACGACTTTGGCAGAGTTAGACTCGAAACCGATGAGCATGGCACTAAGAGAGTATCGTTTCGCTATAATAAGGTGCTTCTTGAGGACAGGCTGGCTATTCGGGTTGCCGGTCTTTACGAGGACAGAGAATACGAACAAGTAGAAGCGTTTCTCGAAGACGAAAGAGTGTATGCTTCTCTGGTCTGGAAAATAAACGAAAACCTTCGTTTTCACGGCAGCATAGAGTCCGGCCAGCGCCACGGCGCTAACCCAGACCAAACACCTCCCAACGATGGGATCACACCTTGGATACAGATGGGCAAACCTATATCTATGGGTGGAGCGCAGGGTTCTGATCTCTGGAGGGGGACTGGCGACTTTGTTGATGGTCGACCCAATAACAATTTTCTGGATTTAGCTTCTCCTGGTTCTTCGAGTGGATTTGTCAGTTATTTCGATACGACAAGCCCGGACCCGTTCTTTGGGGGCAACACCTTCGTGAGAAGAAATCGCGGAGCGCCTGGCGGAACGGTCACGGGTGAAATGATGCTGTTTCAGCCTCGCTCTAGAGAAGACGCGATTCGCCGATCTGGATTTAATCCCGACGGAACTCCGGTAGCTCCTGGAACCCAAAATTTCTATGCAGGCGGGTTTGTCGCTACCCAACTTTTGGATACGGAAGTTTTCGATTACAGAAAACATCTATATACTGGTGGAGCGCATTCGCAAAATTCAGATTGGGATATCTACCAGGCTTCAATCGAAGGATCCTGGTTCGACAACCGATTAGGATTCGAATTGGCGACCTACGACGAAAATCATTTCTCCAAGTCCTCTAATCCTCTACAAGGAAAGAGCCAGCGCACTATTTATATTGATCCGAATATGTATCTGATCGATACCGCCAACGGTCAGGCTGACGGGGCTTTAGTGCCAAATCCGCACTTTGGGAAGCCAGTCATTGGCGGTTGGTGGCAAGGCAACAATCGAGCTAACGACCGCGAATCCACACGTTTGACCGCTTTCGGGGAAATTCGCTTCGACGATTTCATGGCCGAAGGTTTGGTATCCAAAATTCTTGGACGCGTAAAGGTCACAGGCCTTCTTCAGGAGCGAACATCGCGTGGTTTGAATTCGTTTGGTCGCTATAAGATCGACCCGGATCCTGTGGTCGCGGCTCTTGAGGGTGGCACGGCTCTCAGCTTCGCGACGATTCGCACTGGCAGCATTTTCGAACTGCCACACAATCCGAATATCGATTACCTTAATATTAATTCGCTTAGCGACTTGAGAGGAGCGAACATCGGTGGAGTGCCATTTGGTCAGGATCGCGATCGTCCTGTAGTTAATGGCAGTTGGACGGGATGGTCTGAGAGCGCTAATGCCTTTGTGGATTTCAACGCCACGACGTTCAACATGGACGACAACAATAACTTCCCCGCTTCTTTCTTCGCTTCGAGGGGATTGCAAAAGCTGGATTCGGAAGTGGTTATCGCTCAGCAATATCTCTGGAATAACGCTCTGGTCCTAATGGGTACCTGGCGTAACGACAGACTGCGCTCGACCTCGATAAATGCTCCTGGAGGAGTGGGTATTACGAGAGAGGGAGATTTGGTTAACGATCCAACCTTTCTCGCTGGACCCCAATCCGCGGATCTAACCGAAGATGCAGACGATGACACGACTTCGTGGAGCGCCACGCTTCATTTGCGCGAGCTCTTTGGAGGCGATGTTCCGGACTTGTCGTTTTACATTACCGATACCGACAACTTTCAGCCTAGCGGCGGGCGCGTTAGCATCTTCAATGAACCCATCGATTCTGTAGTGGGCGCGACAAAGGAAAAAGGTATCATCTACTCGGGACTCAATGGCCAACTGTCAGTGCGGCTCAACAAGTTTGAAACAGGCGTATTGAATAATTCCTTCGATGCAGGTGGTGTCTCAAGCAGTGAAGGCATTTTGCTAGGCCTCGCTAGAGAACTTGATAACCCAGCTAACGTTGCTCAAGGCTTTACGGCTTCCGATGTTCAGGCGGCATTTCCTCCGCAGGGCGTTATCGATGTGAATGGATTCGTTCCTGATTTGGCAAATGCTGAAGCCACTACGAGCAGGAACTCTGGAGACACGGGTACGCAAGACTTTACCGCAGACGGTTATGAGCTTGAGGTTGCCTATAATCCAAACTCCAAATGGACGTCGTTAATTGGGATTGCGCAGCAGGAAACCGTGTTGTCCAACATCTATCCAAGACTGCGAGAATACGTTAATGATTTCGTTATACCAAACTGGGTTAATAGCTCGTTCGCTCAAAACTACTTTATCGACGAACTCGGTACGGTAACGCTGGCAGAAAGAGCTCAACAATCGATCGTTACGCCTGTCGCAGCCGCAATCACCCAGGAAGGTATCCCTTCAATCGAGCAAAGAGAATGGAGGATTAACTTTAATACTAGCTACAACTTCGGCGCAGACAGTGGCGTTATTCCCAACTTCCTGGGCAATTTTACTGTCGGTGGCGGTTATCGTTGGCAAGACAAGGTTGGCGTAGGTTTCGGAGTTTCCGAGAATGAATTCGGTAATGTGGCACTGGATCCTAACCTGCCGTTCTTCGGTGGAAAACAGGACTTTGTAGACCTGTTCTTCCGGTCACAATATAGCCTTGGTAATAGGGGAGACTTGGTCGTTCAGCTGAACATTAAGGACCTGTTTGATACCGACGATTTGGTTCCAATCTATGCCAATCCGGATGGAACCAAAATCTACCGCTTCTTGAGGGGACGGCTTACAACGCTGTCGGCTACCTGGAAGTTCTAGCAGGATTTCTGATTATTGATCTAGAGGTAACACAAATATCGGGGTAGCAAGTCGGCTCTCTTACTAAGGGAGTCGACTTTCTTATTTTTGGGTGCATGCTCATCGCGATTTTATTCATTTTTGTTGGCGAGTCTCACGCAAAAGTCCCTTAATCGGGGCCACAACTCTCGATCAGTAATGAAGGGACGTAAGCAGATCATAGCAATGGGTGGAGGAGGTTTTTCCATGGAGCCTGACAATCCGCTCTTGGATGAATACATCATAGCGTCCTGCGGAAAAGCGGAGCCCGTTGTTTCATTTTTGCCAACCGCTAGTGGAGATTCGGATTCAAGTATCGAGAAATTCTATACAGCATTTAATGTAAAGAGATGCGTACCTCGTCATATTCCTCTCTTCAGGCAGCCGGTAGACCTTGAAAGGAAGGTGCTCGAAAGCGACATCATTTATGTAGGAGGTGGGAATACGCGCAACATGCTGGCTATTTGGAAAGCGTCTGGCATGGATAAGCTGATTTCCAAGGCTTGGGAGAATGGAACTCTCCTCTGCGGTCTAAGCGCGGGAGCCATATGCTGGTTTGAAGAGGGACACACCGATTCCACCGGCAAGCTTAGTAGAATGGAGTGCTTGGGCTTTCTCAAGGGCAGTTGTTCCCCGCACTATGATGGCGAAATCGAGCGAAGACCTTCCTATCATAGATTCTTGCAAGAGGGGGTTATAAAGCCTGGTCTAGCCTTGTACGACGGCGTGGCAGCTCATTTCGAGGATACGGAAATGGTGAAAATCGTCAGTTCGCGAAAAGAAGGTAAGGCCTTTCACGTGTCAGCAAAAGATGGAGACATCATAGAAGAATCCCTCCGGACGCATTATCTCGGGTCTTAGAGACTGTCCAATAATTGAGGTAAGAGCGGTTTTCGCAAGTCCTCCTTAGCTCAAAGATCGGAGGACGGAATGCTGTCGATAAAGGTCCGAAAACGAGCGTCCGGAGGCCGCGCGCCGTCATTTTCTTGATAATTGAAAGGTGGAACGGGCCTCCGGACGCGTTTGCCCGTAAACAGGAATTAGGATTGGTAGCGTTCGAGAACGAGGCCAATTATCCCGAATTGATCGGTCAGCAATCCTTCGTAGCCACAGGGACGATCATCCCAATAGCGCCAGTCCAGACCGCTTTTGCAGCCGCCGAAAACTTCTGCCGAAGCGAGACCTTCGCATAGTTCGTCTAGGAGCCTATCGGCTTCCGATTGAAGGCCTGCCGCATACAGACCGCGTAGAAAGTGTCTCGCTTGGGCGTGTGTTCTACCTCCGTTTTGGTAATATCCAAATGGATACCCTTGAATGATGTCGGAAAGATCCTCGTCTGGGATGGGGTGGAGATTTCCTGGCAGTCCGAGCTGGGCCGAAGGCATATTAACACGGATCATCTCCTGAAGCAGACGCTGCAGAATGTCTTTTCCGACTTCCGGCGTGATCAGGCCCGCGGCGATCGCGGCCCCGTTTGGGGCGAGAAAGGCGTGATCGTGTAGCTTGCCTTCGCGGCATACCCATCCCGCGAGCCATCCAGTTCGTGGATTGTAGAAGAGGCGGTGATAGTTTCTCAGCATGAGTTCTCTCCACGAATCAATGGTTTTTGTCCATTTAGAAAGAGAACTATCGGCGAGCGCGATTGAAAGGTATCCAAGAGCCTCGTACAGTATAGCATTGCTGAAAGCGTCCTTCCAGCCAAAGGAAATGACATCGTACCAGCAGGTGCTCCATTGTCCCGAACTAGATACTCCTGTACGGTAGGGACTTTCAATCAGTCCGTCGCCGTCTAGGTCACGATCTCGCATTTGTCGAAGCTTGATTTCAATCGGCTTGGCGTACTCTTCTAGCCAATCACGAGAGGCTCCTCTCGCTAAGTACTCAGCTAACCCAAGCAAGGCGGCTGTGCCCGTCATAAGGTATTCGTCTTCGTTGGAATGAAATTCGCCTCCTTTCTTCACGTTGCCAGAGGCGTAGCCTGGGCCGCCATCGAGCCAACGTTCAA
>JANQKI010000031.1 GCA_028281165.1 Opitutaceae bacterium | reverse complement strand
AGGCTCGGAATCTTCTCCCAAGCAAGCCAACAATATCGCCCAGTTCTCCAAAGTTACTTCGAATTACTTGGACATTTTCGAAATTCAGCCCATGTGGGGTCGAATGATCAACAGTTTGGATACAAAGGATTCGATGAAAGTATGTGTTGTTAACGAATCGTTTGCCAAAGCGTATTTCGACAACGAAAACCCTGTTGGGAAACGCATCAAGATCAAGGAGCAGGAGAAGCAGAAGAACGATTGGCTAAACATTATCGGGGTGATTCCAGCAACCGTTCCCGATATAGTGGGAGCCAGTGACAAGGCGATGGCAGCGGTCTTCCTTCCCTTTTCGCAGAATCCCAATCGTCGAATGACCATTCTTCTGAGGGGACGTGATAAGGTCCACCAGCATATTCCTCTAATGATGCGATCAGCTCGAGAACTATCACCGACCACGCCCATCGAAGGCTCGGTTCGGACTGTGGAAGAAAGATTGGATGTAGTGCGCCAAATCACCAAACTCATAGCCATCATTACGTTTATATTCGGATTTTCGATACTAACGAAGTCCATCATTGGGCTCTATGCGGTAATCGCCTTCGCTACCAAACAGCGCTACAAGGAATTCGGTATTCGTACCGCGTTAGGAGCTAGGTCGGTCCGTATTGTTCTTACCGTTTTAAAACCATGGCTTTGGCAAGTAGGCATTGGTCTTGTTTGCGGTCTAGCCATAGCTCTAGGACTACAAGGATTGATGGTCTACCTGGCTGAGTCTGCTGATCAATCAAGCTCAGAGTCTGCCGTCTACACCGGCCTCTACATGTTGATCGTTGTCGGAATCGTAACGCTAGCCAGCCTCATCGCCATGGCCATTCCAACCTGGCGATCAACGCGGCTCAATCCGATAAGCGTTATTCGCGAAGTATAATCCCCATATTAATCTTCATCTTCTTCTCCTTCTTCATTTTCTATCTTTAATTTGAGGGAGAAGAAGATGAAGAGTAATTGATCGTTCCAGCAATATCGCCGATTTTCGAATACATCTCGCGACAGCTTTTGGATTCCCGAAGCAGATCCTGTTCAAGCTTGATCTTTCCATGTTGGAACAAGGTGATGACACAGGAACCGCCAAAAGCGAAATAGCCGAGCTCATCGCCCTTTGCCAAAAGCTCTCCCTGCCCTCTCGTCATTTTGATGCTTCCGACACAAGTAGCCCCAACGGCGATAAATGCTACGTATCCAAATTTCTCTGCATCGATCAAGGAAACTAATCGCTTGTTTTCCCAAAGGAAACTGAGATTCCGACGAAGCGCGATCGGACTAACACTGTAGAGCGAGCCATTGGCAAGATACTGCTCTGTAATCCTACCTGATACGGGAGAGTGGAAACGATGGTAGTCGACAGGACAGAGTCTTGAAATAATGGCAGCCCCTTGGTCAAAGTGTTTTGAAAATCTATTGTCTCCAAACAATTGAGACGTCTTTAATCGTTGCCCCTTGACGTATATACCCTCTTCTGCCCCTAATGATTCCACCCCAAGATGTCTTCCATCGGCAGGAAAGACAACAGCTTTTTCGTCTTCATGAATAGGACGAGCCTGGGGCTTAAGCTTTCGATAGAAAAAATCGTTGAAACTTGAAAACGCTTCAGGAGATTTTTCAAATTCATTCGTATCCAGATTATATTGACGAATAAACGGCTTGATTAACTGTTTACTAGAAGGGCGATTCATTCGCCATCCATACCATCTGCTGAACAAAGCTCTCTTGACGACAGCATTGAGAGCAAGTCGACCCAGAAACGTTTCGTAGGTCCACCGCAAATACGATTCTCCATACACTTCCTCTTCTTCGACTTCTTGCGAATAGCGGTTGTAATACTGGATAGCGGACATGTTTGAGTATAAAAATAGGAGAGATGGTTTTTTAACCACAGAATTCACAAAACACACAAAAATTTTGGAATTTATATGATATAGCAGTTAGAACTATCGTACAGATCGTGTCTGTAATCATTTTTTTGTGACTTATGTGAATTCTGTGGTTAAAAACTAAGCTAAACGCTGCCTGGAGTACGGGCGAATGGGATTACATCGCGAATATTGGATACGCCTGTCACAAACATCAGCAGGCGCTCGAACCCCAGACCGAACCCGCTGTGCGGTACCGTTCCATAGCGTCGTAAATCGGCATACCAGCCATAATCAATTTCATCGATGCCATGCTTTTTCATGTTCTCAGTGAGCACTTCCAGACGCTCCTCACGCTGGCTGCCTCCTACGATTTCTCCGATTCCCGGCACCAGCACATCCATCGCGGTAACGGTTTTGTCATCGTCATTCAAACGCATGTAGAAGGGCTTAATATCCTTCGGATAATCGTAAACGGTGAGCGGGCATTTGAAATGCTCCTCTGTCAAATAGCGCTCATGTTCAGACTGCAAGTTGACGCCCCATTCGACTGGGTAATCGAACTTCTTTCCGCAAGCTTGAAGGATCTCAACGGCTTCGGTGTAGGATAGGCGCTGAAAGGGACGCGAAACGACGAAATTGAGTCTGCCTTCGAGTTCTTTGTCGACGAAGTTGAAAAAGAGACTCAAGTCGTCTTGGCATTCCTCCATAACGGATTTGATCACAGTCTTCACGAATTCTTCCGCTAAATCCATATCGCCCTGCAAATCGCAAAAGGCCATCTCCGGCTCCACCATCCAGAACTCGTTGGCATGGCGAGATGTATTCGAATTTTCCGCGCGAAACGTCGGTCCAAAGGTATAGATCTTGCCTAGCGAAGTGGCGAAAGCCTCGCCTTCGAGCTGGCCGCTAACCGTCAGATAGGTCGATTGAGAGAAAAAGTCCTGAGAGAAATCGACAAACCCGTCTTCACTGCGGGGAGGATTGTGCGCATCGAGCGTGGTCACGCGAAACATGTCGCCAGCTCCCTCGCAATCGCTTGCCGTGATGATCGGCGTGTGGACGTAGAAGAAATTGCGTTCCTGAAAAAAGCGATGGATAGCGTAGGACAGTCGACTCCGAATTCTGAATACAGATCCAAAAAGATTCGTGCGCGGTCGCAGATGGGAAATCTCCCGCAAAAACTCCATGGAGTGACGTTTCTTCTGCAACGGAAAGGAATCGTCTGCCAGGCCAATCACACCGACTTCGCTCGCCTGCACCTCCCAACTCTGCCCCTTGCCTTGCGAGGCGACCAGTCGTCCTCTTACGGATACAGAAGCTCCGGTTGAAATCTTTTTCAGTTCATCGTGGAAACCATCTACGTCTTCGCCGATTACGGCTTGGAGATTCTTGAGACTCGATCCGTCATTGAGCTCGATGAAGAAAAACGTCTTGGAGTCGCGTCGCGTACGCACCCAGCCTTGCACTAGAACCTCGTCGCGCTCGGTGTCGCTCTTCAGCAAATCGATAATTTCCGACCGTTTCATACGTTAAGAATAAAAGGCCCATAATGGAGAAGACCGCAAAGAATTTTTAGAGATTTAGGCTGAAGACCGAAAGGAAAGGAAACGAGGATAGCGGAAGGTGGCGCGAGGCAGCCTGCCTCGGCGTGGCTGATAAACGAAGACGGGTCCTCGACTCGCGTTCAGCCACTGTTGAAAAAGCGTCGAGGACGCCGCGTTCCACCCCTTTGGCTACTCTGGTTATTGGATTTTCTCCTAGAGATGCCCCCAACCTAATCGATCATTTGACGCGCCTCAAGAGCACGTAAGCGAGCACGATCATGGTCACATTTGGCGTCCAAGCAGCCACCGCCGGACTGAGATACTCCTGCTGGGCCAGCGACTTCAGGATATTCACCATGATGTAGAAAGAAAAGAAGAGACCGATGGACTTGGACACGCCGACTGCCGGATTAACGCGGATGCCAGAAATCGCGAAGGGGATGGCCAGCCCAGTGACAATCAGGCAACTGGCGGCGCTAGCCAATAAGGTATGCAGGCGCACCTGGTAAGCTAAGACCTTCGGGTTCTCTTCTTTGGTGAAATTGTCGGTGATGCGCTTGACCTCCAAGAAAGAGAGCTTGTCCGGCCGTTCGCCAAAAAGCAGCATCAGCTC
>JANQKI010000318.1 GCA_028281165.1 Opitutaceae bacterium | reverse complement strand
GAAAAACGCATGGCGACAGGGCCTTGGGAAGAAAGATAGCCATTCCACTCCGGTCTCTTGCTCTGCACCTTCTTATTCATCTTCATATGAAATAAGCTGGGGTTCGAGTTCACATGATTAACCGATATGCCTGCGTACGAAGGAGATACAAACAAAGTGGCACCGATCAAGCTTATTGAAAAGACTAACTCGACTCCCTTTTTCCTCGATGGTTTCCGATGAATCATGACTAAGCGCTTTCAGATACGTTACAATAGGTAGTAGACCTTATGTTTCTATCGGCTGATTCGCCGGACGACTTGAAGGATTTCGACTGGAAAACTCCTCTGGCAGCCCTTCGGGCGAAATGCCCTGAATGCGCCGATAAGTCTCGAGTAAATCTGGCATCGTATGAATGTCGATCGGACCAGCCCGAGGATCATCAAATTCGTGCTCGTGAGCGGAGATTTGAAACACGTCTCCATAGTTCATCAGGCACTCGCTTGTTTGAGCCCAAGCCGCATAGGGACAAGACAATGCCTCGCCATTTTCGAAAGCCAACTCGACCGCTCTATCGATCACCTCAGGATCGCAGGCAGGAAAGTTAATATTGAAGTTCACGTGGACATCGCACGGAAATTGTTCGACCAGATGCTGGAATACAGGGACCGATGGAACATCATCAGCGGCTAAAGCAGCTGGCCGATGAAGCACAGTCGCTCCAAAGTCCAACGCAATCCGAGCGATCAGCTCGCTCTCCGTCGAAACCACAATCTGATCCACGCTCTTGGCCTGGCGCAATTTCTCGATCCCAAGACCCACCAAAGGCTTTCCGGCAAACGGCAGAATATTCTTATAAGTCAACCGCTTGCTCCCCAATCGAGCGATTATGGATCCAAGCACATGCATAACAAATTGGTGACTAACCAATAACCCATAGGCAAAAAGCGCCCAGGGAAATGGAAAAACGATCTCCTTTAAACGACATTTCTAGCATTGAGAGTACTCGATGAAATTCAAAGCAGTTCCCAGGCCAAAGAAATCTATTCTCTTTATTCTATTAATAACCAATGCCTTAGAAAGAGTATACCAGCGATACCGCTAAAGCGAATATTCGCTTCGGGAAGGCTCAATTCTCAAGGGATGCGATGTAACTCTATCTGCTAAACCTTCGGTTCGCAAATTCTCAGCGGCGTCTGAGTAGTTTGGTCTTAGCTGAAGGCTTTGCTTAAAGCGATCAATTGCTTCAAACCGCCGCCCCATTCTACAAAGAGCGACCCCATGATTATTTACAGCCTCAGCCATTTCTTGGATTTCACATGCTTCACTGCAAAATCCTAACGCAGAGCTAGACTTGCCATTGCTCAGCAGTGTTAGGGCTCCTTTGAAGAAATTGATCCTCCAGCTTTCGGATCGAGGACAGGGACCATCTTGTTCGAGTACAAGAGATCCGTCGTAAGAAACAGATTCAAGATCGCTAAGCCATTCCCAAGCCGCTTTCCAATTTCTCCGAAACACCTCAAGGCTTACCATAGCCCATAAAAAAAGCTTTTCGGAGGCTTTGGAGGAGAGCCACAATTCTCGTATAGATTTTGAATCGTACTTCTTCAATACACTGGCCAGTTCGGCGTTTTGGCGGATTCGATTTCTGGAAACGCTACCATTAGAATGTGACATTCGATAACCGACTTCTCGGACCAGCTGATAACGAGCTCCGCCAAGCAGAGCTCTCAAAACAAGATCGGTATCTTCAACGCCATGAGCATCGATGTCGTAGCCGATACGACGCATAAACTCTACCCGAAAACCAATCTGTCCAATCCCGGGCAGATAGTTGCGTTCGAACAATCTGATCAAACCCGGCGGCTTATCAAGAAACCGAGGTATAGTTAGCAACCGAAGAAAGTTTCCGGTTTCACCATCAACGAGCTCAATCTCGTCTGAAACGAAATCCAAACCGTCTTTTTCGAGTACCGAAGTCAGTCGAGCTATTCTGCCGGGAAGAAATGAATCATCCGCATCCAGCAAGAAACAGAAATCCGATTTCAATTTCGAGAGTCCAAAGTGTCTGGCATATCCAAGTGTAGAGTGAGAATCAATGGAAAGGATGCGGATTCGAGAATCACCGAACGATCGAGCCACATCCAAGGTAGCATCAGAAGAATCGTCGTCCACTAGAAGCAATTCGTCAATCGGCTCCTCCAAAGCCGACTGCACAGCGCAGCCAATGGTAGAGGCGGCATTTCGCGCGACAATCATGGCGGCAACGCTGGGCATAGACTTCCTCAGCCTTCGTCCATAAGACAGGCAAGGCAAGACGAACTTTTCCTGCACGTAATCGAGAGGATTACTCTAATTCCAAAACTCAAGCAATTCGGCCTGGGGAAATCTACGTTGGCATTCGGCCCTCATCTGACTCTGGAAAGACTTTGATGAGATAACGATTAAACACGGCTCGTTTCCATCGAGTTCATCGCTTTGATGTAACGGAAAACCCAATACTTCAGATTGCGAATTTTCCCTTTTGCTAACGATAATACCGGATATTGGCGGCAAATCATGAAGCTTCCAGGCGCTGATCAGCTTCTGGGTATGCAAACCAGCTCCGTAGACGAAAATTCCATCCCTATCGCCCTTCAGCCATACATTATGTATTCGTTTTTGAGATGCATTCAATTTTTTGGATATAACCTGAAAGATACCCTGGTTGCTTTGCTCTTCTTGAGCAGCATTCCAACGCCATAGAGGCAACTGTAGAAGCATAATAGCCTTATTGGTCCAGAACCGCTTTTGGTTAAAGAAGGGAACCAGAATTTCAGACGGGAAGAATCCAGTAGCCGAAGATTGGCAGAACAAACCGAAAACGTCTTCGTTTCGCTCATGGAGAAGCTCGTCAAGCAGCGCCTCGAAAACCTGGGATTGACTCTTCTTGTTCAAAAGCGAGTTCATCCCGTAGGATTCCGTATTCAATCGACAACGACATCCTATCTCAGGCATGTAGACGATACCGGTCATGAAGGCGAGTTTCATCGTGAAAAACCAATCGGCATACCACTTGAGATTCGCATTCATGCCGCCCAGCTGCCGAGCAGCTTCTGTACGGAATAAACAAGAATGGGTATATAGCGTGTTTCCCTTGATGGTCTGAGCTAGTTCCAAAGGCATAAGAACCTTGGCGCTGGTGAAGGGAAGAGGCACTTCCACGGAACACCTTTCTCTGTCTTTTTCAAAATAGGCTAAAGCGCCAGCGCAGAGACCGACTTGATGATTCTCCTCGAGCGTTCGCACCGCTTTTTCAATAAATCCATTCTCGCACAGGTCGTCAGCCGAACGAAACATGCAGTAAGGAGTTCTGACCAGATCGAGTCCTTTCATATTAGCCCGGACGGGTCCGATGTTCTCCTTTATTTCCACCACACGGACGGGGAACGGACAATCAATGGTCTCGCTCCTTATTGTATCCAGACTATCATCACTAGAGTCGTCATCCAACAGAATGAGCTCGAACTCCTTCGCTAGAGAATCCTTTCTTAGGCTGGCAAACAGCTCGGGTAGCAAATTGCCATGATTTCGATTAGGTACGATTATCGATACAAGAGGCATGCAAGGTACATTTAGAATTCTAGGAGGTTCTCCATCGACTAAAAGTCGGCCAAAATGCGGATTGGCTGATAGAATGAGCTAAGGACAAGTAATGTTGATATTGGATACTACTCAGCAGAAGATGGTCAGTGGCTGTAAGAACGATTTCTCCGCGACGGATTAAAGAGCTTACAGTGGTGTGAAAATTCTTCATAGCGCCACTCAATGCTAAAGCTCCCAGAACATCGGCATGGTCAGTCCTGACTCGATTCAGAATGAGCTTAACGATCTCGTCTTCATGATTGGAATTCTGGCTTCCAGCAGCAAGATAGGAACTTTCGCTTCTGGTCATCCGAGCCAATGGACGAGGGACGAAACAAATCCCGTGTCTGTATCCAATAACGGATACGGCGTACCAATCGGCATGCCACTTCATAAGCGGATCAAATCCTCCTAATTCGCGAACGAGGCGAATCCTGGTAAGCATTGCCGGTGTCGGAAACGGCGTTCCTCCAATTGCTCGCGCCAATTCAAATGGCGTGAAGTACCTCACCCTTTTCGATAAGTCGTATTGAGTCGTCTCAACGACCTTCCCATTCTCATCGCAAAATTCCAACTCGCCGAAACAAAGACCGGCAGCGGTTTTCGATTCCAGAATCGAGTGAGCCTCCTCGAAGAACCCGGGCAGGTGTAAGTCGTCAGCAGATCGGAATATCACATATTCGCCCCTGGCGCTTTCCAAGGCTTTGTTAATCGAGCGCTCAACTCTGAGATTCTTCTCGTTTCGAAGGAGACGAATGCGATCGTCTTCTTTTGCCAACTCTTGCATCACCTCCCAGCTATTGTCCGTCGATGCGTCATCAACAAAGAGGATCTCAAAATCTTCAAAGGTTTGGTCTTGGGCCGCCTTAACGCATCTTCTCAGATAATGAGAATGATTGAAATTGGGCGTTATGATTGAGATTTTAGGCATTTGCTTAACGCAAGCTGAATAGCTTCTTCAAATGATAAAAGTGATAAGTCTCCGAGGCTGGAGAGCAAGCGATCGGCGTTGAATTCCAAATCAAAACTGCGGGAGTCATCAATTTTCTCGAATCTAACGTCAGCCTTTTTATCCAATGCCTTCTCCACTGCTCTCAAACACTCTAAAATAGAAAGGGATTCGCCTGTAACGACATTTACAATACCATGCGCCCCATCGTCGAGCAGCTTTGGCAGAGCTAATCCAAGATTATCGACAAAGAGAAAATCTCGCTTCGCCTGACCGCCGTTGTAGAGGATATAAGTATCGCCATTCTGCACTTTTCTGGCCATGGACATGACGACACTAGGCTCATTCAAATCGAAACCGAATACTCCAGGCAAGCGAAGGATTAGCAGCTTATCTGGATTCTGCACGAATCGCTCCTGCAACATTTCCTCGCAAGCGAGCTTGGAGGCTCCGTACTCGTTTTGCGGAGACAAAAGGGAATTCTCGTCAATCCGACCTTGACCAGGCACATAGACATCGACGGTGCTCAAGAATACTAGGGTTTCAAGACGGTCGCAGTCTATCGCATCTAGAAGGTTTTGGACCATCTTCACATTAGCTTGAAACGACTCCTCTCCAGAGAAACGCATTCTGTTTATAGCCGCAGCCATTAAGACCGAGTAGCGATCGGAGAGAGTTTTCTCGTCATAGTACCGTTTCACGCCAGGACCATCAAGCAAATCGCATTGACGTGAATCTAGCGAGTCCAACCGGATTCCGGCCGCCGCCAGCTGTCTTGCCAACGACTTTCCTATCACACCGCTTCCA
>JANQKI010000289.1 GCA_028281165.1 Opitutaceae bacterium | reverse complement strand
TGGGCCACTTCGGTGATGGTGGCCACCGTTGATTTTCGGCTGCCTCGTGTGACACGTTGCTCGATGGCAACTGTCGGCTGGATGCCGGAAAGCTGATCGAGATCGGGACGGGGAAGCTGTTCAACGAATTGGCGAGCGTAGGGCGACATCGATTCCATGAAACGACGCTGCCCCTCACCAAAAACGATATCGAAAGCTAGGGTCGATTTTCCTGAACCCGAAACACCGGTCACTACAGAAAATTCGTAGTGGGGAATGGATACGGTGATATTTTTTAAGTTGTGCTCACGAGCTCCCGTTACAATCAAGGCTTGGCTTTGGTTAGGGTCGTAGCCGGGAGTGCTCCCGCCTTCTTCTCGATACGGCGTGGCAGAGAAGGGCGAATAGTTGCCTGGGGATTCCGCTGCCAAGAGGTTCTTTTCCGTTTCTCCGATATACTCTTTTTCTAGATAGCGTCCGGTTTCCGTATCCGCTTTTTCCGCGCACTCCTGAGGCGTGCCTTGAAAGACTAGCTTACCGCCATCGGTTCCTGCCTCCGGACCCAGCTCAATGATCCAGTCAGCCGTCTTGAGCACGTCCATGTTATGCTCGATGACGATCAGACTATGGCCCTTATCCACAATGGTCTGCAAGACGGCGAGAAGCCGTTTGATGTCATGCTTGTGTAAGCCCGTTGTGGGCTCATCCAACAAGATGAGGGAAGAAGGCGGATTCTCGGAATTCGAAACGATTTTCTTTTTACGACTCGTATCCGAAAGGTACTTTACCAGCTTGAGGCGTTGTGACTCTCCACCCGAAAGGGTGTTCAAGGGCTGGCCCATTTTCAAGTAGCCAAGACCGACTTCCTCTAGCGAAGAAAGCTTGTCGTAAATTTTCGGATACTCTTGAAAAATGCGAAGGGCTTGCTCAACAGTCAAATCGAGGACCTGAGAAATGGAGTGATTCTGGAATCGGATCTCGTTAAGTTCTGCCTTGAAGCGTTTGCCGTTGCAGTGAGGGCAGGGCACATAGACATCGCTCAAGAACTGCATCTCCACCTTCTCGTAGCCTAAGCCTTTGCACGGTTCGCAGCGGCCATCCCCGGCGTTGAAGGAGAAGCTGGAAGCGGTGTAGCCCTGCTCTTCGGACTCTGGCAATTTCCCAAAAATCTTTCGGATTTCGTCCCAGGCTTCAACGAATACCGCTGGATTGGAACGCGGCGTGCGACTAGCGGGCGATTGATCGACCATGACGATCTCGGAGAATTCCAAGTTGGATGTCAGGCTTTTGATGGAGGCCGGATCCTCCACCAGCTTGCCCTGCTGATAGAGAAGATTTTGGTAAATAACATTGTTAAGGAGCGTGCTTTTGCCAGAGCCGGACACGCCACTCAGACAGACGAAACGCTGTAGTGGGATATCCAAATTCAGTTTCGCGATATTATGCTGGCTCGCATTGCGGATCTTGAGTTTCGGCTGTCCTTGAGACCTGCTGGTCAGCTTTATGGGTCGTGTTTTTTTCGGAATGGCGATGGAAAGCTCTCCTGAAAAGTAGCGTCCTGTAATACTTTTCTGGTGACGCATCAAATCGGGAATCGATCCTTGAAAGACGATCCTACCGCCTTTGGCTCCCGGTTCCGGGCCAATCTCTAGGACTTCGTCTGCCGCTTTGATCATGGCATCGTCATGCTCGACTACTACTACCGTGTTTCCGTTATCAGTTAGGGTGCGAATGATGTTGACCAGGCGATCGATATCGCGGGCGTGTAGACCGACCGATGGTTCATCTAGGACGAAAAGCGTGTCGACCAGCGAGGCTCCCAGGCATGAGGTGAGGTTGACCCTTTCAATCTCCCCGCCACTTAAGGTTCTCCCAGGTCGATTGAGGGTGAGATAGCCGAGTCCTACGTGATTCAGATAGCGAAGCCGAGAGAGAATGGCATCGATGGCGATCTGCGATTGACGACTGGACAGAGTGGATGAGCCGTTGGTTGATTCTTTGGTCTTCGTTGTATTCGATTCAACAAGACGCAATAGATCTTTTACGGGAAGCGAATAAAGATCGGGAAGACGATTGCCTTTCCATTTCCAGCAAAGGGCCTCGGATTGCAGTCGCGTCCCGCCGCAATCGGGACAGGTTACGTAGGCGCGATAGCGCGACAGGAAGATACGCACGTGCATCTTATAGGTGTTCTTCTCGAGCCAATCGAAAAATCCTTTAACCCCGTACCAGATAACGCCGTCCCAATCCTCGTCAGCCGGTTTTTCATGGTAAGCCTTCTCTCCAAACGTGACAATGTCTCGATGTTTCTCGCTCAATTCACGGAAAGGAACGTTAGTCGGGATCTTTAATCGCTTGCAGGCTCGCTTGAGGTCCTTTTTGGATTCGCCATAGACTTGTCCTTCGAAAGGTCGGATCAGGCCTTCATCGATAGAAAGATTCGTATCCGGAATGGCCAGACGGTAGTCGATTTCAATCACACGCCCAAATCCGCGACACTTAGGGCAAGCTCCAATGGGAGAATTAAAAGAGAAAAGGGCAGGAATCGGTTCGCGGAAGGTCTGTCCTGTTGCTGGCGAATGCAAGCCCTTGGAGAATTTCTCCAGCGGTCCTGCATCCTCGTCGAAGATCTCCATCTGGCCTTGACCGAACTCCAATGCAGTTTCGGCCGCTTCGAGGAAACGAGAGCGGTTCTTGGCGTTTATACGTATCCGATCTTGTATGACATGAATGCTGACATCCTTCTTCTTTGGGAGCTTACCAATGGCGGCAGCGTCCTCAACACGCTGAAGCCGGCCCTTGTGGTCGAAGTAGCGTGAGTAGCCTTGGGCTTTCACGTTTTCTAGGATTTCCTTCCAGCTCAGTTTTTCGGGTCGAGCGATAGCGAAAGCCACTATGATGGTTTTTCCTGCCCATTTTTTTGAAGACTTTAGCCAGATTGATTGAGCATTGTCGTCATGTATCGGTTCGTTGGTGACGGGATCATAGAGAGTGGCGACGTGACTGAACCAGACTTTGAAGAAGTCGGTCAGCTCGGTCATAGTGCCTACCGTTGAACGCGAGCTGCGAATGGTGTTTCGCTGCTCGATGGCAATGGACGGTCGTACATTTTCTGCTTCGTCTAGATCCGGCTTTTCCAGCAGATCGAGAAATTGTCGCGTATAGGCGCTAAAGGTTTCGACGTAGCGCCGCTGCCCTTCAGCGTGTAGCGTTTCAAAGACGAGAGAGGATTTTCCGGCACCGCTCAGCCCTGTAACCGCAACGTATTTCCCGAGTGGAATATCGACGTCGATGTTCTTGAGGTTGTTTTGGCGGACGCCTTTAAGTCGTATGGCTTTGGGTTGGGAAAGAGTTTCGGACATTTATGCGTACCATTTTCTTCCACAGATCACGCAGATGGTCACAGATTATTTTGTTAAAATTTAAGGGAAATGAACGGGGATCCTACTTTCTCTTTCGATGACAATCTTTTGAAATGAGTGGGCTAGAATTGAATCAGGTTTTCAGTTTTCGAAGCAAATTGATGTAGGCTTTTAGCTGGGCTTGAGGCGTGAAGTGTTGTTCGGCATATTCGCGTGCTGCCTCGGACATTTGCAGTCGGACCGCTTTGGAATCGATAAGATATTCCAGTCGCTCGACGAAACGGGCTTCGTCCTCGTGATCAATGAGAAAGCCGCTTTCACCATCGACAAAACATTCGCCCACGCCGCCGACGTCGTAAGCAATGACGGGAAGCCCAGCCATTTGGGCTTCCACCAAGAAATTGGGCAACGACTCGGCTCGGGAGGCGTGCACAGCGATGTCGCTTTCGTAATACAGAGCCTTAGGATCTTTGAGTAGGCCTGTGAATTCAACGCGATCCGCGATGTTGAGCTTTTCCGCTTCATCTTTGCAGCGTTGAAGCTCGGGTCCGTCGCCGGCCAAGACCAGTTGCCAAGGCGTCGAAGTCTTTAGCTTGCTGCAGATATGCAGGAGCCGAATCTGCATCTTCTGCGGGCGAAACATGCTGATACTAGCTAAGCGGATAGGGGCTTCAACGCTGGCTTCATTGCGAAATGAGGGAACCGATGTATTGAAATCGCGTATACAGCCATTGTAGATGACGGTCGATTCCTCCCGTTTTATGTCGTAGGTTCTTTCCAGTCGTCTCAACGCCTCGTAGCTGTTAGCGACCAGAAAGTTCGCTTCGGCCAGCGCTTTTCGGTTGAGGTAGGGAATGGCTCGACCGGTTCGGAAAGTCGCGATAATGGTGTAGCGCCGCTCCGATCTGCAAAGAAGTCCGGCATGACAATTTCCCATCCGTCCCATCGCTATCACTACATCCGGAGCTATCGAATCGATTTGCTTTTTCAGGCCAGGAGCGAACCAGTCCGTTTTGAGCAAACCTTGATTGAGAAAGGTGAGAGTGAACGATTTAGATTGGGCTAGCTTGTCGAGAGCGCCTCCTTTGCGAAAAACGACGACGTGCGTTTCGTAGCCGCTTTGGGCCAGGCCGTCTGCGATGTGGATCGTTTGGTTTTCGGTTCCGCCAGAGCGGAGATGATCTTGGATGAAGGCGACGCGCATTCAGAATACAGAGCCGGTGATTCGAAGGATTGTGCAGATCGATGGCAACGGCGATTTTCCGCCCGAACATTTTTTGCTGGATTACGCACTGTATCCAAGAGAGTTTCAGACAAATTTAGATGAGAAGCGGGTCACTATTTTCCTTTGTCAAGCGAGTCGCTGTCAGCGCTTTGGGCGTGCTGATTGGGAGCTATTTACTGGATGGGATCAGCTACGACGACAACGTTACGCTTTTGATCGCGGCGATCATTCTAGGCGTGTTTTCGGCTATCCTTCGTCCCATTCTTGTTCTGTTCGCTTTGCCCTTTGTGGTTTTGACGATGGGTCTGGGCCTGTTGGTAATAAACGCCTTGCTTTATCTACTCACGGCTCAATTGGTTAATGGCTTCGAGGTATCTAGTTTTTGGTCAGCTTTTTTCGGGGCTTTTATTATCACAGTTCTCAACATGTTCTTCGGCGGAGCGACTAGTTCTCCCAGAAATCGAGTGAAAGTGAATGTCAAGCGATCGGCTCCTCGACGAAGGGTTTCCGCCAAGGACGACGTGATTGATATTTAAGTAGCGAAGGCCTTGGTCTCTACTATCTTCTTCTGCTTCTCCTTTTTCTTCCTAACTAACATGGAAGATTGAGATGATGAGGATGAGGAAGTAGAAGGAGAAGAAGATTTTGAGGGGCGAATGTCCTAGACATGGGAGTTGGGTCTAGCTATCGCATTGCCCGTTATTTCAATACCTACTCATCATGGCGGATACGAAGTATGATCTTATCGTTATTGGCGGCGGTCCTGCCGGCTACGCGGCGGCAATTCGAGCTGGGCAGCTTGGCAAAAAGGTCGCTTGCATCGAGATGGAGCGAGCGGGAGGCACCTGCTTGAATTGGGGATGCATTCCAAGCAAGGCGTTGCTGAAGTCTGCCGAGCTGTATCAGTCAATCCAGAAGGCTGATAGCTTTGGAATAAAAGTGGATTCGGTTGATTTCGATTTCGCAAAGGTGATCAGGCGATCGCGTGGCGTGGCCGATCAAATGGCCAAGGGCGTCGAATTCCTGTTTAAAAAGAACAAAGTCGACTACATACTCGCCAAAGCCAAAGTAAGCGCTGCCGGCATGGTAGAGATCGTAGAGGGCGATGCCAAAGGCCAGTTTTTCAAGGCGGATAATATTCTGATCGCTACGGGCTGCAAAGCGAGGCAGTTGCCTGACTTGGAAGTCGATGGAGAACGTGTCATGACGTCACGCGAAGCTCTCGTGATGGAGAAGCGACCGGAGTCGGTGGCGATCATCGGTTCCGGAGCGATTGGGGTGGAGTTTGCTTATTTCCTTAATTCCTTTGGTAGCGATGTCACCGTTTTGGAAATCCTGCCACAGATTGTGCCGGTTGAAGACGAGGAGATCGCCAAGACGCTGGAACGAGCTTTCAAGAAGCAAGGCATCAAATGTCATGCCGGAATCGGAATCACTTCCATTCAAGCTTCTGATTCGTCAGTAAAAATCGAATACGAGCGAAAAGGCAAGAGCGAGACTCTGGAAGTGGAGTCGGTTATCCAAGCAATTGGCGTAGTGGCTAATTTGGAAGGAGCGGTCGCTCCCCAGTTGGGCATTAAAACGGATCGAGGCTATGTTGTAGTCGACGATAACTACGAGACCAATGTGAAAGGGATTTTCGCGGCGGGCGACATCATCGGACCGCCGACTTTGGCTCATGTCGCGACTTTCGAAGCGGTACAGGCCGTGAATGGAATGTTTGGATACAGCAAGCCGCTGCGAGTCACTAATTTTCCCGGATGCACCTATTGTCAGCCGCAGGTGGCCAGCGTGGGCTTGACGGAAAAGAAGGCTAAGGAAGCGAATATCGAATACAAGGTTGGCAAATTTCCATTCACCGCTTCAGGAAAGGCAGTTGCTGGCAATGCTTCGGAGGGATTCGTCAAGGTGCTGAGCGATCCTAAGACGGGAGAGATTCTCGGAGCCCACATCATTGGGCATGATGCCACGGAGTTGATAACTGAATATTGTCTGGCGATGGGAATGGAAGGAACGATCGACGAGATTCATCACACCATCCATGCGCATCCGACCTTAAGCGAGGCCCTAGCCGAAGCTGCGGCAGCCACGAATAATCAGGCGATTCATATTTAGGGCGTGTAGCGGCGATCGGTGGCTGGCGTCTTTGAAGAACTGTTTCGACGATCACCGATCGCCGCTACAAAGCTTGGGCTAGCTAGATCGAAGGCTGCACTGCAAGCGAAGACTGGCGGCAGCCGCGCGTAGCCTATCGGGAACGATTCTTGCCCGCGCTTCGCTTGAAAGCTACGCAGGGCACGCTTCGCCTAGACTTCGTTACGGCGAAGCGTGGTGCTCCCGCCGGGATTCGAACCCAGATCTTCGGTTCCGGAGACCGACGCTCTATCCATTGAACTACGGGAGCTAGCAGAGGGGCTGACTGTTCTAATTTGACTCTCCAAAGTCCAGTCCATTCTCAAGTGTTGCGATAGCTTCCAGACCTTATTCGGTCTCCTTCGCTCGATCAGGGTATCTACTTAATATGAAGTTGCTTTTCTGCAGAACCCAGCAATGTTTTTGCAATTCTAGGAATTAACTCTAAACCTCTTTATAATCAGGGCGTTGCTTGATCAGAAATGGACCAGCCTTCAGTAGAGACTTCATTGCCGGATCCAGTGAGGCAGTTTTCTATTTTCACCGAAAACAAGGTGGGGCGGCTATCGGATATCGCAAAGCTGTTTGCTCAACACCAGGTCCACTTGATGGCTCTGACGACACTCGATACCACAGACAGCGCTATTGTTCGCGTTGTGGTCGATGATCCGGACAACGCGAGGATCTTGCTTAAAGAGGAGGGCATCAGCTATACTGAGAGCTCTATCCTGGCAGTTGAGATCGCGGGAGAACACGATGTGGAAAGCGTGTTGCTCTGCATTTTGGAGGCAGAGATCAACATCCACTACATCTATTCTTTCCTTAGCCGTCCTTTGGGCAGATCAGCTTTGGCCATGAGCATCGAAGACATGGACTTCGCTTTGGAAATTCTTAGCTCGCGCAACCATAAAATATTGAGTCAACGGGATATATCGCGCTAATAATAATTAGGAGAGATCATATCAATCCTTCCTAGCTATTATTAATATTTATGAACAAGACACTTCCCGTTAAGCAAGCTCCTCACCACGCCGCTAAAGCGCTACCTCCTTCCAAAGCGGACAAGCATGAGGACTTGGAGGTAAAGGATGCTCAGATTATTTTCAATTCCGTCTGGAACGAGCTTGAGGCGAAGTACGGAAGGGCTCGGCTTCACTTTCCCAAGGAACTGATTCTTTTGGGTGGCGCCCCGGGAGCTGGCAAGGGGACCAACACTCCATTCATTATGGAAGCTCGGGGACTGACCTGCCCGCCGATTGTTGTTAGTTCTCTATTGGATACGCCGGAGATGCGACGCATTAAGGACTCCGGGAATATGGTGGGCGACCGGGAAGTAGTGAGTATTCTTTTCAAGAAGCTTCTTGATCCCATGTATCAGGACGGGGCGATTTTAGACGGTTTTCCGCGCACTGTAGCTCAAGTCGAGTGTATGAAGCTGCTCTATCACAAGATGCTTCAATTGCGTGCTGAATTTTATAATACAAAATATCGAGCCCTTTTTCGGCAGCCAATCGTGCATATCATGATGCTTTTCATCGACGAGAAGGAAAGCGTCGCTCGCCAACTGACAAGGGGTCGCGAAGTTATAGAGCACAATGAGGAAGTGAGAAGCTCTGGTCTGGGCGAATTGCTCGAGGAGCGCAAAACGGATACGGATCCGGAAGCAGCCAGACGTCGGTATCAGGTTTTCAAAGAAAGAACTTACGATGCCCTTCAGTCGCTGCGCGAAGTTTTCCACTACCATTTTATTAATGCCCAGGGATCACTCCCTGAGGTGCAGCAGAATATCATCCACGAGCTTCAATACCAGAGTTCATTGGAGTTGGATCCACGTACCTTCGACTCTGTGCATCGCTTGCCGATTGCCAGTAAGATTGTCGAGCATGCGAGGCAAGAGCTGGTGAAGCGACTCGATGGATACGAAATGAACTCTCCTGAGCTTTTGCATAAGGTCATCGACTTTATTGAGGCTCACATCATGCCGATTGTGGTTCATCATGCCATAACGGGAAACGCGAATATCAATTCGGAAGATCCTCTCTTGAATGACTCGATTGCCATGGCGATGCTGATAGACGTGTTTTCGGAGCGAGGTTATCATGCTACGGTAGACCTGCACAAAATCGAGGTTCCAGAGAAATTCGATCTGCAGTCGGGGGAAATCTCCTGCCGTACCAAGAAAGTATGGAGAATCCAAATACGATTCAAAGGATCGGAGATTCGTCGCGGCTAGCTTCTCGCTTAAGCTAAAACAAAAAGACGGAGCGCTAAACTCCGTCTTTTGGAAAGTGTAGTTTTTTGAGCCCTACTTTATCAAACGCAAAGCGAATGGATAGCGGTACTGAACGCCATCGTTCGATTTTATGGCCGCAATGATGATGAGGATTAGGTCGGCCAGAGCCAGTAGTAGAAGCAAAGGAATGCCGATCACGATGAAAGTGAGGACAAAACAAATGATGAAGCCGATCAGCATGGTGATTTGAAAGTTCACGGACTCTTTGCCCTGATCGTCCACGAAAGGCATTTCCTCTTTCTTGATCAGCCAAATTACAAGTGGACCTATTACTCCACCAACAAAAGGTATAATGATGCTAGCAAAAGCCGCTAGGTGGCAAAACATCGCCCACATTCGAGAATCGCGATCAGGCTTATTGTCGTCTTGAGGTGTTTCTGTGGCGGGCTCAACGGGTTCAGGAGGGGGAGGAGAAGATTCTTGTTCCATGTTAGATTCAATAGAATTATTCATTCCGCGAATCAAGGAACAACTTTCCTGGGATTGAATACTGCTTGAAAGCTCGAGCCAGAGTTCAAATAGATTCAATTACTGTCTCAAATCTTTCTTATCCCAGCAATATTACTGATAAGCTTACGTACTAATTCTGATGTACAGCTTTGATTACCTTATGATAGTGATATCTTTATCGATGTTCGCTAAATGAAATCCTTTGTTGGTATGCCCTCTGATGCTATTGAATCCGTTTTCTTTCATCCCCGTCTTTTCATCCGATTCTAGCTTCTTAGGATGCGTGAAATTTCAAGTTGACGTCCTTTATTAGGCAATATTCCTAGAAACCTTTTTGCCTTCACCCTATCTCATTTAATACCTCCCTTGAATGCCTAAAGGAAACCTCAAAGTAATTGTTGCCGAGGACGAAACACTTTTTCGGGATTTTCTTGTTCGCATCATCCAGCAGCGCTTCGGGTTCGAAATCGTAGGCGAGGTAGGAACGGCTGAAGAAGCTTACAAGATCTGCAAAAAGAAGAAGCCGGATCTGGCTCTTGTAGATTTGAGACTTCCTGGCATGTCGGGACAGGAGCTGACTTCCAAATTGATCGAGGAATTCCCGGAAACGAAAATCCTCGTTATCTCGTCTGTCGAGGATCCGCAGAAAATCGGTAAGCTTTTATCGCTTGGGGCCACCGGTTTTCTGAACAAGAGGGAAGAGTTTTCCGTTTTCGAGCAAGCGATCGAAGCAGTGGCTAGCGGTAATATATTCGTCAAGGCCTCAACAAAGGTGACTCCAGAAATTCCCCACGCTCATGATCAGCGCGAGCTTTTGGATCTTTTGAGTGATCGGGAAAGGCAGATCATCATTTATGTGGCCTCCGGCATGACGAACCGCGAAATTTCAGCCAAATTGGAGCTTAGCATTAAGACGGTAGAGTCTCATCGAAACAATATATACAAGAAGCTGAAAATCTTTGATATCGCAGGCATTACCTTATTTGCCGTTCGTACTGGTTTGGTGCCACTTTAGATTCGATTCTTAACGTCTTTAGAGTTGTTTCTTGTTCTTCCTGCTGCTAGCCTTTTGGCATGTCGTTTACGGCTAGCTTATGGGTAGCCTTTAACGGCTTGCCCCGTTCTTGTCCTATGGAATTCTCTCACGCCTGCTGTTTCATGATCGCTTACAAAGTGGTTTGTCGCTTTGTGTTTCTCTTGTATCCAGTTTTTAATCGTATCGATTGCTTTGGTCGGCCCTGTTTCGATGCCTACTATCTTTCCCATTAGTCATGCCTGAACAGGATAGAGTGGAAATCGAAAGTAGGAGCGTTTTGCCTGCAGAGCGTTCCGGGAAAATGATTCTCGTGGTCGAGGACAACGTTCTCAACGCCGATATATTGTCCTTTTTCCTAAGCGATTACGGATATCGATATGAAATTGCCGAAAACGGCTTTAAGGCCGTGGAGATGTATGAAAACGACAAATACGATCTGATACTGATGGATATCATGCTGCCTGGCTTGAACGGCTACGAAGCGACACGGCAGATTATCGACAAAGCTGGATCGGAAAGCAGGCCCCTTGTGATTGGCGTTACAGCGAAGATAGATCAAGATAATCGCGAGGAGAGCAAGAATGCGGGCATGTTGGACATCGTTTACAAGCCCATCGATTTCAATTTGCTTTGTCGTACCTTAGACGAGCATCTTTTCGGGGTAAAGCCGACGATTGCAGACAATCAAGCTGAGGATGGAGTCGACGAGCCCAAGTCTGGCATTGTGGATTTCAAGGTACTGAACGAGTATTGCATTCGAGTCGCCGAGCCGGGAAAAAGTCGTCAAATGATTCTGACTCGTTTCATAGATGCGATAGAGACGATTTTCGTCGATCTACGTCAAGCGGTGGAAAAAGAAGATCTGAGGGATATTGAGCGTCTCGCTCACTCTCTTAAGGGGAGTCTTGGATTGATAGGAGCCTGGAATATGCAGGATCTTTCGAAAGGTTTCGAAACCGCGGCTCATAAGGGTGGAGAAACGTTTCGGCCTGTCCATTGGCTTGCAGTGCTCGAGGGCGCGTTTGCCGAGGTCAAGAACGCTCTTTTCCCTCGCTCGATTTGATTTTGTAACCAAATATCAGTTACAGATCGATTTCGCGATTCACTGCTCCAAATATAAATGAGTGTGCCGACTCATGTATTTGCGAACGCCATCGAGAGCTGAATCCAATTTGCTCTCATCGATTTCGATATCATCCAGTGGAGTAGCCAGGATATAATCGACGGTATCTCTTTGTTTTCGCGGCAATCGCATTCTCCACTCTTCTTTTATAGGATATCCTTCGTCCTTACAATATAGATACATGCTTTTGAGAAGAGTGGCTTTGGGCGAGGCCCCGCGTTCCCAGGCGTTGAAGCTCTTTACCAATAGATCATAAACCTCAGCCGCATTTTCCTGATGCGTCGGATTGGATACGATTAGCTTCGCTATTTCCGAGGCAGCTGCGAAAGCGTTGTAGTTTTTGGCGATCTCTTTCCTGCTTCTGGTTATGGTCACTTCTTTGATGAATCCAGAATGAGCGTTTGGCTTCAGCTCCATTACGAATTCTCCTTCGTCGAAGAGGTCTACTTGATGAGCTGCCGAGGATTTCGAACTTTTTCTCGTCATCCCATCCAGACAGCCTAATTGGGGCGATAGAAGGCGGATGCTTATGTACGATTCTCCCTTCGAGTCCTTTCGCAGGGCTAAGGCCTGGGTTGAGACCAAGGGAGCTGGCATCTTTAACTAGGCAGAGTCAGCTTCTACAAGTTGAGCGCTTGCTGGCCATTCGGGCACCACAGCTCCACCGGATATGATGAGCTTCATGCCTTCGCCTACCGACATGTCCAGTATCTGCACGTCTTCTTCGGGAAGCATGACGAGAAATCCACTTGTGGGATTGGGTGTCGTAGGAACGAATACGTTGATGGTCTTTTTATTTAAGCGGCCTTTGATTTCGCCTTTTGTGTCCCCCGTGAGAAAGCCGATAGCATAACAGCCAGGCCTTGGAAACTGTACCATTGCCACTTTTTCGAACACGGCTCGTTTATCAGAGCTGAACGTATCCACTATTTGCTTAACGGATGTATAAACCGTATTCACTATGGGCACGTTTTTGAGAATACGCTCCCCAATGGAAAACAGGTACTTGGCGATAACATAGCGAGAGAGGTAGCCTAAAAGAGTGATCAGCAGGAGAACGATGATCGTTGCCAAGGCGTTCCACACCATCTCGAGATTTTCCTTCGCAATCAGTTCATCCGGGACGAAGAAGAGGAGTTGATTCTTAAAGCTTCCCCCAATCCTTATGACGAGCCAGTTAAAGACGAAAAAAGTGATCCCCAAGGGGGCTAGCAACACTAGGCCAGACAGGAAGGCTTTTCGGAGTGAAGAAATCATAGCAAGCAAGTCTAAGGAGCGAAATACAGCGTCCGCCTAATACAACAAGCGAAAAGGCATTTATGTTTCGTTACGACTAGTTTTACGTCCTTAGCCATTCAAGATCCTGCTTATTAAGAGGAAGGGCAACTTAGGGCGAAAAAGGTTTGATTGGGGAATCCGGTAAATGTTTAGCTTAATGGTTTATGCACTGGAAAGGGGCAAATCGACTCTACTCCAAAGGTTCGTTGCAGAGGTGGAGTCGTTTGATGGAAAACGAATGGGAAGGGCGCTTTTCTCACGAAGCCATCCTTCGTGGCCGCGCATTGTATCGGAAGGGAAATATTCGCGAAGTTTCCTTGAGTGATCGTGACGCCATCATGACCTGTAAAATCGGGAAAGATGAAAGTTATTCGGTAGTCGAGTGGGAGAACTCCGATTTCAACATCCGTTCCTCATCTTCCGATGCTCTGCATGGAGACGCTATTGCGGTCGCTGGATTTTTGGAAATCGAAGAACTCTTGGCCGATGAGGATCTATCGCTCTTAGATGACGATTCGAGCGAGAGTGTTGAAGAGATCGAAACTTCTGATTTTGATGAGATCCGTAGCTTTGACGATTCATCGGAAGTTAGGATGCTGCATCTCGTTCTCGATACCCATTACCGAGGTCTCATCTGTCAGGCTTATTGGCTCTCCAACAAGAATGAGCGTACTCCTGCCCTCAGCGACAGTGACGGATCGCCAAGAGCTAGAAACGCTGGCGAACGGGGAAGGCTGATCACGCTGGCAGCGCTCGCTCGCAAATCGCATTTCGACTATTGCAAAGACTTCAACGGCTACCTGTTGGAAAACCTTCCCGAAATACCATTCTTCGTTCACAAAGTTTGGCCTGCTTGGAAGAAATCTTTCTCTACCGAAGAGCTCGAGAACGTAGCGAATATTAGGGAGCGGGTGACCGAACTGGAGGTAATCACAAAGGCTTCCATGGACGAAAGTGGCAAACTGGATTTGCAATGGATTTTCGATAGCGGCCAAAAGTTGCTGTCCGAAGAAGACGGGCAGCTGTTGTTATCGAAGAACGGAGTCCCCATCTTGGCTCCGAATCACGGCATTATTCGGCTTTCACGATCCTCTCGTCAACTCATAGCGGACTGGGAACAGAGAAACTCAGACGTTTCTGAATCATCCGATCATCAACCTTACCATCTCTTTTCTTTGTTTCCGTCTTCAGAAGAGACCCAAAGACTCGAATTGGATGAGACGCTTCGAATCTGGCGCGACCGCCTGCTTGACCCGAATAGCGATGAAGGCAGGACATTGCTGGAAGGTTTGCGGCCGTATCAGGAAAATGGGGTTAAATGGATGGCTCGCTTGCACGAAGGAGGTTGCCACGGCCTTCTGGCCGATGAAATGGGGTTGGGCAAAACCTTACAAGTGATCGCTTTGATCAGAGACGATTTGAAATCGGGCAAGAAAGGCTTGGTGGTTTGTCCTTCAAGCGTAGTGCCTGTTTGGATATATGAATTTGCCAAATTCGCTCCGGAAATTCGTGTCAAGCGATACACGAACCAGCCTGTGAACGGAGACGAATTGGACTGGGATGTACTAGTTATCAGTTTTGCCTTGCTAAGAAATCGTATCGAAAAACTCGTCGAAAGACAGTTCGACTACGCCATTATCGATGAGGCTCAATTTATCAAAAATCCGGATACAAAGGCAACTCGATCCTGTTTGCGAATCCGAGCTGAGCGACGCATTGCCCTTACGGGCACCCCCATCGAGAATCGGCCCTTGGATATTTGGCCCGCCTTTCAATTCCTGATGCCGGGGCTGCTCGGTTCGCGGCATCAGTTTGAGCGGCGACTCAAGGAGAATCCTGCGGCGTTTAAAGCGCGTTTGCGCGATCAAATCCGTCCCTTTGTTCTACGCCGGACTAAAGATCAGGTAGCCGATGACTTGCCCGACAAGATTGTCATTGATCAAGTCTGTTCGATTTCCAAACTGCAGGCCACGGAATACGCTAGCATCTGTTCCGCGGGTATGGAACGGATTGGGAACGATCTCGGATCAGCTCTAAAAACGCATCGTTTCGCCGCTTTAAGCCTGCTCACACGTTTGAGGCAGGCCAGTTGCGATCCCCAGCTTCTTCCGTGGATTGAAGCGAGCTTGGAAGATAGTGGCAAGCTTATGGTTTTGCTCGAGAAGCTGATCGAGGTTTTGGGCACTGGGCACAAGGTGGTCATTTTCAGCCAGTTCGTTCGTTTTCTTGCTAGGGTTCGGCAGCTGATTGAAGTTTCCTTTCCCGAATTGCCGTTGTTCGAACTAACGGGCGCCACCCGCGATCGTGAAACGCCGGTGAGAAACTTTCAGGAAACTGAAGACACTGCGGCCATGCTGGTCAGCCTGAGAGCTGCCGGAACAGGCATTACGCTTCATGCGGCCGATTATGTTTTTCTCCTCGATCCCTGGTGGAACCCTGCAGTCGAGAATCAAGCGATCGATAGAGTACATCGTATTGGTCAAAAGAATACCGTTTTCGTCTATCGTCTTATTGCCAAGGGAACGATAGAAGAACGCATTCATCAGCTGCAGCGAGAAAAGAGAGAGCTTTTTGAAAGCATTGTGCAAAATTCAGGATCGGGGGCCGATCTGTTGGCCACCCATTTCAAGTCGCTTGAGGCTCTCCTTACTCTTTCGCAAAGCGACTAGCCGAAGGTGGCCCTTCTACACGATCTTTTGCCGAGGCAGTTTCAACAGACTGATGTTTTCCATTATGCGATCAGCGATCATTTGATACCGTTGTTTGCCGGCCCCTTTGCCGGGGTCATATTCTGATGGATACAATGGCTTGCCATACGCGAGGTGGATCGAAACGTTCAGGTTCGGAAGCTTCGCATTGCGGGAGAGGACTTTGTTTGAATTGAAAATACGGCAAGGGATCACTAGGGACTGCGTTTTGGCGGCGATCATTCCAATGCCGGGCTTAGCTGTTTGAAGCCTCCCGTCCTTGCTGCGCGTTCCCTCCGGGAATAGGGTAAGGATGCCTCCCCTCTTGAGAGCTCCAATTGTTAGCTTGAAAGCTTTGACGTCAGATTCGCCATCTCTGTCTACGGGAATGGTGTCGACTGCGTTTAACCACCAGGAAGCGGGTCCAGGCTTCCATAGAGATTTTCGGGCGAAGAAGCTCATTTTCCTCATGATCTTGCAGCCCACCAATGGCGGATCGAAATGGCTGGCATGATTGGATGCCAGTATGCAGGGACCTTTTCTCGGAATGTGTTGGAGTCCCTCGATGTCCCCTCGAAGCAACTCTGTATAGAAGTTGCGAATGAGCGTATGGCTTAGCCAGTAAATCTGATCATTCGTATTCAAGATTTAACTAGGAATTCAACGCAGCTTCAATGTATTTGGCTGCCTCGTCGATTACTTCCTCTAAGGACATCTCAGACGAGTCGATGATAATGGAGCCTTCAGGCCTCTTCAATGGAGCAGTCTTTCTTGTGGAATCGATGCGATCCCGTTTTTCCATACTATCTACAATGCCTTCTTTAGCCCTCCTCAATGCTCTGGCTTCCGGGCTTGCATCTAAGAACAGCTTTACGTTGGCATCAGGGAAAATCACGCTACCGATGTCTCTCCCCTCCATGATCAGACCGGAGTATCCATTTTCTTGAGCAACTTCTTTTTGATTTCGTTGATATTGTAGAAGTCGCCCACGTACTTCAGGGAGCGCTGCGTAATCAGAAACGCTGTGATTGATCCGCTCGCTGCGAATCGATTCGTCAGGCGTCCAGCCATCGATGGAAATCATGGCATCTCCACTTTCGATTTCCGTTTTTAACTCCATCTTTTCAAGAGCTTGGTTGAGTTTTGCATTGCTCTTGGCTTCGACTCCCGCTTCCAGCAGTTTCAATGTAATGGATCGATAGAAAGAGCCTGTATCCACTCGCATAAGACAAAATCGATCTCTTAAGCCTCGCGAGGTCGAGGATTTCCCTGACGCGGCTCCGCCATCTATGGCAACGATTATAAACTGATCCTTACTCATGCGTTGACTGATTCATTTACGCTGTCACGTCTCGCTTTCTCCAATACATTGAAGAATTCGGGAAACGTTTTTCGACAACAGAGCGGATCTTGGATTTGCAACCACGGCTTTCCATTCGCATTCGCGTCGTAGCAGCCTAGAATCGCGAAGCTCATGGCCACTCGATGGTCTCGGTAGGTGTCAATCCGGGCAGACGTTAATGTTTGAGGCTGAACGGCAATAGAGCCTGCTTCCTCTTTTACTTTCTGTCCCGCTCGTTCGAGACCCTCAGCCATGGCCGAAATCCTATCGCATTCCTGATGTCGCGTGTGCTCGATTCCTTCTATAAAGGTCTCTCCATTGAGAAGCGGTGAGATGGCTGCGGCTGTCAAAAAGGTATCCGAGATGGCATAGAAGTTCCCCTTGAACGCATCGGCTTTTCCTTTCTCCACCAAGTCATATCGACATATCGCTGATCCCTCGCTCCATTGCAATTCGGCTCCGACTGAAGCTGCTTTCTGGGCGAAGCCGATGTCGCCTTGAAGCGAGTTTTTCTTTACCCCTCGAATTTCGATTTGCCCTCCCACGGCTAGAGGCAGAGCGAAGAAATAGCTGGCTGCTGACGCGTCTCCTTCGACGAAATAGCCTTCCGTTTTGGCCGTGTAAGATGACAATGGATGAATGGTATATCCAGATTCTGATGACGAACTCTGATCCTCTGGCAGACCAAAGATTCGCATCATTTGCAGTGTCATGTCGATATAGCCTCTTCTTACTTTCGTATTCGAAAGTTCGATATCAAGCGTGTTTTTCGCTAATGGCGCTACCATCAAGAGGGCCGAAACGAGCTGGCTGCTGCCGGTAGCATCAATGATTGCCTTGCCTCCCGACAGGCCTCTTGGCCTTATTTTCAGGGGAAAGAAACCGTTGGTCGTTTCTATTTCCGCTCCAAGATTGGCGAGCGAGTCAGCTAGACTTTGAATGGGACGCTTACGCATTTGCTCTACGCCGTCCAATTCATATACCCCCCCGTCTCCTAAACAGCAGAGAGCCGTTAAGAATCGAGCGGAGGTGCCTGAATTGCCAACATGGAGCTTGGCATTTTTGTTCGGCAAGTCTCCAGCTTTGCCTTCCACTTCAATGGTTTTTCTCTGCGAGTCGGTTGTAATGCGAAAGCCCAGGTCGCGAAGAGCGCTGACCATGATCTCCGTGTCTTCGCTAAAAAGACAGTTTTCCAATCGAGTTTGTCCGTCGCTTAGAGCCGCCAGAATGAGCGCTCGATTGGTAATGCTCTTAGACCCTGGAACGCTGACGGCTGCATTCGCTGGACTTGTGAAAGGTTTAATCGGGTGAGGGTCTTGCATCAATCTAGGGCGTCTCGAAATGCTTTGCCTTCGTTAAGTCGTTTCATGATTTCCAGATAATCCTCGTTCGCGATGGCCGAGTAGTAGAGTTGCAACCTATCCTGGAAATCGGAAAGGGAGCGAAGAATCTCTTCTCGATTCTGAACTATGATCTCTTTCCATAAAGCTGGATCGCCAGCCGCAACGCGGGTTGTATCCTTTAAACCATTACCACAAGTATCTTTTGCATTGGATTGATCCGCTAGGAGATAGCTTGCGAGCGCTGATGCGAGTATGTGAGGCAGATGGCTTACTTTGGATACAATTTCATCGTGCTTTTCAGGTGTTTCGCGTAAGACAATGCTGCCAAGGGCCTGCCAGAAGGTCGCGATTTTATCAGCCGCTATCTCGTCCGTATTTTCAAAAGGGGTTACAAAACAGGTTCGACCATCGAAGAGACCGGCATCGGCGTTTTCCATACCTGTTTTCTCAGAACCGGCCATGGGGTGCGACCCGACGAAACGAGCCGTATCCTTTAAAGCATAGGAGCTTTCTCTGACGATCTTGCTTTTCACGCTGCCCACATCAGTCACGATAGGATTGGAATTCAGCTCCGGAGCGATCTGCTTGGCCAAATCGATGATTCGCTCGACTGGCGCGCAAAGGATGATGCACTCGCTATCCTTGCAAGCGGCTTCAATGGTGTCTGGAGCTGCGTCGCACCAGTCCTTGGAATCAAGTTGACGGCGTGTTTCCTCGCGTCTGGCCCACACCGACACGTCGTTAGCGATTTTTCGCTCTTTGGCAGCCATGGCTATGGAAGCTCCCAGCAAGCCTGGAGCAATAATGGTCAGTTTTTCAAACACAACGAACTATGATCCAGGGCACAGCCGGAGTTTTCCGCTTCGCAGCACTTGTCTTGCAATCTGTGGCCATTACGCATTATTGAGGCTTTATAAAACTGTTAAGCCTTGGAAGAAACACCAGAAAACATCCGTTCTGCTCAGCGCGCCAAGCGAATAATTTATATTGTGATGACTATCTTTATCGTCTTGCCTGTGTGCGTGTTATTGTGGCAATGGCTAGGTTCTTAGTCATCGGGAACGAACGTTTTCTATTTGCTCACTCCTCTTATGCATAGCTTCAATTCCTTGATTTCGGAGGGAGATCGGATATGAATCAGTCTCTGATTGCTATACGGGCGTTGGCCCTTATTTTCTGCGCGTTAGGCGGTTTCGCGGTTGCCTATACTTATCCTGATATGGCTCCGGAGGATTGGCAGGGTTCCGGTCAAGCTAAATGGCAATTGCTGGCCACGGTCTTTGGGCTTCTCATTGGGGCTCTGCTAATCCTGATCGACGTTTTGCTAAAGGGCTTTTCACTCCGAGCTCTTTCGGCTCTGACCTTTGGGCTTTTCATAGGGTTGCTTGCGGCCCATTTCATTGCCGTTTCTCCTCTTTTTGAATCGGGCGATCCTCAAAGCATCTACGTTTCCCGTGTATTCGTGTATATAGGATTCACTTACTTGGCGACCGTGATCGCGCTTCGCGGAAAGGATGAATTCAACATTGTGATACCTTACGTGCGTTTCGCGTCCGAAAAAGTCGAAGTGCCGCTTATTCTGCTTGATGGCAGCTCGCTCGTAGATGGACGCGTTGCGAAGTTGTGCAAGGCGAGGCTGCTAAGCGATGAAGTCACCATTCCCAAATTCGTAGTCGACGAGCTTCATGAGCAGGCTTCCTCGAATGAAAATAACGAAAGCAATCGTGGAAAGCGTGGACTGAAAACACTTAATGAGCTCAAGCAACTAGAGCATTTGACAGTGCATGTTTACGATAGCGAAGTCGGAAGGAACCAAAGCGCGGAAGACAAGGTGCTTTTCATTGTATCCAGCTTAAAAGGACGATTGCTCACCACCAGCGAATCCTTGATTCGAAAGGCGAAAAGCTCTTCTGTTCCTTATGTCGACATTCTCAGTTTAAGCAAGGCGCTGACTCATGAGGTGACCGTAGGAGAGGCCCTCACGGTGAAGTTGGTCAAGCTTGGCAAGGAAGACGGGCAAAGTGTCGGCTACCTTGAAGACGGCTCCATGGTCGTTGTAAATGATTCTGTCGATTATCTGGAATCCAACGTGCTGGTCGAAGTGGAGAGTATTATCCCTACAAGCGGCGGCCGTATGGTTTTCGGGAAGCTGTTAGGCGAAGACAAGTAGCCTAATTCTTCGAAGCGTTCTTCGACTTTAGCTGAAGCTTCCGGCTCCGTATCATATCCAGGATATCCGTTTTGAAGGCGTCTAAAGGCATGACGCCTCGATCGCCGTCAAATCGCGAGCGAACAGATACGTTTCCTTCTTCGGCCTCCTTCGCTCCCACGATTAAGGTGTTTGGGATTTTATCCAGTTCGGCTCTGCGAATCTTGGCTCCAAGTTTTTCGGCGTTAAGATCTGCTGTGGCTCGAATGCCATCGGATTTGAGTTCGACTAGAACCTTCTTGGCATAGTCGGCGATCTTATCGCTTATCGGCAGAATCCTAACCTGTTCCGGAGCGAGCCAGGTTGGAAAGTCTCCCCCAAAGTGTTCGATGAGAAATCCTATAAACCGCTCGTGAGTTCCTAAGGGAGCTCGGTGGATACAAAGAGGAATCTGCTTCGAATTATCGCTAGCGGTGTATTCTAGACCAAAGCGCGCTGGGACAGCGAAGTCCACCTGGTTTGTGGCGATGGTGAACTCTCGACCAATAGCGCTCCATACTTGTACGTCAATTTTCGGTCCATAGAAAGCCGCCTCATTCGCGACTTCTACGTAGTTGATTCCTGAGGACTTCAAAACATCGCGGACCATGTCTTCGGTTTTTATCCATAACTCCGCGTTATCTACGTATTTGTCGCCCAGCTTCGATGGATCGTGAGTCGAGAAACGCATTAAATATCTCTCCAGGCCGAACAGCTTGAAGTATTTTAAATACATCTCATTGACAGCGTTAAACTCTTCTTCGAATTGGTCTTCCGTGCAATAAATGTGAGCGTCGTTCATCTGCATCGAACGAACGCGCATCAATCCCATCAATTCGCCTGACTGCTCGTAGCGATAGCAGGTGCCGTACTCGGTTAATCGCAATGGCAGGTCGCGATAACTGTGAGGCGTGGCCGCGTAAATCTTATGGTGATGCGGACAATTCATCGCTTTGAGAAAGTAGCGGACTTTTTCGCCTCCTTCATCCTCCTCGAATTCCATAGCCGGATACATCGATTCCTCGTAGTAGGGGAGGTGTCCACTTGTTAAATACAGAGATTCTTTGCCGACATGAGGAGTGCGTACACGATCATAGCCTGCCTTGAATTCGGTTTCCTTAGCCAGTCTTTCTAGCTCTTCGATCAAAACAGTTCCGTTGGGAAGCCAGAGGGGAAGACCTGGTCCCACTTGCTCGGCATCGAACGTGAAGAGTTTCAGATCCTTTCCTATGCGGCGATGATCTCTTTTCTTGGCTTCTTCGAGCATCTCAAGATACTCCGCCAACTCTTCCTTTGTGGGGAAAGCCGTACCATAGATGCGTTGGAGCTGCTTGTTTTTCGAGTCGCCTCGATGATAGGCTCCGGCGATGCTTAGAAGCTTAACCGCTTTGATTTTTTTTGTATAATTTACGTGGGTGCCAGCGCATAGATCGAGAAACTCTCCGTTTCTATAAAACGAAATCGTGTCGCCCTCTGGGATATCATCCAGTCTGCCAAGCTTGTAGGTTTCCTGCCCGAAATCCTTGATCATCTGGACCGCTTCTTCTCGCGATACCTCCTGTTTTTCGAAGCGTTGGTTTTCTTTGATGACCTTCTTCATCTCCGCCTCGATTTTCTCCAGATCCTCAGCCGTGAACTTATGATCCAGATCGAAATCGTAATAGAAGCCGGTATCGGTTGGCGGTCCGATGTCTAGCTGGGCTTCCGGGAAAAGCCGTAGAACCGCTGTCGCTAAAACGTGCGCCGAGGAGTGGCGCAGTTCTTCGAGTGGAGTCATTTGTTCTTTCATGATCGAAATTTTGAATACTGGAATCGATTTCTCGATTAGAGACGGAGGGTCAGATTTTTTCTAGTTCGTAGCCTTTCTTGCTGTCTAGTATTTTCCAACCCTTCGATTGAAGTTCATTGCGTATTTGATCTGCGGATGCCCAATCTTTGGCCTCTTTGGCTTCCCAGCGCTTTTGAGCGAGCGATTTTATTTCTTCGGGCGCTTCCACCTTGTCTTTCTCGATTGCAACTTGGTCCAAGTCATAGCCGAGAGCGAAGATAAGCTTGTGAAAGGCGATGGTGGCTTGGCTGTCCTCATAGGCGCTCATTTCTAAAGGCTTCACTCCTTTGATCGCCGAGAATAGTTTACCGAGGGCAGCCGGGATATTCAGGTCGTTGCGCAATTCGTCCCAAGCTTCTTGGAAAATGCTCCAAGGATCCATGGCGTGTTTGTTCTTCGCTATGGCTTTCAACAGAGACGAACGATTCATGCCTACCTTCGCTAGAAGCTCATCGGAAAATTTCCTGAGTCGTTGCAGGGCGCTTTGAGCCGCATGGAGCGAGTCGAGAGTGAAGTTGATGGTCTGGCGATAGGAACCGCTGGTCAAAGCGTAGCGCAAGACTACTGGCGCGAATCCTTTGGCTTCGATATCGTCGAGCGTATAGAAATTATCCAGGCTCTTGGACATCTTTCCACCATCTACCAGCAGATGGGCGCAGTGTATCCAATATCTAAAGAACTGACGATCGCAGCTGCATTCGCTTTGGGCGATCTCGTTTTCGTGATGCGGGAAAATCAAATCCTCACCGCCTGAATGAATGTCCAGATTGTTGCCGAGATATTTCATGGCCATCGCGGAACACTCCAAGTGCCAGCCTGGCCTGCCTTCGCCCCATGGACTATTCCAATAGACGTCGCCATCGTTTTCCTTCCGGCTTTTCCACATAACGAAATCAGCCATGGAATCGCGTTCATATTCGTCGCTATCGATGGGCGAGGCATCAGCTTCGCTAGTAGTCAATTCGCGCTCTTTAAGCCGTGATAAACGTCCGTATTGATCAAATGATGACACTTTAAAGTAAACGCTACCGTCTTCGCTGGTGTAGGCGTGACCTTTTTCGAGAAGCGTTTCGATCATCTCTATTTGCTCTTGTATGTGGTCTGTCGCCTTGGGCTCTATGTGAGGCAAGAGCATATTGAATCGACCGCAATCCTGATGAAAAACCTCAGTCCAATGCTCCGTTACCTCGCGTAGCGGTTTCCCTTCCTGAATCGAGCGAGCGATGGTTTTATCGTCCACGTCCGTTAAGTTACGCACGTGAATGACCTTATAGCCTGCTATTTGTAGTGATCTTCGCATTACGTCTTGCGACAAGAAGGTGCGAAAATTGCCGATATGGGCTCTGTCGTAAACCGTTGGACCACAGCAGTACATGCCCACGGTATTTCCTTTCGAAGAGACGATGGGCTCTGTCTTGCGGGAAAGCGTGTTATGGAAGAATATATCAGGCATGATGATACGAACAGTCGTTCTCGGTTAAAAATAGCCGGGCTTTTCTAGCATTCGAAATTCCTAAATCGAATGTCCCGGCTCAGCAACAGGTGGTCGTGGTAGCGCAGCAAGTTACGCAAACGCTTGCCGTTAAGCGTCCTTCTGAATTGCGTGTTGTCGTTTTTAGCTGCATTGTGCGGCGAATTTCGGAGTAACATTTCATTATGTCGGAGAATTTCAAGCTCGATTTAGCGCGTCGTCCACGGCGTTTGCGGCAAATGGCTGCGATCCGTTCGTTGGTGCAGGAGACTTGGTTACGCAAGGAAGATTTGATCGCTCCTCTTTTCGTAATGGACGGAGAGGGCGCCAAGGAAACGGTTGGCAGTATGCCTGGCGTTTATCGTTTGAATATCCAGGATTTGGTTGCGGAGTGTACTGCGCTTGCGGAGCTAGGGGTTCTTGCGATCGCTTTGTTTCCCAGCATCGACCCTTCTCTCAAGGACGAACAGGGTACGGAAGCGGATAATCCGGACACGTTCGCGCTTCGAGCCGTCAAAGCCATCAAGAAGGCGATTCCCGAATTGATCGTTGTTACTGACGTCGCTTTGGACCCCTACACTTCGCACGGACATGATGGTGTTTTGGATGAAAACGGCGCTCGGGTGCTTAACGATGAGACCGTTGAGCGACTTTGTCGTATGGCGGTCTTGCAGGCTGAGGCTGGCGTAGACATCGTTGCCCCCTCCGACATGATGGATGGCAGGGTAGAGGCGATTCGCGAGGCGCTTGATGTTTCGGACCATGAGGATACAGCCATTATGGCTTATTCGGCCAAATTCGCTTCGGCCTATTACGGTCCTTTTCGTGAGGCGGTTGGCAGCGCTCAAGCGGCCGGAACGACTCAGCTCGACAAGAAGACCTATCAGCTAAATCCTGCGAATCGACGCGAAGCTATCGCCGATGCTCTGCTCGACGATGAAGAGGCCGCCGATTTTCTCATGGTCAAGCCGGCTGGGCCCTACCTGGACATTATCCGAGAATTGCGGAACGAAACAGCCTTGCCTGTAGCAGCCTATCAGGTCTCGGGAGAGTTTGCCCAGATCCACGCCGCTTCGCAGAAAGGCTGGCTGGACTACGAAAAATGCCGAGATGAGTCATTAATGTCTATCAAAAGGGCAGGGGCTGATCTGATTCTGACCTATTTCGCTAAAGAAATAGCCGCTTCTCTTTAAGAGAAACGGCTAGGAAATTTTAAGCCTGAGGATAGAAGCCTTAGCGTTCCTCTTCCTCGTCGTCCAAATCGTCCAGATCTTCGTCTTCTTCGTCGGGAGGACCGCCTTCGTAGAGATCATCTTCTTCCTCGTCTTCTTCCTCGTCCCACTTAAGGTTTTCCGATTCGCTGATCTTCTTGGCCTCTTCGTCATCGACGATGTCTGGAAAGTCATCCAGGTCTTCTTCCTCTTCTTCAGAGCCTCCCTCTCCGTCCAGTTCCCAACCGGCTGGAACATAATCCAGAATGCTAGTGACTTCGTTGAATAGATGAACGGCTTTCCCTTCGATGAAATTGTTGTTCTCTTCCTCGCGGATTTCTTCTTCGACCTCGTCCACCGTGAGCTTTTGCTCGAAGTCGATCATGTCATTTAGCATTGCAACGCGAAGCTTTGTGATGTGGTTGAGGAAATCGGCGTAGGGTCCGTTTTCTTCGTCTACAACGTCCGGCAAACCGAAAAGCGGATCCTCGGCGTCGCTGAAAGTCTCTTTTGTGCGGACGAGGCGAATGTGGCCATCTCCGAGGTCTTTATCGATGCGGAAGGAGATGAAGCCACGCTCCAGAATGTCTTCGTCGAAATTATAATCCCTGAGGGCTTCCACCAAATCGAGGATGTGAGCCATTTGCCTGGGGTCTATGATGCTTAGACCGTCCACATCCCAATGAACGTCGTCACTTACTTCTTTTACCCACCAATTCGTGTCTTCTCCAAGACGGACGGTGCACCACTCAATCTGATTTGAAGTTGTCGGCATAACTGTCGCTAATGCATCACCAAAAAACGGGGAAAAAGTTTAAGTCAATCAATGAAAATCCAAAAACAAGGGAAAAGCTATTCAAACAAAAAAGTCTGCAAAGTAACCGCCTCCAACTATCTCTACTCGTTGCTCGTGTTCATTTTCTGGATATGGGGAACTGCCATGATTTACGGCAATTTTTCCATGTCGTTAAGAACGATTATGCTTCCAAATTGAATTTTCTTTTCAATGCAAGCGCCTTCTGCTGCTTTCCGGTCTGAAAAATGGGCGTTTTCTATAAAAATTTCGTGAAGCCTTTAATATTTCGACTCGATCCTGAAAAGGCTCACGAGGTTGCCGTCGACGCCCTTTCCTTGCTTTCGCATATGCCGTTTGTTCCTAAGCTGATGGCGAATCTCAATCAACTGGGTAACGATTATGCGCCGGTCGAAATTTGCGGGATTGATTTTCCCAACCGAGTGGGTCTAGCTGCGGGCTTTGATAAAAACGCCGTTTGTTGGCCAGCTTTCGAAGCGCTGGGTTTCGGTCATGTTGAAATCGGTACGGTCACGCTACTCGCTCAGCCCGGAAATCCCAAGCCCCGCATGTTTCGCTACCCGGAACATCAGGCCATTCTCAATCGAATGGGATTCAACAACGATGGGGCCGAGGCTGTTGCTCAACGTCTGTCTCGAACCCTTTCTAAAATGGATCGACGCATACCTTTAGGCGTCAATATTGGCAAATCCAAGGCAGCTCCGCTTGATGAAGCGGTGGAGGATTACAAAGGTTCCTTTCAACTTCTGGCGGACTTCGCGGACTACGTCGTCATAAACGTGAGCAGTCCGAACACGCCGGATCTTAGAAAGCTTCAGGAGGAGACGCGGCTGCGCGAACTGCTCTCCACCTTGGTTTCCTTGAATTTAGAGAGAGACCAGCAGCCTGGTCAGTCGAGGAAACCGATCTTTCTAAAAGTCGCTCCGGACCTTTCTCTTGAGCAGCTTGACGCTATCATTGCTACATTGCTTGAGCTCAATCTTGATGGTATCATCGCTACGAATACGACGATGGCCAGAGAAGGACCTTTCGAAAATATCGATGAACCCGGCGGCATCAGTGGGAAGCCAGTCGACGCCATGTCGACTGAGATCATCGCTCATGCCGCTAAAACGACTAGTGGCAATCTGCCAATTATCGGTGTTGGAGGCATTACCGATCCAGATTCAGCCAAGCGAAAAATCGATGCAGGCGCCAGTTTGGTGCAAATCTACTCCGGCATGATTTTCGAGGGACCGTTTCTGGGGAAGAGGATCGCGAAAGCGCTCGTTTAGTAGACCGCCAGTACGCCTCGCATTACCTGCCAATGACCAGGATTATAGCAGAGACTAAACGTGTTGGCCAATCGGTATCTGGCTTATTTATGATTGGTTGGCGAATGTGAGTCGCACCGTAGTCCCTCCAGGAGAGAGTCCATTTTCATTTTCTATTCTCTCAGTGGATTCGACTTTGATCTCACCGGAGCTCTTTTCAACGTAGCGTCTTACCAGAGGCATGCCAAAGCCGGTTCCTTTTTCGGATGAAGTGCCTTTGCGTGATACTTTAGCGTCTTCCTTGAAAATGTTTTCCAGGATTTCCTGTGGCATTCCAATTCCGTGATCAACAACTTCAATAACACATCGATCCCTATCGTTTACTTGCGCTTTTAGAACGACTTCGGATTCTGGATACGAAAATTTCAGAGCATTCGTTAAAAGATTGTTGAGAATATTGTGAACGAAAACGACTCGATTGATAGATATCTTCGCGAGAGGATCGGCTTTGGCTACCAGCTTGACTCCCTTTTTATGGTAGCGATTTTGTAGCGTCCTGGCTGATTCTTTAAAGGCCTCAGCGACAGGCACGATTTCTTCAGTAAATTGCTTGTTTTTGCTAATCAGGGAGTGCTCGTTTCTTACGTGAGTTATGAGGTCCATAGCGCTGTTACAGCAGTTTAGAGCTTTGGTGGCGACTTCGGTATCCACCGTTCCTCTCTCGATGCGCAAGCTCAATAGGCCTTGGGCTGCAAAAAGCGGGTTAACCAAATCATGGCAAAGCACTCTTAAAAGAGCTCTTTGCTCGTTCATTTGATTAGTTATAGCTAACTGCAATCGATGGACTTCAATGTGGGTTTTGATTCTTTTTATCAATTCCTCTGGATAAAAAGGCTTATCTAAGTAGTCGACCCCTCCGGCGTTCAAAGCGGCCACCCTTTTGGAGGGACTATCGTAGCTTGAGAGAAATACTATGGGAATTTCTTTTGTATCCGGATTTTCTTTAATTCGATTACAGACTTCCAGGCTGTTTCCTTTTTCCAGGTGAACATCCAGTAGAAAAAGATCTGGTTTGGATTGCTCAGCGAGTACTTTCAAGTCCCGTGGATTGGTGCAAAGGCGTACTTCGCAATCCAAATTTTTTTCCAAGACTTTTTTAGCTATATTGCGAGTCGTGGCATTGTCGTCCAGAATCAGGATGCTAAATGAAGAGGTCTCTGTCTCTATCCCAATCATGACTGACAAGCTTTCAGCGTTTCTCGGATTCCGTCCACATAGCGCTCGGCTATTTCGATGTCCGAGACGATGTCTTCATTGGCTTGCTCGATTTTCTTCCGAAAGAAGTGGCTATTTTCTGAGCAAAGTTCGTTAATGGTATCCGGATCTTCGATATGGGTTGAAAGGATTTTAGCGTAGTCCAGTAGAATTAGCATCAAGTCTTCTGCCTCTTCAATTGGCTCGCATTGCCTTTCAACCTTGGAGTAGAATTCTTCCGAAAAATCCCAGCTTCTCAAAAGCAGCGCTCCTGCTCGCTCGCTTGAAAAGCCAATCGTATCTATTTCCCAATCACTTGGCGAAACGAAGCGGTCCCAATATACCTCGACTTTATTTTCTCTTAGTAGTTCATTGATAACTACGCGACCAATACTGTGGAGCAGACCAAGCAAATATGCTTCGTTGTGATCCAATCCGATTCGCTTGGCCTGCAATTCCATGAAGGTTGCGGTAAAATAGCTATACTGCCAATAATCGTTTGAAGATATGCCATAGGCGTTAAGGTCTCTCATGAAGAGTTGCTTTGATAGAGCCGAACTTACGAGCTTCAAAGCCAGGCCAAAGCCGACCGTTTGCATCGCTTGGGAGATGCTTTCGCATTCGCTGCCAAAACCAAAGGCAGCCGTATTACTCATTTTCAGTATTGAGGCGGCCAGCGAGCCGTCCGTCTGGATGAGCATTTCTATGTCGGCAAGATCGGAACTTTCATCTTTTAGCAGCGCATCAAGGTTAGACAGAATCGCCATGTTTCCATGGAGATTACAGATAGATTTTATAGCCTCCTCATAGTGGTCTTTTGTCGCTGTTCTCATCCTTGAGCCACTTGTCTATCGTACAAAAACCCCAAGGATTAAATGTAAATTCAGCTAACTCTTGATTGGTATTCCTGCTTATTATCTGAGGGATTCAGTTTAGAATTTCTGATTCCGCTGATTCAGATTTTATCAGAATGCTTGTTTTATTGGATCTACTGGAACATTTCCCGCTATCGCATCCGAAGGGCGGGGCTTTGGGATTAGGAAAGTCTCATTCTCAATCAGAAAAATTCGTAGTCTATGCCTTTGTCTTCGTAGAAATCCATTAATTTGGTCAGCTCGTCCGACATTTTTTCAACAATGGCTTTATGATTTTCGTCGTTGATGAGATTGTTCATTTCGAACGGATCTTTCTCTAGATTGTAGAGTTCGTTGAAGAAAGGTTCCTTGTAATAGTGGATGTATTTCCATTTGTCGGTTCTAACCGCTTTCCACCAGCAACTGGTTCCGGGCAGATCCGTCTCCGGCCAAAACTCGAAGAGCAGTGAGGGGCGTGGCGTTTCCAGTTCGCCTCCTCTCAAAACAGGGACAAGCGACTGACCCTGCATGTCTTCTGGAATTTCAATCTCTGCTAGCTTCAAGAGCGTAGGGGCAATATCAATACTAAGCACTGAAACCTCGGATTGAGATTTTGGCTGAATCAAGGGAGGATAGCGTATAATAAACGGTATGCGAATCGATTCTTCGTAAGCCAGACGCTTTTCGGTCAAGCCATGCTCGCCAAAAAAGAACCCATTGTCCCCCTTGAAAATGATCATCGTTTGATCAAGAATGCCCAGCTCCTCGAGTGTAGCGTAAATAAGTCCCACGCCATCGTCGATATCGACTGTCATGCGAGCGATATTTCTTATGTCTTCGTCGCTAGGCGGCCTTTGGGCGAAGTTTTTGATAGCAGGCTGGACAATGAGCGGCTCCTGAGCGCTGATTGCTCTTGGAACCGGTACATCTTTGTAAAGATGTCGGTTGCGTTCCGCTGATAGAAGATGCTCGTCTCCATAACTGGTATGAACTGAGCGATGCCAGAGAGAGATGTTAAAGGGTTGATCCCTGTTCTCGCGAATGAAGCGAACAGCCTCTGCTGTATCTATATCAGTCGCATGGCCTTTGTAGGGTATCCATTCTCCGTCTACATTAACAACCGGGTCCATCTTATAGTCTCGATTGACGCCTGAGCAAAACCACCGATCAAAGCCGGGGTGGGGCGTTTTGTCAGCATTGCGTCCCGTTGTCCATTTCCCGATAAAAGCTGTCTTGTATCCCGATTTCTGAAACAGCATTGGATAGGTACGCAGTTTCTTGGTGTGGCCTTTCGGAGCCGTATTCTTGTAGCTGCCGTGCGTGTGGGCATACTGGCCTGTCATCAGGCAAGCTCGACTGGGACCGCAAAGGGGAGTAGTGACGAAAGCGTTTTTCAAGATCATGCCTTCTCTGGCCAGTCGATCGATATTGGGTGTCTGGACAAAAGGATGGCCTGTAATACTGAGTCCATCCCAACGCAGTTCATCGACGTTTATGACAATGATGTTGGGTCTTTGAATCTCGCTCGATTGGTCAGCGTATCCGACATTCTGGAACACAGTAAGGAGCAGAACGAATAGCGCTCTCTCGGCACGTCTTAGAGAGAGTCCCATATGTATCCAAAGAGGTGGAACGCGACGTCCTCGACGCGTTTTTACATTGGTTGAACGCGAGTCGAGGACGCCTCGCGCCACCTTCGGGAATCGAATTGTTAGACCTTCTCTTAGACAAGCCTCCCTACCATTCGTAGAGGCCCCTACTGATAATAGGCCCTTTATACGTTTTCTTACCATGTTCGTTGTGACATAAATTCGTCTAGCTGAGCGCGGCTCATGGGAAGTTGGTCTGGATTGTCGTCCAGCCATTTGAGAAACGCTTCTTTGATTTCATCCGTCCAGGCATTGTCCATTTGGCCTGAACTAAAGCGTCCTGACCTCAGCATTTCGTATCCGAAAGTGTCACGAATAGTGATGAACTCGGCAGTAATAATGACCTCCTCAGCCAAGTGCGCTGGAATAAACAATACGCCTTCCCTTTCGGATATGACTAGATCTCCAGGCAAGCAAATCGCTTTACCGATACGAATAGGCGTATTCAATCCCATCAGTACAACTTCTTCTAGAAATGTGGGATCAAAGTCCCTTACAAAAGCGTTAAAACCTTCGATTTGAGCCATGCCACTTAGATCCCTGGCCGAGCCATCGAAGATAACGCCGGTTCCCGTTTTATTGAAAATAGCTGTCGCCAGGCTATCGCCAATTAACGTTCCCTGGGAAATCTTCCCGAAGCAGTCGGCGACATACACATCGTGCTTGCCCAGCATCGCGATAGGCCATGAATTCGAATTTCCGATACGCCCTTCTTCCTTTCCGCGATCCATGATGCTTTTAAGCAGATCAGGTCGACTGGGCATGTAGAGAGCCGTTAGCGCTCGACCAATTACCGGAACATCATCGTGTACCATTTTCCAATTTCCTTCGAACTGGTTCTTATAGCCTTGATTGTACATGACCTGCCAGGCTTCTTCGATTCCGATATGCCGCGCTCTTTTAATCAGGTCATTAGGAATCTTCGGTCGACCGTCTTCAAAGCGCTCGCCCTTCCATTCGGAAGTAAGGAATATCAATTCTTCTCGCGGAATGGTTTGAGCGGTAAGACTGGCGATTCCTATGAAGCAGAATAGGATTGCAAGAGCGTGCTTGTATTTCATTTCGTATAGCTGGTGGCAGTTTTATTTTGTATTCACATTAAGGGGATATATCAAAACGCGTCGCTGGAGTTCCTCTCGTTCCAGTGATCGGTAGGGGCGAAGTAGCTCTTGTCGGTCGGATGGATTAAGGATTTGATATGTTCCTCGTTAATCTCTACGCCGAGTCCTGGAGTTGTGGATACGTTCGCAAAGCCTTTTGTGATGAGCGGTTGGCCGTCGACCGTATTCACCATGTTTGTCCACAGAGGGATTTGTTCATCTTCTGGATGGTATTCCAGCGCCATAACATTCTCCGTGGCTGCTGCCGAGTGGACATTGGCCATGAAGGAAATGGGTGTTCCGGCATAGTGCAATGCCATGGTGATGCCTTTACTTTGGGCATAGTCGCCGATCTTCTTGGTTTCTAGTATGCCGCCCGCCGTCGCCAAATCTGGATGAACCATATCGACTGCCCCGAGGTCGCAAAGACGTTGAAAAGCTTCCAGGCCATAAATGTTCTCGCCGGAAAGAACGGGGACGTCGATCGCGTCTTTCACCTCCTTAAGTAGTTCTGGATTCTTCCATGGCGCTGGCTCCTCCATCCAGGCTAGCCGGACCGGCTCTAAGGACTTGCCCAGCCGTATTATGTTGGTCACGTTGCGATCGCCAAAATGGTCCGCGCTGACGGGAATGCGATGACCTACCGTCTCTCTAACCATTTGCAGATATTCGGTTATTTTAGCGATGCCAACGTCGGTGAGCTCGCGACCACGGGCATTGATGTAACCATCCGGTGTGCCGCCAACCACATTGAAGCAACGCGTCATTTTCAGCCAAGTGAAGCCTTGCTCCTCTATCCGCTTTGTGACCTTAGCCTTGATTAAATCGTAATCCGTATCCCCATGCGTGTCAGCGTAGAGGCGGACCTTGTCACGATAGCGCCCACCGAGTAGTTGCCAAACGGGTACGCCAAATGCTTTTCCTGTGAGATCCCATAAGGCCATCTCCACGCCGCTCACTCCGCCGCCCAGCCTCCCGTGGCCTCCAAACGGTTTTATGATCTTGAAGAGCTGCTCAACATTGCATGGATTCTTGCCTAGGATTCGGCTTTTCAACAAAAGAGCGTAGCGCTCGTCGCCTCCGTCACGGACTTCGCCCAGGCCCTGGATATCTTGATTCGTATCGATGCGAATGATGGGGATACGTCGCCCCAAGTGGGTGACCAACACGTAGCGTAAATCCGTTATCTTCAGACCTGAGGGAAAGGAATAGCGACTGACCTTCGAGGTGACTTGAGCAATCGTGTCCTGAATCGATGCCGTCATCATGCCGCCTAGTGCTATGCCGCCCAGGCTTGCTTTTTTGATGAAGCGACGCCGATCCGAAGTGTTTTCGGATGTGGAATGGTCGGGAAGAATTGTATCCATTGTAATTGATTTTTGGATGTAACTATTTTTTAGTTAACGTTGGGTCGTCCGAGCGAACAGCCAGTATCAGAGCGTGCTCTTCGCCTTCCCTGCCGGTGCTGTAAAATCCTACCTCCGTTCCGGCGGCAAAGTAAAAAGCGTCTCCAGCTTGGCATGGGTGCCTTTGCACGTTGCCCCATCTGTCGAGTCCTGCAACCATATAGCCGTGGCCCTTTAAGACGTAGTACATTTCTTCTTGGGTTGGGTGGCGATGGGGCTTGTTGGTTCCTCCGGGCGAGAAGTCCATTATAAAAAGGCTTACCATCTGGTAAGCCGCAGCGAGTCGGTCGCGCGCGCTTTCGGTGGTGCCCATCAGAAGCTTGTATTTGGTAGTGGGACCGTGACTGCCGAGGACCAGAAGCTTTACTTCATCCGCGCTGGCTAGCTGTAGTTCCTGAGTAGGCTCCACTTCAACGTCCTCGGGTATCGAATATCCCATGACAAGAATTTGGATGGGATCTTCGTTCGCGTTTTTTACCCCCCGCTTCACGCCGACTGGCAGATACATGAAGTCGTTTGCCTTTATCGCCACTTCCTGGTCATCGTAAATGAGCGTTCCCTCACCTGAAGTGACGTAGTAAATCTGTTCCTCATCAGGATAGCTAACCACAGCGCTGGCGCCATTCTTGTAGACTGTCAGTTCCCCAAAACGAACGACGCCATTCAGCAGTTTCCCTTGTTTGTCGCCTTCGCCGAAAATCGGTTTGTAGTAGGCTGTTTCCGTTCCCTTAGTCAGGTCGTCGGCTTGTGGCTTAATAAGGGAAATATTTCTAAGCAAAAACAGCTGATCCGAGGCGACTGCGGTTGAGCTCAGCGCAAGTAAAAAGCAAAGAATCAAGCCGATGGAATAGCGGGGTGGGGCGTTCATATCCGGCAAGTTAAGTCAATTGGGATATTTTTCTAATAAAAAAGCGATTCTTAAGCGAAAATGATTTCGTAACCAAATGTTTTCAGACTAGCCGTGTCAGGGAGTTTCAATTTCCTTGATGCTTCTTCGCCCTTGGAAACCATGAAGATTTCACCAGTTTTGAAATGACTTTATCAATACGCTATCTACTCCTGCCTTTCTTAGGGCTCAGCTTTATAGGTTTAAGCCTCGGGGATGGGATTGACTGGTTTCAGCAAGGTCGCGACGCGATAGAAAAGAAAATGTCGATCCGTCTAAACAATAGAAAAGCCAAGAACGTGATCCTCTTTGCGGGTGATGGATGGGCGTTTCGACAGTTACCGCAGCTCGAATTTTCGAAGGCCAGCAGCGTGGCGAGCCTGGCGAAGAGAATTTTCTTTTCGACGAAACCTTTCCCTACTCAGCTTTCTCGAAGACTTACAACACCAATCAGCAGACTTCCGACTCGGCTGGCACCATGACGGCTAAAATTACTGGCGTGAAAGCGAAAGCTGGAGTCATTTCTGTGAACGATAGTGTGAGCCGAGGAGATGCGGATTCGATTCCTGGTAACGAAGTCTTTACGCTTTTGGAAAAAGCGGAGATTGCGGGCAAGTCTACGTACGTATCCACAAATCGGATACTCAATGTTACTCCGGTCGCTTGTTACTCTCATGTGCCTGAACGTAACTGGGAAAGCGATGGCCAGTTTCCTGAGGGGTCGGTGGTCAAGGATATTGCCGCCCAGCTGATCGATTTTCCTGCTGATTGGGAGGGACGTGATTTTCCATCTGATGGACTACGCGATGGGGCTCAATGTGGAAGATCCGTTTAAACCGTAATCAGAATTTGGGTACTCAATTATACTTAAGGGAGACTATGGCCTCAATCAACTACTCGTACACAGCAAAGACTTCCACGACGGCAATGCCCTCGCTTCCGGTTACGTCGGTTACGAAGATGGCGTAGCCTTTACCAGGATCTAGCCAGACCAGGGACGCGGCATCCTTGCTGCCAGGTTGGAGCTGCCGGGCTCCGATACGCGTGGCGGTCGCTGCAATCTCCGAAGCGTTTGGAGCAGTTCCCCAGTCATCATTCGAGCCTTCAGCAATGAATTGTCCAGCTGCCAAGTCGAAGATGGATATTTGGGGATTGGGGAGATGGTTTGAGACTTCCGCAGCTATGCCGTTACCCACAGCTTGAGCGAGTACTTGCAATTGAGAGTTACCCTCAACCCAGAAACCCGCTATCATTGTCTTGTCGCCAGAGCCCACAAGAGCCCTAGTGGAAATATTCGACAGACGCGCATTGTTCGACCCTCCTAGTTGGAAGGTTTCATCATAAACCTCAACTAATCCTACACCCTCTCCCCCCGATTGGTCCTCCGCAAACAAGGCGTAGCTTCCTGGCGCGAGACTTTGCGTTAGGGCGGCGTCACGGTCGTCTAGAAAAGGAGCCGCGCCGATGCGCTCGAATGCATCGATTACCGCGTTCGGGTTGCGATGGTCAGCCAAATCGTTTATTATTTTTATGAACCCTCCCGCACTTGAACTGAAAACCGAAACCTTTGGATTTGGTAGATGGTTTGTAATACCGTCTCGAATACCGATAGTTGGCCCTACTGATCGAAGCACTACATCGAGATTCTGCGTACCTTCTACAACAAAGCCGGCGATCATGAGCCGTTCTCCAGTCCCTACGAAGCCGCGTGTTGAAATATTTGTAATCCGTGGCAAATTAGTTCCTGGATTTGCGACGATCTGGTAAGATTTCGATTCTGATGGGCTAGGTTCGACCCCGAGTTTAAATGCTTTGCTCTTTACCGTGACTGATTGCGAGACAAAGAAGGGTTCGCTGTACAACATAGAAGCCTGGGTGGGTTCCGTTCCGTCTAATGTGTACCGAATCTGGGCGTCGATTGAGTCGGAAGTTAATATGACCTGAACGCCATCGTGATAGGTTCCTTGGCTTGGCGAAATCAAAGGAGTGGAGACAATCAATTCCGAATTTACGGTTAGAGTAGCGGTACTGGAAGTTATTGATCCGGCCGAATTCGTAGCTACGCAGCGAAACTGACTGTTTGACATTCCTGACCTGGTCGAGCCGATCTTAAGCGTTTCTGTTGTTGTTCCTGAATAGCCAGCTCCGTCCATTAAATTATTCCATTCCGAGCTGTTACTGAGCTTGTGTTGCCATTGTAAGCTCGGGAGTGGATTGCCCGAAATGCTCACAGAAAAAGAAGCTGGACCGCCTTCCGTGACGGTAAGGTTCGATGGATTAGAGTTGAAAGCAGGAGGCAGCCCTCCGACTGTCAAAGTTGCTGGATTCGAAGTGGCAGATCCTTGGCCATTTGTTGCCAAACAGCGAAATTGATCGCCGGACTGGTCAAGTGCTGCAGAGTTAACCGTAAGCTGGTTTGTGGTAGCGCCAGAAAATCTACTACTATTCTGAATGTTTACCCAATCAGAAGAGCCTGCGGCAAGAACCTGCCATTGGTAGCTTGGATTTTCTGAGGCGAAGCAGGAAAAGATAGCGTTGGCTCCAATTTGTACACTTTGATTTAGCGGATGAGTGGTGAAGTTTGGAGGTTGGGGGACTGAGCGAGTAAGTACGACCGAGCCGCTCCCTGTTCCTGTGACTGATAACCCTTGATTGGCGCAACGAATATCAACCGTGGTCGTGAACTCTATTCTGCCAGGATTGATAATGGTTCCAGTAGCAGTAACGCGATTACTCGTACATGTTGTGCCGGTCTGTAGTATGGCCGCCGTTCCTGACAAACTAATAGAGTTGCCGTTGATTGTCCCGCTACGAGTAAAAGTAAAACCTTGAGAGGATCTAGAATACGAATAATTGCATCCATTCTGATTGATGAAGATATTTGCGGATCCGCTTTCTGAAATGACTTCATTGGGAAAGCCAGGTATTCGAAAGGTAATGGTAACGGATTCCTCCGCAAACCAGGTGCCGGAAATGTCATCGCATTGAGCCATTCCGGTTGTTCTTAATGCTAAAAAGAACAATAAGGTAACGGCAGTTGGAACTTTAGATTTCACCCACATATTGATTAACTTATACTGAGAACTGCTTTTCAGGACTGATTTTTTGATTATTGTAAGGAATTACTGTATACAGCGAATACCTCGACTACGGCTATGCCTTCAGCTCCTGAAGTATCGCTAACGAAGATAGCATAACCTTGTCCTGGAGTAAGAGTCACAACGGATGCAGCATCCTTGCTGCCTGGAGCCAGTTTTCTCGCTCCGATTCTGTCTGCGATGTCAGAGATTTCGGATACGTTTGGACTGTCCCCCCAGTTATCATTGGTTCCATCGGCGATGAAATCGCCAGCCGATAAATCAAAAATCGAGATCTGAGGATCGGAAAGCGGATTGGAAACATCACCAGCTATTCCTTCGCCAACCGCTTGAGCAAGAATTTTGAGAGGAGCATCACCTTCAACCCAAAAACCGGCTATCATCGTTTTGTCGCCTGAACCTACAAAGGCTCTCGTTGATATATTCAACAGTCTGGCATCCTTATTGTTTCCTAACTGGATTGACTCGTCAAAAACCTCGACCAGTCCAACTCCCTGTCCTTCTCCGTTGTCATTTACGAAAAGCGCGTAGCTCCCAGGCTCGAGGCTCATTTTCAGAGCGGAATCTTTATCATCCTGAAACGGTTGCGCTCCGACACGAACAAACGATTCCAGTAGAGAGGCTGTGTCTCCATTTTCAGTCCAATCATTATTGCTATCCGCAAAGGAACCTTGATTGCCGCTAAAGACAGAAATGGTTGGATCTGGCAGAAACCCTTCAACTCCATCGGAAATGCCAATGCTTGGACCTGATGCTCTCAATACAACGTCAAGAGGTTGAGTGCCTTCGACAATAAAACCTGCAATCATGACCCCCTCGCCGGTTCCAATAAATCCTCTCGTCGAGATATT
>JANQKI010000269.1 GCA_028281165.1 Opitutaceae bacterium | reverse complement strand
GGCGGCGGGATCATGATGGCGAAGGATTCATTGTCCACGCTCACATCGCCCTCGAAACAGCCATGGTCTTCCCAAGCCTGGTACCACTTGGGCTCGACGCTCTTCGGATCGTAGCTCTGGTTCAATTCGGTCGCCATCGGTTTTTCCTTCTTATTGCAAAAAGCGCCTAGCGATAAGCGGGCAGTAAAAGCATGACAAGCGGAATTAACGAGGTGAGGCTTCTTCGCTTTAATCCAACAAAGAATTGCCTGAAAGATAAGAATCCGCTAACTTTCAGCCCAACTTTTCGGATAATCGGGTGTGTGATTAAACTATGGGAGGAGTTAAATGTCATGGGTGTGTGTAACAAAAATAAGCAATGGATGCTTGGATATGGATGGTTGATGGCTATGGCCCTCTTCAGCCTGGCAAACAAGAGCGAGGCCGAGACGCTGCATATCGAAAGGTATCAGGGCACTGGCAAAGCCTTTTACGAAATCGTGTTGCCCGGCATTTATCAGACCGATGTGGGGCTTATCGTCGAAACCATTGTCGAATCAAGAGCAGGGACCACTCAAATCGATCACTGGGAAGCAAAGAGCTTTGAACTCCCCTATCCACTAATCGCGATAAACTATATTGCAGAATCGTACTCCCCGAAGGAAGACGACACCTTATTATACAAAAGTGAAAGGTATCTGACCAGTGAAGAGGAACAGTTCTTTGCCAACTTCGATTTTTCACGCAACCGGTTCTGGGCGGGCTCCGACTTGCTAGGATGGATACACTTAAAACATTATCCCTGGATTTATAGCCAAAAACTGGGGTGGCTTTATGTCTCTCAGGGAGAACCTTTCGATCGGGGGATGAGCTTCTGGCTTTACGATCTTCAAGCAGAGCAGTGGCTGTTCTTGGCTGAGAAAACAAAGGGTTGGGTCTGGAATGCAGACTCTTCTGAATGGAGCGCCATCGAAGGTTTAGACAACGATCCAGCAATGATCGATCAACCAGAAGTTTCGCCAGGCACTACGCCGCCCACAGAAGATCCGATACATCCCGGATTTTTAATGGTGGATCCATTCATGCCAGACGATCCAGGACTCAAGCAACTGCCAGACGGCAATGGAGGCATTTTGAGTCTATGGGTCGCATCGACATTCCCAGATTCCGCTTCCATACAATGGTATCGCAACAACGCGCCAATTCTCGGAGCCACAGAAACTAAGCTCGATGTTAGTATTTCATCTAGTTCTTCGCAAGACGTCTATTTCGTCAGCATCACGGAAGCGAACCACAGCGTACTATCGTCAAGCTTTGGCAGAGGGGAAGCAGGCTCGACCAATAACGAAGCCAACCTTATAAATATTTCGACACGCGGTCGTGTAGGCGTCGGAGACGAAGTCTTGATAGCCGGCTTTATTGTTCGAGGCGAAGGCGTAAGAAAAGTCTTGATACAGGCAGTTGGGCCTGAACTACAGTCGAACGGGATTGAGCAAGGGTTCCTAGAAGATCCAGTGATCCAACTCTGGTCCGGCCAATCGCTTATCGCCGAGAACGACGACTGGGATTTCGCCTTGGACGTGAAAATGAGCCAGACAGGTTCGACCACGCTAGAAGCGGACAGCAAATCGGCTGCAATGATCATCGACTTGTTGCCAGGGCCATATGGAGCCATCGTTTCAGGGAAAGATGGCACAACGGGACTCGCCCTACTGGAAGTGTATAGCATCGATTGAGTCGGTCGCGTTCGGGACGGGAATTTCCTTGCAAAATCAAGGCGAGCAAAGCCCCTTGGAATACGAAATCTTGAAACAACCCCCTGAGATTATGGAAAACGAAATGCCCCGCCGGTCCGCCTTGAAAACCATCGCCAAAGGAGCCGCCATGGCGGCAGCCGTTTCAGCCCCATCCACGACTATGGCCGCTCATCACGAATCCGCCAAGCCTTTGAAAGGAAACATTCGCCATTCCGTCTGCAAATGGTGCTACAAGAATTACACGCTCGACGAACTTTGCGCGGCAGCCGCTCGCATCGGCATGGAATCCGTAGAGCTGGTCAATATCGACGAAGCCCCTACCCTGCGTAAACACGGCTTGGTCAGCGCTCTTATCTGGGGAGTACCGGGAGGCATTAAAAGCGGCCTTAATCGTTTGGAGAATCACGACGCGATCGTCGAATATTTCGAACACACCACTCCCCTGGTGGCCGAAGCAGGCTATCCGAGCATCATTTGCTTTTCCGGCAATCGAGACGGCATGAGCGACGAGGAAGGACTGGAACATTGCGCAACGGGCTTAAAACGAATCGCCCCCATCGCAGAAAAGCATGGGGTGACCGTGGTCATGGAATTGCTCAACAGCCGGCATAACCATCCCGACTACATGTGCGACCATACGGAATGGGGCGTGGAGCTGTGCAAACAGGTTGGCTCCGAACGCTTCAAGCTGCTCTACGACATCTACCACATGCAGATCATGGAAGGCGACGTGATTCATCGGATACGCGCGTTTCAAGACTACATCGGTCACTACCACACCGGTGGGGTTCCCGGTCGTCATGAAATCGACGAAACGCAAGAGCTTTACTATCCGGCTATCATGCAGGCGATTTTGGATACAGGCTATAAAGGTTTCGTCGGTCAGGAATTCGTGCCCGCTGGACCCGATCCCATAGCTTCCCTGGAACAAGGCGTCCGGATTTGCGATGTGTAGATACACAATCTTCATCCCCTCTCCACCTTCATCTTCTATCTCAAAACGCAGCTAGCGGGAAGCTGACTTCTACGCTCTCCTCCAAACATGGGCACTTTGCTTTCGTTTCTCTTCTTCACCGGCCTAGTCGGACTCATCACTTATCTCCGTACGCACAACGACAATCTGCATTCCACCAAAGGCTACTTTCTGGCGGGCAATAGCCTAAACGGCTGGGTCATCGCCGGTTCGCTCATGCTGACCAATCTGAGCGCCGCCAATTTCACGGGCATGACGGGGAATGTCTATGTGGGCAATCTCTCGCCTATCGCTTGGACCGTTACCGTCATCCCGCCTTTGATCTACTATTGCTCCATCTTGCTGCCGACTTTCCTACGCGGAGGCTTCGCTACCATTCCCGAATTCCTTGAAGCTCGATTCAACGAATCGACGCGTCGTTTGATCGCTATCATGTTTCTCTTCTCCTACATCCTGAGCGGCATGCCGGTAGCCTTATACGGAGGATCAGTGGTCATCGATCGGCTCTTCGATATAACCAATACTACTGGTCTGAGCCAGGTAACCGTGATTTGGATACTGGTCTGGTCACTGGGGATCATCGGCGCGATTTACGCCCTTTTCGGAGGACTCAAGGGGGTGGCCATTTCCGACACGCTTAATGGAATCGGACTGCTCATA
>JANQKI010000244.1 GCA_028281165.1 Opitutaceae bacterium | reverse complement strand
AACCCTGCGAGCAGTTTCCTTGGGATGGGGTAGGAGATGTGCGGCCCTTCCAATCCGAAAAGAAAAACGTAATCGAGGGCGTGTATTAAGCTAAGATTTATCAACCACAGAGTTCACAGAGGACACAGAGATGGGATTTGGATTTAAAGAACGTTACTTATTGGAACCTCCGTGTTCTCCGTGGGACAACTAAATTTTGACCATGGAGAATACAACGCATATTCCAGCGCTTCGTTTTGGCGAGGCGTATAAAAGTCTGGATACAACTGATCTCGGAGATGTCTTGGCTTCAGGGAACGACCTGGAGGTCAGCGTAGCCAATGCGGGACTGATTCGTCGCGACCTGCTTTCGATCGAGAAAGCGAGGAATGCTCTTTTCGCTATTCCTACGGAAAAACTCCTCGATTACGCCGAGAAGGCTTCTGATATCTACTTGGATGGCGAACTGCCTTTTGGCTTGGATGGCGAGACTCAGGATGCCGCGGCTTACGTATCCACCCTTTCGCGACTGACTGGACTGCCGCATTCGCTTTGTCGTGGAAACATGTTCAAAGTAGCAGCCGCGCTTAAGAACATGCGAGCGGTTATTTCCGGTCTGACCAGAGGTTTGCCGCCTTCGCTTTTCGATAATGGGTGCACTCGTTTGGGAGATATCGATATCAATTATTTTTCAACCGCAAGCAGTTTAGGGGTGACCCTTCCCAGCAACTCGCCTGGCGTAAATTCGTTGTGGCTGCCTGCTTTGGTTATGAAGACCCCTGTCTTACTGAAACCAGGACGGGAGGATCCGCTTACGCCTTATCGCATCATTCAGGCCATGATTGCGGCTGGTTTCCCGAAAGAAGCCTTCTGTTTCTATCCCACCACGCATGAAGGTGGCGATGCGATCGTTTTAGGATGTGGTCGCGGCATCGTTTTCGGGAGCGATGCGACGGTGAAGAAATACGCCAAGTATCCAAATATTCAGGTACACGGTTCTGGTCGGAGCAAGGTGCTGATCGGTGAAGACCGAATCGACGACTGGCAGAGCTATCTTGATATCATTGTCGAGTCGATATCCGCTAATGGAGGACGGAGTTGTATTAACGCCTCTTCGGTTTTGGTTCCGTCCCAGTTTGACGGGATTTCTCACGCCATGGCAAAGAAGCTGGCCAGCATCGAACCGCGAGAGCGTGACGATGATCAGGCTTTGCTGTGCGGTTTTGCTAATCCTGATTTCGCTAAGGCTATCGATGAGATAATCGAGGATCAGCTCAAGGAGCCTGGAGCCGTTGATCTGACCGCTCAATACCGCGAGGGGCCGCGACTTGTGGAGAAATTCGATCAGACTTTTCTTTGCCCGACTCTGATCGCTTGTACCGATCCAGATCACCCTTTGGCGAATACCGAGTACATGTTTCCTTTCGCCAGCGTTGTACAGATGCCTCAAGCGGAGATGCTGGGCCGGATTGGATCGACGCTAGTGGTTTCGGCTATTACCAGCGATGAGGCATGGATGCGCGATTTAATGGGAAGTCCTTCGATTGATCGACTTAATTTGGGAGAAGTGCCCACGAATTGGGTACAATGGGAGCAGCCGCATGAGGGAAACCTATTCGAGTTTCTTTACCATCGTCGAGCTATCCAGTCTAAGACACTTATAACTGCCTAGCTGTGAATTTCATAACGAGACCAAGTCCACGCATCGCTTTTGGAGCGGGAATGCTGGAGAAACTGCCCGAGTTTGTTCGGGAAATTGAAAGCGGTCGTCCTCTATTGGTGACGGATAAAGGCATCATGGCGGCGGGTCATGTGCAGAAGGCTTTAGATTGTCTGGAAAAAGAAGGGCTCGAGGTAGTGGTCTACGACGAGGCCCAAGAGAATCCGACCTGTTCCTCCATCGTCGCCTGTCAGGAGTTTGCCGCTTCGCAAAATATCGACGCCATCATCGGTTTTGGCGGTGGCAGTAGTATGGATACAGCCAAAGGTTGCAATTTCCTGCTTACGAATGGTGGTCAGATGAAGGACTATCATGGATACGGAAAAGCGACTAAGCCGATGCTGCCCTTTGTTGCGGTTCCCACCACCTCGGGTACGGGAAGCGAGTGTCAGTCCTATGCCCTGGTAAGTGATGACGAAACGCATGTTAAGATGGCTTGCGGCGATTCCAAGGCTTTGGCTAGGCTGGCTTTGCTCGATCCGGAATTGACGACTTCTCAACCAGATCGTGTGGCCGTGCTTACTGGACTCGATGCTTTAGCTCACGCCCTGGAATCAGCGGTTTGTCTGCCTCGCAATCCTATTTCCCAAATCCATTCGCAAGAGGCCTTCAGTCGTCTCGCTCGAGCCATTGAAAAGGTAATCGATGGCAATGCCTCGCTGGAGGATCGTAGCAATATGCAACTGGGCGCTGCCATGTCTGGTTTAGCTATTGAAAACAGTATGCTCGGCGCGGCTCATGCCACTGCCAATCCTTTGACCGCTCGCTTTGATTTGACTCACGGTCACGCTGTGGCGCTGATGCTCCCGCACGTTATCCGATTCAATAAACAGGATGCAGCCGCCAACTCAACTTACGGTGTGTTGGAGAAATTGATCCCAGAAGGTAGTGGATTCTTGGATATGGCGGATTGGGTAGATCACCTCGTTACCAAGGCTGGATTGGCGGATTTGGCTTCTTTTGGGATCAAAGAAGATAATTTGGCGGAGCTAGCTCAGGGTGCTTCGCAGCAATGGACGGGAAAGTTCAATCCGATAACCGTTGCTCAAGACGATTTTATTTCCCTGTACGCGAATGCGTTGGAACGCATGGCCAAAAGCGCTTGATGAAGATGAGGGGAACAGGGAAAGGTGGCGGCTATCGTCTCGATAGCAATAGAAAGAGGGTTTTGGCTGTCGTCACGATAGCTACTGCCATTTTCTTTAACGCTTGTTCGCCTTCTAGTAACCAGCCTCTCAATACGGATGACTCGACGGCCAAGCCCGCTTACATCACCCAAGACTGGCCCATAACGCGAGGCAACGCTCAGCTCAGCGGCTCTATCGAGGATTCCGTCATCCAGTCCCCTCGCATCGCTTGGACCTTTGAAGCGGGCTCTCCTATTTCTGTGGATGCTGCCGTCTATGAAGGCATCGTCTATATTGGCTCCGATGCTGGTCAGCTCTTCGCAGTGAATCTTTCCGATGGCCAAAAAGTCTGGCAGTTCGATGGCGGCGATGTGATCGAGTCCGAGCCCACCATATTGGGAGACTCGGTATACTTCGGCTCGAACAACGGAAAGTTTTTTTCCGTCGATCGAAAGTCGGGAAAGGAGAATTGGAGTATCGAGCTGGACGACAAGATAACGGCGGGAGCGAATATCATAACGGATGAGGACGGCAGCTCTCGATTGCTGGTGGCGGGCAATGATGGCATGCTGCGCTGTTTGAGTACGGAAGACGGCTCGGAGATCTGGGGCTACCAGACGGACAATTTCATCAACGGAACACCGGCCCTCATCGACGATGAGCATATTATCTTCGGAGGATGCGATGCCAACCTGCATGTGTTGAATGCTTCAAACGGCGAAGCGGTTGAACTCTACGAGACGGAAGCCTACATTCCATCCTCGGTCGCGGTGTATGAAGGAATTGGTTACGGAGGCAATTACGCTAATCAAGTATTCGCCTTCGACTACAAAGACTACGGCGAGTTATGGATCTATATTGATCGATCCTTTCCTTTCTTCAGCTCGCCGGCAGTCAACGAGACGTTCGTTTTCATGGGATCGCGCGACAAGCGATTGCATGCCATCGATCGTGAAACCGGAGAAGGCGTTTGGACGTTTACCACCCGTGGTAGAGTCGATAGTTCGCCGCTTGCCTTCAGTGATGCCGTGGTCTTTGGTTCCACTGATGGATGGCTTTACGCCGTCAACCAGGCTGATGGGCAGGAGCTTTGGAAACTGGAGCTAGGAGCATCGCTGATTGCTTCTCCCATATTCGCTGCAGGAAAGCTGCTCATCGGGAGCCAAGGGGGCACGCTTTTCGCATTAGAGACAGGAACAGGATCATCCGAGAAAGAATAAACGTATGAGCTCAACGATTGAAACCAAAGAGCCAAAGAAAAAGCCGACCGAGGCTGGCAACTATTTCATTTCCAACTATCCACCCTTTTCATTCTGGTCACCAGAGAACAAGAAGGATGTGGACGAGGCGTTTTTGCAGCCTCATGACGACGGAGCATCGCTAGGGGTCTATCATCACATTCCGTTTTGCCGTAAGCGTTGCCACTTTTGCTATTTCCGCGTCTATACGGATAAGAATGCCAATGAGATCAAAGGCTATCTCGATTCGACCATAACCGAACTGGAACACTTTGCTAAGCAGCCCCGCATCGCTGGCCGCAAACCACGCTTTGTCTACTTCGGCGGGGGGACGCCTTCTTATCTTTCGGCCTCCCAGCTTACTGATCTCACCGATCGTATGAAGGCTATTTTGCCGTGGGATGAAGCTGACGAAATAGCCTTCGAGGGTGAACCCGGAACTTTGAATCCGCGCAAGATTCAAGTTATCAAAGATGTAGGGGTAACTCGACTGAGCTTGGGAGTAGAGAATTTCGACGATCGAATACTGGATATCAATGGTCGGGCTCACCGAGCTCCCGAAGTGTACAAGGCTTACGAGGCTGCCAAGGCGGCGAATTTCGATCAGATCAATATCGATCTCATTGCCGGTATGGTTGAGGAGACGGATGAGAACTGGCAGCGGAATATAGAAGAAACGCTCAAGTTCCGTCCCGACAGCGTGACGATCTACCAGATGGAGATTCCTTATAATACCACGATCTATAAGGAGATGAAGGAAAGCGGATCATTGACCGCTCCCGTGGCCGATTGGGAAGTCAAACGGCGTTGGGTCAGAGAAGCCTTCGAAGCGCTCGAAAAAGAGGGCTATCACATTGGTAGCGGCTATACCGCGGTGCTTGATCCTGAGAAGACGAAATTCGTTTATCGCGACGAATTGTGGAGTGGAGCGGATCTGCTGGGTCTTGGAGTCGCCTCGATCTCCCACATAGCGGGCGTGCATTATCAAAATATCAACGACATCTATAAATATATTGATACCGTCGATAACGGAGGTCTTCCCATTCATCGCGCATTAAAGATAAACGATGAGGAACGCATGATCCGTGAGTTCCTTTTGCAGATGAAGCTTGGCAAGGTCTCTTTCGAATACTTTGCCACCAAGTTCTCCATAAACCTTGCTGAGCGCTACGCCGAACAGCTCAAGGAACTGGCTGAAGAAGAACTTCTTGAATACGATGATGCTGGCATTCGGCTGACGCGCCGAGGCTTGCTTTGCGTCGATAATCTGCTCTTCAAGTTCTTCCTGCCGCAACATGTAACAGACAGGATCGTATAGCCCCGTTCGTTATGGAAAACGCTCCGAATCAGGCGTATCAATTTTCTGAATTCCTTCAGGAAATTCTTGATCAACGTGAAATCGTCCCGTCCTCGTTCAATTGGATGGCTGGGCAGTCCATGCCTCAACCCTATCGAGACTTGCTAGTCCACCAGGGAGACATGACTACCACCCTCGAAAAATACCACCAGTCGCCCGTCGCTTTAGAGGTTTTGCAGGTCACCCACGAGGAGGGGGACTACGTTCGTGAAGTCATTTTGAACAAGCAGACGACGGGAGAGCCCATCGAGTATGGGGCGATCGATATAGTTTTGAATCATTTTCCCTCACGAGAGAAAGACGCAATCGTTTCCGGGAAGGAACCTCTCGGTGGTATAATGAATCGGATGGATCATCCATACTTCAGTCGTCCGGTTGGCTATTTTTCCCTTCCTGCCCCGAGCATATGTCAGGAGAGGTTCAGCTGCAGTCCGAATACTACATTGTATGGTCGCCACAATAAACTGGTGAATGAAGATGACGAGACGTTGGCCTCTATCATCGAAATTCTGCCTTCGATTTAGAATACCTTAAAACTGATCATAAACATGTCTAAAAATCTTGAATACGATGCCATTGTTATTGGGGGAGGTCCTGCGGGATCGACGGCCGGGGCTCTACTAGCCGAGAAAGGTCGAAATGTTGTCGTTTTAGAGAAAGAGAAATTTCCCCGTTATCACGTCGGCGAGTCTTTGATGCCGTTTTGCTACTTCACTTTCGAGCGCCTTGGAGTGGTTGATGAATTGAATAGACGCGGCTACACTAAGAAGCACAGCGTTCAATTCGTCACCAAGGATGGAAGCATCTCAGCGCCGTTCTACTTCTTCCAGCACTTGGATCATCCGGCAGCCACTACATGGCAGGTCAAGCGATCCGAGTTCGATGAAATGCTCTTGGATAACGCTCGGGCCAAAGGAGCCGAGGTGCGCGAGGAGACTCGTGTAGTGGAATTCCTATACGATCAGGGATCGGTTGTTGGGGTTAGGGCCAAAGGATCGGACGGACTTACTTACGATATCCATGCTCCCATTACAGTGGATGCCACCGGTCGCGATGCCCTTTTCCAAGTCAAGAATGGCTGGCGCAAGCGAGATCCAAAGCTTAACAAGATCGCCATCTGGACTCTTTACAAGGGAGCGAAGCGCGATCCTGGCCTGGATGAAGGGGCTACGACGGTTGCCTATCTGGATCATAAGGGCTGGTTCTGGAACATTCCGATGCGCGACGACATCGTCAGTTCTGGCATCGTGGCAGAGCGTGACTATCTATATCGTGACTCTCGTGATCTTAAGACCATCTTCGAGCGCGAAATCGAAAACAATGTTTGGATTAAAGAACACCTTTCCTGCGGCGAGCAATTTGGCGAATATTGGGTCACGGGCGAGTATTCTTATCGATCGGAGCATTGCGCCAGCGATGGGGTTGTCTTGATTGGCGATGCTTTCGCTTTTCTCGATCCTGTCTTTTCTTCTGGAGTTTTTCTAGCTCTCAAAAGCGGTGAAATGGCTGCCGACGCGATTGATGCTGCTTTCGAGACGGGCGACTTTTCCGCGTCATCGTTTAGCGACTACGGCGAACGACTTTGCCAAGCCATAGAGAGTATGAGAAAGCTAGTGTATGCGTTTTATGATGACGATTTCAGCTTTGGAAAACTGATCCGCAAATACGAGGAGCTAAGAGGCAATCTGACTGATTGTCTTATTGGAGATCTTGTTGACAAGGACTACACGCAACTGATGGACGCTTTGGGAGAGTTTGCCGATGTCCCCGAGCCGCTTCCTCACGGACGAGCGACTGTAGCCTCCTCGGCCTAGACTGGATATTGTGAAACTGTTAACGAATGCGACTGCCCGAATTTAGATAATTTATTTGCGTGTATCCGCGTTCATCCGCGGTTAAAAAAAAGACCCCATGAAGATCACGTTTCTTACGCCAGGTACGGGAAGCTACTACTGTGGCGCGTGCATGCGTGATAATGCTCTGGCCAACGCCTTGATCCAAGCGGGTCACGAAGCGGAGCTGCTCCCCATGTACCTGCCGTTAATGCTGGATGAGGAATCGGAAGGGCTAGCGGATGACGTTCCCATCTTTTTCGGCGGGATAAACATCTTTCTGCAGCAGAAGTTTTCTCTTTTCCGTCATACTCCTGAATGGATGGACCGTCTCTTGAACAAGCCTAATCTCTTGCGTTCAGCCGCCAAAAGGAGCCACATGACATCCGCTCGCGAGCATGGGGCCATGACCTTTGAAATGCTAGAGCTGGATAGCGATCGATTTCGCAAGGAACTGAATAAACTGTATTCATGGATCAATGATAGTGGCGTTCCCGATGTCTTTATTCTGTCGACTTCACTGATGGCTGGCTTTGCCCAGAAAATCAAATCTCAATGGGGCGTTCCCGTGGTGTGTTGTTTTCAAGGAGAGGATGCATTCCTTGACAGTCTGCCCGACGAATATCGCGAACGGTGCTGGAATCTGATGGCTAAGCGGTGCGAGGATGCCGATGTCCTTTTAGCTCCCAGTCGATCCTATGCCAATGTGATGGAGGATCGGTTGAAGCTCTCCAGCGGAACCATTTCCGTTCAGCCGAATGGCATTAACCTCGAAGGCTATAGCCACCGCAGTGATTTTCCGGATACGCCGGTAATTGGCTATCTAGCTCGCATGTGCGAAATCAAGGGCCTCTTGTTGCTGGTCGATGCTTTCATTTATTTGCGGAAATCACTTGGCCAGGAGAACTGTAAACTGAGGATCGCGGGAGCCATGACGGCAGGTGATGTCGCTTTGGTGGACTCGCTCAAGGCCAAGCTCGAAACCGAGAATCTTTCATCCGATGTCGAATGGCTGCCGAATCTGCCCCGGGACGAAAAGATCGCTTTTCTGCAAAGTCTTTCGCTGTTTTCAGTGCCAGTTGTTTACGAGGAGGCCTTCGGTCTTTACATCTTGGAGGCGATGGCGGCATCGGTTCCCGTAGTGCAACCCCATACTTCCTCCTTCCCTGAGATTACGGAAAAGACGGGGGGAGGCCTTTGCGTGGAGATCAATGATGCGACTTCACTGGCCAAAGCCTGGCATGGCTTGCTCGAAGATCCCGATAAAATACGTCGAATGGGAGAACAGGGTCGACTCGGAGTAGAGAAGTTCTACAGTCTGCAGGCAATGTCTTCTCAATTTATAAACGTGGTTGATTCTTTGGTGCGGTCGCCGGCATCCTGATGAGCGACTCGACGGTAAAGCCTTCTATTTTCGAATGCCAGCGTCGTGTCGAATTTTCGGATACGGACATGGCTGGCATTATGCATTTCTCCAATTTCTACAAGTTTATGGAGACGACTGAGCACGCTTTTTTCCGCTCGATTGGTCATGGCGTGCATGAAACTTACGAAGGATACGAGATCGGATGGCCGCGCGTGCAAGCCTCCTGCGAGTTTTTCAAACCGGTTCGATTTGAAGATATCGTCACGATCCGTTTATCGATCGAGGAGATCAGGCGCCGTTCTGTACGTTACGCCCACCAGTTTTTTCTGACCAAAGGTGAAGATGAAACGCTGGTGGCCTCCGGCCTAATGACGACGGCCTGCGTACGATTGACAGAGGAAAAAGGTAGAATCGAATCTATCGAGATCCCCGATGCTTTGCGCTCAAAGCTGGAAAAAGCGGTAGCGGATTCATAATAAACCTGAAATTATGAACTACTACCGAGCGACTTGTCACGGCGTAATCCATGAAGACGGAAGCGACACGTCACTAAAAGTCTAAATTCACAGAGTACACAGAAATATGAGTTATGAAAAATCTCCTGTTGATGAATATTCTTCATGGAATGTATCCAAATAGCTTCTGCAGACCTGGTCGGCATGTCTCAGACATGCCGCTACGTAGCGGAACGTCTAAGACGTTTCGACATCCCTTGGAAAAACCGGTGTAAATAAGAAATATAAAGTCCACCTCATTCAAGCGACATGAAGAATTCCCCCTTTGCGACTTTTGTGAAATTGGACTTCCATTGCAGTGACGTGTCGCTTCGCTCGGTAGTGGTTAATATTCATTAAACAAACATTATAACTTTATGAACTGGCTCGTATATTCTCTCATGACGGCGTTTTTCTTTGGCTTGTATGGCGTCGCCCTCCATTCTGGTTCTGTTGGGATGAAAGATCCCGAAGCTGGACGCTATAAGGCCTTCCTCTTTGTAGGGGTTGCCTACCTGGTGATAGCTGTAGTGGTTCCACTGGTACTGCTTAAAGCGCAAGGAGCGAACTTTCATTTTCCCGTTAAAGGGTGGAGCTGGTCCTTTGTCGCTGGACTGGCCGGAGCTTTGGGAGCCTTTTTTATTATCATGGCTTTCGGAGCCAAGGGCACTCCTAGCGCGGTTATGTCGATCGTCTTCGCCGGGGCGCCCATCGTAAACGCCTTTGTTTCCATGAGCATGCACCCTCCCAAGGGTGGTTTCTCCGGCATTCCGATTCCGTTTATGATTGGCGTGGTGTTGGCGGCTGTCGGTGGGTGTCTGGTCGCCTTGTACAAGCCAGCTCCCGCTCCAAAGGCTCCTCCGGCCCCAGTCGCTCAGGTTTCCGAAGAACCCTCGTGACTTCGTTTTATGTCTCTAGCCGGACGCCAACTTTCCTCGTTAAATGTTCTGATTGCCGAGATTGCTGAACAGAACGCGTTTTACTCAGCAAAGCTAGATCAGGCCGACGGCAAAAACGGTTTCGAGAGTCTGGAGAATTTCTCGACTCGAATGCCGTTCACGACCAAGAAGGAGCTGGCGGAAGATCATGCCAACAATCCTCCCTACGGAAGCAATCTTTCATACCCAGTTTCTCAATACACACGTCTCCATCAGACCAGCGGCACTTCGGGTCGTCCGCTTCCCTGGCTTGACACGCCCGAGGGCTGGCAGTGGGTGCTCGATAATTGGAAGGCTATTTGGCAGGAATGCGGGGCGAAAGCGGGCGAATGCGCGGCCTTTCCCTTTTCTTTCGGACCGTTTTTAGGTTTTTGGGTTGCCTTTGAAGCCGGAGTTCAAATCGGATTGCGCTGCGTCCCTCTTGGTGGTCAAAGCTCCCTAGAGCGACTGAAGATGATCGAACGCTACCAGCCCAAGTGGCTTTGCTGCACGCCGACCTACGCCCTCCACTTGATAACGGTTGCCGAGCGAGAGGGTATCGATCTTTCTTCGACTTCAGTTGAGTGTCTGATTGTGGGAGGCGAGCCGGGCGGGAGTGTACCTGAAGTGCGTCAACGCATCGAATCCGGTTTGGGAAATGCCAGGTTGTTCGATCACCATGGAATGACGGAAGTAGGACCGGTCACGTATTCGGATAAGGAGGACGGGAATCTTTTGCGCATACTGCACGATGCCTATTTTTGCGAAATCATCGATCCTGAGACAGGTCAAGCCGTTGCCGAAGGAGAAGTAGGCGAGCTGGTATTGACTGCCTTGGGACGTGCGGGCAGTCCACTGCTTCGCTACCGAACGGGAGACCTGGTTAAGGCGAAGTCCCTGCCCGGCGAGGACCCTCTAGCTTTTGCTCTGGAAGGCGGCATTTTGGGAAGGGCCGATGATATGCTGATTGTTAGGGGCGTAAACCTGTATCCCAGCGCCGTCGATGCCGTTGTCCGCTCGATCGATGGAATTGGCGAGTATCAGGTTCAGATTGAGACGAAGGAATCGATGACTGAGGTTTCATTAACCATTGAGTGCGTGTCAGGCGACAACTCGAAACGGATCAGTCAGGATTTGCAAAAACGACTCCGCGAAGTATTTAGTTTGCGAATACCCGTAACGATGGTGGAAACCGGAACGCTGCCCCAGTTCGAGATGAAAGCGAAAAGATGGAAGATCTTAAAATGATATTAACCACGGAGGACATCCGCCTTCTCATGAATACGGCGAGACAAGCAGAGGGTGCCGAGAAAAGGAAGTTTTGGAACCACGGATTTACGCAGATGTACACAGATATTTTATAAATGAGAATTAGCTTAAGAAGTGAATTGGTTCCTCTTTTGGTTATCAAAATCTACTTACATCTGTGTTAATCTGCGTGTATCTGTGGTTAAAACTCTACTCTAAAATGCTCAAAGTACAGAATTTAAGAAAGGTATACCAAGGGCCGGGTGAGGATATCGTGGTCTTGAACGATCTTGATCTTGAAGTTCAAGCGGGGGATTCGGTGGCCATCATTGGTCCTTCGGGATCCGGCAAGACTACTTTGCTTAACTTGCTGGGAACGTTGGATACGCCTTCGAGTGGCTCGATCAAGATCGCCGACCAGGAAGTTTCCGCCATGAGCGAAGAGGATCGCACCCGTTTTCGCAATCGTTCGCTGGGTTTTGTCTTTCAACAGCACTTTCTCCTCCCTCAATGCACGGCTCTGGAAAACGCCCTCATGCCCCGGCTAGCTGGGGGCTGGGAGGAATCGGAAGAGACCACACGCCAAAGAGCTGCCTCTCTACTGGAAGAACTTGGTTTGAGAGATCGAGCGGAACACATGCCGTATCAGCTTTCTGGAGGCGAGCGGCTGCGCGTTGCGGTGGCCAGAGCCTTGATCAATCAGCCAAAACTGGTTCTGGCTGACGAGCCGACGGGCTCGCTCGATCCCGCCATGGCCGATAAAGTAGCCGACCTTTTTTCTACCCTAAATGAATCCGGGAAAGCCACCTTCCTCATGGTCACTCACAACGTGGAGCTAGCCAACCGCATGGGAACCGTCTACGCCCTGGAAGGCGGTAGATTGGAAAAGAAAGATTAATTTTTCACCCACGAAGGACACGAAGAGCACGAAGTTTGAAGAGAAGACTTTAGAACCACTACGAGCAAGGCTACATGACCTCAAGAGCCCAATGGACACAGATACAGACTGTCACGTCACAAATTGAAAATCTTCTTAGAAATGAGTTGGTTTCTATTTTAGTCATCAAAACTTAGTGCTCTTCGTGTCCTTCGTGGGCGAAAATAAACTACACAAATCATGCAGCTGAAATTTCTGCTTAAGAGTCTTTGGCATTACCGCCGGTCCTATCTGGGGGTTGCGGCGGGGACTATTGTTGGGGCGACGGTCTTGCTGGGGGCGATTTTGGCGGGCGATTCGGTCAATCATGCTTTGCTGCGTCTAGCCAGTTTGCGTATCGGACAAACGGATTTCGTTTTAACCGCAGGCGACCATTTCTTCAGTCAGGAATTGGCGGATACGATTGATTCAGCTGAAGATATAGATGCGGCTCCGGCTTTGCTGCTCATCAGCAGCGCTTCGCGTTCAGAGCTGAATCTAAAAGCCACCCAGGTGCAAACGCTTGGGGTGGATGGACGTTTTTGGCAGATGGCTCCTGAATCCTTTGACTTCGATTTCGAATCGGAAAGAGGCGTTGTGGCGGTTAACCGGCGATTGGCCGAAAGACTGCGTTTGGAGGTTGGCGATTCCTTTGTGTTTCGAGTGGAAAAGCCGGGGCTGTTGTCACGCGACGCTCCTTTATCCGGTAGCAAGGACAATGTTTTGGGACTGCGAGCAAGGGTTGCCAAAATCATTGAGGATGACGAGTTCGGGCGTTTCAGTCTGCAAGCCAGTCAAATCGCTCCCTTCACCATCTTCGCCCCCATCAATTGGATACAAGACCAAATCGAATATCCAGGCCGCATCAATCTCCTGTTGGCCAAGCGATCTCGAGAGACTGATTCTTCTATAACCGCGGCTGCTCTTAGCAACCGCGTTAAAGAGGTCATGACGCTCAGCGATTATGGGCTCACCTTGCTGGATATTTCGCTCTCCAATTCAATAGAAGTCCGAAGCGAGCGCGTCTTTGTGGATCCGCCTATCGTGGAAGCAGTCGAGTCTCGCTTTCCGCAGGCCCAGAAGGTGATTACCTATCTGGCCAATACTCTGCAAAGTGGTGATCGGGAGGCTCCGTATTCGTTTGTTACAGCGGCCTCTCTCTCCTCGGCTCCGTTTCTTCCTCAGGATTTTAAGAACGACGAGACGGTGATCAACCAATGGCTGGCGGACGACTTGCAAGCAGAGGTGGGAGATAAGCTATCTCTGACCTACTATGTCGTCGACGAATCGAATCAGTTGCTTGAGCAAACGACTGAATACACCATTCGAGACGTGGTTCCTTTGCAAGGTTTAGCGGCTGATGGATTATGGATGCCCGATTTTCCCGGCGTGTCCGAAGCGGAAGACTCTAGCGACTGGGAGCCAGGCATGCCACTTGATCTGAATCGGATTCGTGATTCTGACGAGACCTACTGGGATGACTATCGCGGCGTGCCTAAAGCTTTTATAAGCGTCGAGGCAGGTATGGAAAACTGGGCTAATCGTTGGGGCGATGTAACCGCTCTGCGTGTCAATAAAGATTCGATACAGGCAGATGCTTTCGCTTCAGAACTGAGAGGCCTACTCGATCCCACCCTGATTGGCATGCGATTGGAACCGATTCGGGAAAAGGCTCTGAATTCCGCTCAATCTCCGGTGGATATTGGCGGACTGTTTATCAGCATGAGCTTCTTTCTCATAGTGGCTTCGCTCAGTTTGACGGGCATGCTCTTCGCTTTCTCCATGCAGCGTCTCACTCGAGAGAACGCCTTGCTTGAAGCGATCGGAATTAGGGGCAAGCGTATCTTCCGGTGGCGGATGGCTAATTCTCTGCTGCTCGTTTCCGTGGGCAGTATCGTAGCGTTACCGATCGCGGCTATTTATACGTGGGGCATCTTGCGTTTTCTGGAAACGATTTGGAGTAGTGATTCGGTGGGTACGCTGTTCAATCTTCGCCTGAATCCAGTCACCATGGGTATTGGCATTTTAGCCAATATAATCTTGGCCCTGTTGGTGATATGGCAGGTCTTGCGACGACAGTCGAAACGACAAGCGAGCATCCGCCTGCAACAAGGAACCGAAGAAGTCATGCCTCGGGGCGTGAAAAACGGAAAACTCTCACTGTGGATTGGCGTACTAGGAATACTGGCTGGAGTTGGGATGATCTTCCTTTCGTCAGGAGGATCGATTCCGCTGGAGGTGGGCTTCTTTTTGACCGGATTTAGCTGGCTGGTAGCGGGGTTGGCTTTGTTTCTCTTCCGTATTCGTCGACTGAGTACGCAAAGCGGATCTTCCTTTGAGCCTTCTTTTCTTGGGCAATTAAATAACAGTCGCAGACCGATGCGTAGCTTGACGGTGGCTGGGACGCTTGCTTGTGGCGTGTTTCTCGTGGTATCGGTCGCAGCTTTTCGCAAAGAAAACGCGGAGAACGTCGAAGATCCAAAAAATGGGTACGGTGGCTACACCTATTGGATCGAAACCTCCATCCCTATCAATGATGCCAATGATCTGGGCGGACCGGATAATGTCTTTGGTTTATCGAATGATCAGTCCCTATTGCCCATCCGCCTGGGTCAGGGGGACGACGCTAGTTGTTTCAACCTCAACCAGACGGCCAATCCACGTCTGCTAGCCGTCAAGAGCGATCTGTTGGCGGAACGCAACGCGTTTGATTTGCGTTCCATCAAAAGCGATTTGGAAGCGGCGAAAGGGTGGGCGCTTTTGCATGAGCCTTTAGCTAATGATGTTCTACCGGCTTTGATAGATAGCGCGACGCTACAATGGGCATTGAAAAGAAAGGTGGGCGATCGATTGAGTTATATCGATGGACGCGGACGTCCTTTCGAGGTTGAAATCATCGGTACGATCAACGATTCCCTCTTTCAAGGGAGTCTGTTAGTCGATGAAAAGCTGTTTCTAGAACGATTCCCGCAACACGAAGGGTACCGACTCTTCTTGGTAGATGATTGGAGCGAGAATCTGTCAGAGAAAAGAGACGAACTGGAATTCGCCTTAAATCCCTGGGGAGGGCAGGTCGATCTGGCCTCTGATCGACTGCAGTCCTTTCATGAAGTGGAAAACACCTACATCGCCATCTTCCATGTCTTAGGAGGCTTGGGTGTGATACTCGGCAGCGCGGGCTTGGGCGTCGTAGTGGCTCGAAATCTGGCTGAGCGACGTCATGAATTCGCCTTGCTTGGAGCCATTGGCATACCCATCAAGATTCGCGGCAGCATCGTATTCGCCGAACTGAGACTGCTCATCGGCTGGGGTATGGGCATCGGACTTTGTTCGGCCCTCATTTCCATTCTGCCCTCCATGAAACAGTTGGGCGTGGCCACACCCGTATTCAATCTGTCGTTACTCACCATCGCCATCTTGGCTAACGCCGCCTTCTGGTCCTACCTAAGCTACCGCGGTAATCAAGCGTCGCCTAGCGATTTGCAGCGAGAGTTTGATTCGTGAACG
>JANQKI010000230.1 GCA_028281165.1 Opitutaceae bacterium | reverse complement strand
GGGATAAATGATATCTTCATTGCTCGCCCAAGTTGGCAGTTTTTTCTGGATACGTCGCCAGCCCTTTATCTGCCGAGCAACGAAATCGACTGGAACATGCGGATATTTTCTGGCCTTGAGAGCCAGAGCATCCGGATCATCCATCCGGTGCTCCTGTATGAAAGTCTTAACTAATGGCGACAAGAGCCCATCCATCGCCTGCAGCATGCTCAACCAAAGCCGGGACTCATGCTAATGCCGCCATCTGACACCAGAGTCTGCGTCGTCATGTAAGTGTTCCAATCCGAAACCATGAAGGCTGCCACCTTCGCCATATCGGCTTCAGAACCCATCCTTCCCAGAGGAACGAGGTTCGCCAATTCCGCGCGCTGCTCGTCGGTAAGCATTTTACGCGTCATGTCCGTCAAGATAAATCCAGGACAAAGCGCGTTTACCAGAATGCCATGTTGGGCCAATTCCAAACCTGCCGAGCGTGTTAAGCCGACTAAGCCGGTTTTTGTAGTCGTGTAGCTGTTACGATGGCGACGAGCTATATTTCCAAATAGGGAGCTGATATTCAAAATCCTGCCACTTGACTGCTTTTTCATCACCCGCGTAGCGGATCTCATCAGCTTCATTGGCGTCGTCAAATTGACCTCCATTACGATGTCCCAATCCTCGTCCTTCATTTCATCCACCGAATCGTTGCGATTGATGCCCGCGTTGTTGACCAGAATATCAAGGCGATCCAGTTTTCCGATACGATCGGCAAACTGAGTGACGCTTTGCTTGTCGCTGGCGTCCAGCTGCCAGTATTCTTTACCGTCTTCCTCTCCGATCGAATTCGAGCTAGCAGTCCCGGTGTAGATGACATGCCCTCCAAGCGCGAAGATAAGGTCGGCAATGGCTCGCCCAATGCCTCGTGTACTTCCCGTAACGATAGCGGTTTTATCGATAAAACTTAATGCATTCGAATCAGACATGCTGCGATTAAAGATCACCTTTTGGCAGTTTCAAACTGAAAGTGAACCTGATAAGAAATGCTTACTCTGAGATACGCGAGAAGAAGGTAGCTTTTCGCAGACAAACAGGTTTTGTTAAAATTCGCTTAAACTAGACATTGAGGAGGCTGTTTACTTTTAAAAATGCATCTCCTTGGCTAGCTTACACTTCCTCTTCTCCATGCAAGATTCATACGATAAACGTATTCAATTTGCTCAACAGTCCGCTGCAAGCCTGTTGGGAGGGATCCAAGTTGAAGCTCGAAACCCATTATTCGCAGCGAAAAACATTCGAGTTTAGATTCCGTTTAAGTGCCCCGAAAATCACGTCTCGTTTGTGTCGCTATCGCAATCGCTTTATCGATTGCGGGTAATGTCTTAGGCTTTGACGGAAAAGGCTCGCCTCTGCTAAGCCATTTCCCTTCCGAAAAGCTGCACGGAGCCAAGACCTTCAAAAGCATTGGGCAAGACTCGTCTGGCCTCATGTATCTGGTTCTTAATGACAAGATAATTTTTAGCGACGGCGAGCATTGGAGGAGTGTAGGAGAATTGCCCAAAGGCGTCTTACTCAAAA
>JANQKI010000197.1 GCA_028281165.1 Opitutaceae bacterium | reverse complement strand
AGCTTTTAAGACCCATCTTCCTCTCAGACTAGGGTTCTGGAGTTTTTAAATGGACAAGAAAAACACCTTAATAGGCATCTCGTTATTGTTGGCAGCAGGCTTCCTGATGTTCTACCAAGCTCAGCAAGCCGCTAAGCATCAGCCGCCTCCGCCGGTGGAAACAACCGCTCCCGAACAGCCTACTCAAACTGGACCGCACACAGCTCCATCAATCGTCGAAACGACGCCATTGCAACCCGCCATAACACGAGGTCCCGCTCAACTGGAAACAAATGGATCGCATGGAGACGAGCTGGTGGTTATCCGAGAAAACGAATTCATGGAAGTACGCTTCACTAACTATGGTGGAGCGATCAACGACGTAGCGCTTAAGCGTTTCGAAGCTACCAAAGGAAGCGAAGATCCCTATCTCATGAACGGCTTGCGTTTCGCTCCCGCCTTGGAGCTGAGCAACTTCGCTGGAGCGGACAAAAACACTGCCTACGAATACGTCGATGAGGGCGACCTCAACAGCGTCGCCTTTCGAACCAATGTCAATGATCAGTTGGAAATCACGCGGCGCTATCGCATTTCGCAAGACCCCAACGACGAACAGCCCTATTTGATCCGTCATGAGCTTGAGTTTCGCAATCTAACGGATCGTCCCCTAGCAACAGGACAGTTCAATCTGAACATCGGAACGGCCGCTCCAACAGGAGAACAAGACGCTTACCTGCTCACATTTGGCTACTACGATGGGGAAGACACGGATTTCATTCAGCAAAGTAAATACACGGGCGGCGGCTTTCTTTTCTTCAAGTCCGATCCCCGCGACTACATAGCCGAGGACAGGAGGCTAGAATGGGTTTCCGTTAAGAACCAGTTCTTTATTAGTATCCTGACGCCCGATACAAACGGTGTCGGTTATTTTTCACAACCAGTCCAGTTTCCGATTCAAGAAGGCGAAACGCGTCCCCCCATTGGCATTACGGCCAGCCTGAAAATGGAGCAGCTTGTGCTCCCAGCCAATGGATCGGACGTAGTCGGTTTCAACTACTACATCGGTCCTAAAGAACACGGTCGTATTTCGAAAATGGATCGTTTTCAGGAAAAGGCCATGCAGTTCGGCTTCTTTGGAGTCATCTCCAAAGCCCTCTTGCTCCTGATGAACAAGCTGAATGGGTTTGTGGACAACTACGGCGTATCCATAATTCTGTTAACACTACTGGTTCGCACAGTCCTGCTTCCCATCAACCTTGTCAGCTCTCGCTCCATGAAACGCATGGGGAAAATGGCGGAGCCCATGAAGCTGCTTAAGGAGAAGTTTCCCGACAATCAGCAGAAGCAGCAGCAAATGATGATGGAGCTGTACAAGCTCAACAAGATCAACCCGGTCGCCGGCTGCCTACCGCTGATCATGCAGATCCCTATTTTCTTCGCTCTTTTTTATATGCTGCGCGGGGCAGCTGAGCTGCGATTTGCCGAATTTCTCTACATAGGCGATCTGTCGCGAGCTGACACAATTGCCTACATATTCGGGCTCCCGCTAAACATCCTACCGTTTTTCTATACAATCACCCTCGTCATCCAAATGCGCATGACGCCGACCCCGACGGTAGATAACGCTCAGGCCAAGATGATGAAATTCATGCCCTTCATTTTCTTCCCCATCATCTATACCTTCGCTTCTGGGCTCGTGCTTTATTGGACGGCTAGCAACCTCTTCACCATCGGTCAGCAGTGGATGATCAACCGCAAACAGGACGATTTCGAAGTACAACTTCCGCCAAGCTTGAAGAAGGCCATGGAAGCTCCTAAGAAAAAAGGCAAACGAGCCAAGAAGGCGAAATAACCACCCCCACTTTCTCAATTCTAATTCTTACTCCTTCATTTACCCATGTCCGGACATAGCAAGTGGTCGACCATTAAAAGAAAGAAAGGCGCGGCAGACGCCAAGCGCGGCAAGATCTTCAGCCGTATTTCAAAAGACATTACACTTGCCGCCAAAAATGGTGGTGGCGACGCGGACGCCAATCCGAAACTACGGACCGTTTTGTTGAAGGCCAGAGCGGCCAATATGCCCGCCGACAATATCGATCGCGCCATAAAGAAAGGTACCGGAGAATTGCCGGGCGTAACCTACGAAGAGCTCGTGTACGAAGGTTACGCTCCCGGCGGAGTCGCTGTTGTGGTCGAGGTTACCACCGATAACAAGAACAGGGCCGCCTCGGAGGTTCGCTCCACCTTCTCCAAAAATGGCGGCAATCTTGCCGGAGCCAACGCAGTCGCTTTCAACTTCAATCGTCTCGGCCAATTCATCATTTCAAAGGAGAAGACCGACGAGGAGAAGCTGATGGATATTGTCTTGGACGCGGGAGCGGAAGACATCAGAACCGAGGAAGAATATTTCGAAGTACTGGCTCCGATCACAGAATACGATTCAGTCAGCCAGGCATTGTCTGAGGCTGAGATCGACCCCGATTCTTCCGAGTTGGCATACCTGGCCGAAAACACTGCGCCGATTTCCGATGAAAATGCGGCCAAGCAAGTGCTTCGCCTGATCGACGCTCTGGATGATCTGGATGACGTGCAAAACGTCTTCCACAATGCGGATATTCCAGAAGAGCTAGTGCCCCAGGAGTAGATTTCAGGTCAGAGGCTTCAGGAGACAGGAGCCATTAGGGCTAGTCAAATCGCTTGCCAGAAAGCTCCTACAAAATCAGCGTCATAATGCAGGAGCCTGCTTGCAGGCGATGTTTCATCAGCTACTTTCTATCAATCTACTAGCTATATACCTAGAAAATGAACGTTGCCCAAGAAGAGCTAGAGCAAAGGCAAGGCGGAGAGGTCGGGATGGTTTCCGCCAAGGATTTCCATTGCTCCGAGCCCTTTGAATTTGAAAGCGGGCAAACGATTCCAGAGTTCGACCTTCGCTACGAAACGTACGGGAGGCTAGATAACAAGAAGTCGAATGTGATTGTGATCTCGCACGCTCTCACCGGAGATCACCACTGTGCAGGCGTTTATTCCTTGAAAGACCAAAAAGCCGGTTGGTGGAATAGTATGATCGGTCCCGGTAAACCGATCGACACCAATCGATTCTTTGTGATCTGCATCAATTGCATCGGCGGTTGTCAGGGTTCAACCGGACCTACCTCGATCGATCCTCGAACGGGCGAGCCGTACAATTTGAAATTTCCGTTCGTTACGATTCGCGACATGGTGCGCTCGCAGAAGATTCTGCTCGATCATCAAGGAATCGAGTCAGTCTATGCTGTAATCGGCGGCTCCATGGGTGGCATGCAGGTACTGCAATGGGCCATCGAGTATCCGGACTACGTAAAGCGTATCATTCCGATGGCGACAACTTGGCGGCAAAATACGCAAGCCTTAGCTTTTGATGAAGTAGGGCGGCAAGCCATCATGCAGGATCCAGAATGGAAGGACGGCAATTACGAATCTGACAAAGGACCGAATGTCGGTTTGGCCATAGCTCGCATGATGGCCCACATTACTTATCTTTCCGACAAGGGGATGGATAAGAAATTCGGACGCAAGCGAAAGGCTAGCGATACGCCAAACTTTTCCTTCGATATCGATTTTGAAATCGAAAGCTATCTGCGGTACCAAGGGCAGAGCTTCACTAATCGTTTCGATGCCAATACGTATTTGTATTTCACGCGCGCTTTGGGTTATTTCGACTTGGAAAGCTCATACGGAAGTTTGGATGCGGCTTTCAAGGATATGACGGCTAGAGCGCTTGTGGTAGGCTTCACCTCTGATTGGCTGTTTCCACCTCAACAGAATCGCGAGATTGTATTGGCAATGCTGCGACAAGGAATAAACGCTTCCTACATGCAAATCGATATGGACCTAGGCCACGATTCCTTCCTAGTAGAGGCTCCTGAACTCTTTCGGTTGGTGAGAGACTTCCTGCAAAGCCTAACAATTTAACTAACCTAATCGGCAGAGCTCAGCTCGTAGATGGCGTATCCACAAAGTAGATTCGGCAGGAAAGTCGCCTCATTCTTCCAGTTGCCACGGAAAAAAACATGCCGCACGACTTCAATCCGATTATCTGCGCAAAAGGATTCGAACTGGTTCACGGAAAGCGGATTAGCCGGACGGGATTCCGACCATGCAGTGGGATAGACTTCGTTCACTACCCGGTGGCCCTTAAGAAGCATACTCAATCGATTGCGCCAGTATCCAAAATTCACAAACCCAATGGTGATGTGTCGGGAAACGCGCAGAGCTTCACGTAGTACTTCTGTGGGGTTGTCTAACTCTTGCAATGTTCGCGAACAAATCACGCGATCAAAATGCTGGTCGGGGAAAGCTTTCATGAACTCCATCATGTCACCAAGGTAAGCGCTGAGCCCTCGCTTGATGGCTGAACTGATTTTCTCCTGACTCAAATCGACTCCCACTGCCTCGATATCAAGACGCTGTTTCAGGTATTCCAAAAGAACGCCGCGACCACAGCCGAGGTCGAGCACCCGAGACTTGGGCTCTACCCAATCCCGCATGACCTGCATGTCAACCGTTCGCTTTTCTTTGGTTTTAACCATGAGACTAGCTAACTTGGATAAGGAAAAGCCAAATAATCAAGCAGGAAGATAAGTCTATGACAGGCTAAGCATCTTCTTCCACTTCCACTTTTTCTTCTCTACATCCAGAAAGTCCATACAATCCGGACTCTTCCTCGACGAGGAAACTTTCATTCTTCGATAGTAAACCCAAAGTCATCTTTACGATTTCAGCCAAGATCTCTTTGCCTGGGATAATTTCAGTTTCACTCTTAAGTTTTCTAGCAACAAGGATATCAAGACATGCTGCACATTCAACGGCGGATGCATGAGCGATCTGGAAAAACCGAGCTCGGTCTTTCTTCGAAAACTTAGCATTCCCTTCGGCAAGATTCAGGAGAATACTATTAGGGGCTCGCTCCAGTTGATTCTTTGCCGAAGTGCCTTTAGAAATGGATTCTAGCAGATCTTGAGACCAAGCTATGAACGCGAGGGCTCTTTGATAGACAATAAGTTTTTCGTGAGCGAATTTCATAGAGTTGGATTGATGAAGAAGAAGGAGAAGCGGAAGAAGATTTTGAAAATCACTCTATCACATCCAAAATCTTGTTACCGATCTTCTCGATGACATCAGCCACAACAGCATTGCCAAACTGCTTATAGGCTTGGCCCGGACGAGGATCTATTTGAAAAGACTCAGGGAAGCCCATAAGGCGTCGGCATTCGATGGGGTGTAGTTTTCTAACCTTTTGGTCTACCAGGTAAGCTCCTGTTTTAGCCGCTGCGCCTCCACCGTGGGCGGAAAGCGTTATAGCATGCCCTTCGATGGAATAGATTCTCTCGCCTTGGCCTCCTTTATTGATAATTCCAATTTGAATAGGTCGATTTGGTCGACGTAAAAGAATTTCGGATACATCCTTTTTAGTAATCTGAATATCGTTTCGATTAAGCTCGAAGGATGACGCTTGTCCGTTTTTCAATAAAAGATCCTTGAGGGCTGTTTTAACCTTGCTGGGCTTAGGAAATGCGAAAGACCGTTTTTGAGCGTCCTCGCGAATCCCGACAATATACAACCGCTTGCGAGCCTGCGGCACACCAAAATCCGAAGCACTTAATATAGCCCACTCCACTTGGTAGCCTTGGTCTTCTAGCATCGAGACGGTACGACGTAAGGTATGACCGCCTTTGTGGTTCACGTAATTGGCAACATTTTCGAGAAAAACGGCTTGGGGACGTTTGCAGGATATAATCCGCATAACATCGAAGAACAGTGTTCCCCGCGCATCTTCAAACCCAAGGCGCTTGCCGCTAATCGAGAAAGGCTGACAAGGGAAACCACCGCAAAGAATGTCGTGAGAGGGAATGTCTCCGGCTTTTATCTGCGTTATATCGCCAGCTGGCTTCTCGCCAAAATTTCTTTCATAAGTAGCAGTCGCATGCTTATCGATCTCGGAGCTGAAGACGCATTGACCACCCACTCGCTCTAGACCGATTCGAAACCCGCCTATCCCGGCAAACAGATCTATGAACGTAAAGGTTGGATACCGCTTCATACAATACGATGCATAGTGGATTCAGCAATTTCATGAACGGCCCTCAGAATTGTATCCTGACTATTAACACGATCTCGAAAGGCCTCACGAGCCGATTCATTCTCAAAGTCGAAACCAATCAGAGCTCTGCCGACTCGTTCTCCGGTGTAGTAATAGTTGAAGTACACGATACTAGCATCTTTACAACTGTTTTGCAGGAAATCGTGCAGAGCTCCTGCCCTTTCGGGAAACTCAATCTTGATGAAGTAAGGATGCGTGATGAGAAAGGCATCGTAATGGATGATGCGAAACTCGACATCTTCGTCGCCCGTAGCGTCCTCGAAATCAATTCCTAGCTTGGTCAACTGCCGTTCTAGCAACTCGATTTCCTGTGGCATCGCCTCCAAACCGATTACTGGGGCTGCCTTGCTTTTGCCCACAATGCCATGCTGGAACTCGATAATATTCACGCTATCCAGAAACGTATTCAAAAGATGGAGCAGGCTACCCGGATGTTCTTCGATATGAAACCGATAGTACTTGCGATGAGATGAGCCGATTCCCGCATGACGCACGATCCAGGAAAGCTGACTGAAATCCATGTTCGCTCCACAAACGATGGACAAAACCTTTCTTGAGCCAACCTGCTCTCGCTCCTTCATCCAAGCCGCCAGCCCCATAGCCCCGGCTGGTTCCGGTACTAGCCGATGGCTTTCCCAAAGCAATTGGATGGCCGCGCAAACCTCCTCGTTGGTAACCGTCATGAAGCGGTCGATGAGTTGTCCACAAAAGTGGCTGGTCAAGTGGCCAGCCTTTTTCACCGCCGTCCCATCGCAAAAGACGTCCAGATAGTCCAGTTCGACGGGCTCGCCTTTCGCCAATGCAGCAGCCATCGAAGCTTGATCGACGCCCTCTACTCCGACGATCTCGATGTTTGGATAGTAACGCCTTAGCCAACAAGCAACGCCCGCGGCCATACCGCCTCCTCCAATTTGCAAATAAACGATATCGAAAGCTCCTCGGCCTGACATGACAACTTCATCAGCCAGTGTTCCCTGGCCAGCCATTACCGCAAGATCGTCATAGGGATGTATGAAGGTTTTGGATTCATCACGGGAAAAGCGCAGAGCCATAGTTGAGGCGGCATCGTAAGAGTCACCCCTTAGAAGCACTTCGACGGCATCGCCGCCGATGGCTCTAACTGCATCCTGTTTCATTAGAGGCGTTGAAAGCGGCATGAAAATGGTCGCTTTAGTTGCCAGTTTACGAGCGGCCAAAGCCACTCCCTGCGCATGGTTGCCTGCCGAGGCGCAAACTATTCCCCGTTTCAATTCGTCATTGCTCAAAAGGCTCATGCGGTAGTAGGCTCCTCGCCATTTGTATGCATGAATCGGTGACAGATCCTCCCTCTTTATGAAGACGTTCTCTCCATTGCCAGCGTCCAGCTTTTGCAAAGGAGTGGGTTGACCTACTTCATAAACACGCTGTCTTGCTTTGAGAATCTCTTTGAAGAGATCATCAAGCGAAGGCAAAACAATGGTATCAGGACTAGCCGGCATATAGCTCAACTGCTAGTAACCAGGCCCCAGACGGAGAGACAAAAGAAAATGCCCATCCAGGCGGAAATGTAGGCAAAGGGACCCAACTGAGGAGCGTAGTACATCATAAAAGCAACCACGGAAGTGGCGATGGTGAAAGGAATAACGAAAGCTTTGATCATGCTGTGACCTGGCTTCTTCTTATCCATCCGAAAATTTCAATCCTACTTCGATCACTAATGCGAATCAAAATAGCTAAAGCGGGATCTAGGTTCGCGGTGAGCGGCTTTTGACGAAAATCAATTTCCCGAAGAAACCTCACTCTCTTCAAGGAGCGAATCTATGTCCCTACGCTCTTTTTTGGTAGGACGACCCGTACCCCTGTCGCGTTTGAGCAGGGCTTGAGCCAGAGTCTGGGTTTTCTGCCCGATAAGTTCAGGGGGAGTAAGGTCTTCAAGAAAATCAGACACTAGCTTCGCTCCAACCCGCTTTTCCAACAGGGCTTTAACACGAACGATATGCGAAGACGTCTCCTTTTCGATATGGATGACCTCTCCTACCTGAGCGCTTCGAGACGGTTTAACCCTTTCGTCTTCGATTCTCACATGGCCAGACTTACAAGCATGCACGGCTTGGGTTCGGGTCTTAAAAAGGCGTACAGCCCACAACCAGCGATCAATACGAACCCTCTCGACAACATCCGCCATAGAGAACTAGCCGAGCCGAAATACTTTCTTGGTAGAGGTGATTGACTGCATAAATAAAGTTATTCCTTAGATAACGCAGGTCGGACTGAAGGTCAATTTTGGATTGGAGACTTGGGGGTTTGGGTCGGCATGTCTTGGTTCGACAAAGCTCACCACCCTGAGCCCTGCCGACGGGTAGACATGCCGCTACGTGATAGGGCTACCCGACTGCATGTAGGCTGAGTTGGCCGCTTTCTATGATGGCTACGACGTTCAGACCACAATCGATGCACCAGTTCGTACTGCGTCTTTCGTCAGAAAAAGCTTGGGAATCGTTTCCGTCGATTTGGTCTAACGAGAAGTCGTTGCGTTTAACTTCACCCGTATCATTTATTTCCATACAGCGAGCTTGGAACGGATCGAAGGTATGCCCGACAAGCTGATTAATCCCTTCGATTGGCTGGAACTCGTAATTCCAATCCAGCCAAACAATTCCACCAAAGTCTAGCTCACCGCCGCGAGCGGCTCCGGCCTGCAAAAGCTCGGCTTCAGGATCAGGAGAAGTTTGTAGGCTCGTCGCCATTGTAAGGGCTTGATCTATGAGACTTTCATTATCGCTCAGCGAACCCAGAAACAAAGGGTGAAAGCCTGCGTGGCTGATAAGCCAACCTTGAGTCGAGATCGCGTAATGAAACTGGCTCCAATCATCTTCGCTGAATATCGAATCGACTAAGTGTACGGTAGAATCTTGACGTCCCGAGCAGGAGTATCCGTTCGGCCAGCGATAGGATAGATCGTGATTGCCGAGAAGGTGGATTCGATTCGTTTGTTTCAATGAATCGAGAAGCCAGGAAATAGTTGTGTCCGCGTTGTCAGTGTCGTGTAAACCAGCTCCTTTTTCGTCGAAATAGTCGCCGAGGAATATGACGCGATCCACTTCCTTTTCCCATCGGTCTAGAATCCTTTCCAAGGCGGAAATGCGTTGATGGATATCGGGTATAACGAGCTCTTTCACGTAAATTTGTCGCGAAACCACTTTATGCGACAAACAACGGGGAACGACAAGACTCCTCGCTCAGTCTAGATAATCGCCTTTGCGATTCTTTGCAAAATGAAGAAGCCCCCGAACTCGGGGGCTCACTCTCTCCTTCTCCACACCTGCCAAATGAAGCTTCATTTATTTATACGCCATTGGCCTGAGGTTCAGTTTCCAAATCTTCAAATCGAGGCGTTTTTTCTTCCAAATAGAGAGGAAAATTCGCCAACTGATTGGGTTACTCCAAAAACGAGATAAGTCCTTCAACCTTCCATGCCGAAAGTACGACACGATCATTCGCGATTCGATCTGATCTCTCCGTCGTGCATCCTGGCCCTGGCGACGATTGGCATCTTCTTTATCTACAGCGCCCAGAATTTCAATGGAGGCTCGGCTTGGAAAAGCCAGATCGTTTGGTTCATCCTCGGAGTGATCGCCTACAATGTAGTCTCTTTCATAGACTACAAAATCATGCTCAAGTACTCGCACCTGATTTATGCAGGGGCTATTCTGCTTTTAGCCATGGTTCTCTGGAGTCCGCTGGGGGTAGAAAAGCAAGGAGCCAAGCGATGGCTGAATCTAGGCTATGATGTTCAGCCGGTTGAAGTCGCGAAGCTGAGCTGCATTATTATTGGAGCCAGCATTTTGACGCGTTCCGAGGTTGGAAGCGTACGCGATTCTCTCCAAGTCCTTGGCAAAATGGCGCTTGCGATTTTCATTCCATTTCTCTTGATCTTACTCCAGCCCGATCTTGGATCGGCTATGGTAATTCCGTTTATCGTGTTCGCGCAGCTATACGCCTCAAACCTCTCCAAGACTTTTTTTGCGACGAGCATCCTGCTATTCGCGGTCTTTGTAGGCATCATCGCGATCGACACGTTTAAGTATAGTGAATTTTTAGAGAAGGAAGGTCTCCAGCCAATCCAGGCCAGAGGCCAATACGAACCACACTCATGGGTACCGCTTGAAGACTATCAACGAGAGCGGGTCCTTGGATTTTTAAACCCCGGCAAGGTCGATGCCCAAGGCATCGGCTGGAATCGGGAACAGTCTGTCATTTCAGTAGCGTCTGGAAGCTTGTTCGGCAAAGGCTGGACCAATGGCTACCAGGCACAGCTGGGCTACTTGCCCCGGTCAGTGGCCCATAACGACTTCATTTTTTCCGTTATCGCGGAGGAAACCGGCTTTTTGGGAAGCGTAGTCGTGCTCTCCTTATTCGGCTTGCTCATTGGAAACAGCATTCGCATCGCCAGCACTGCAAGGGACCGCTTTGGGACCCTACTCGCGCTCGGCGTGGCAACGTTGTTCTCCGTTCATATTTTCGTAAACATAGCAATGACGATAGGGATGATGCCGATCACAGGACTACCGCTCCCGTTCTTAAGTCACGGAGGCACCTTCATGGTGAGTTGCTGTATCCTTCAGGGTATAGCGCAAAGCGTGTATCGTTTTAGAAAAGATTTCTAGAGATGGTCATCCCCAGCCAAATCGTATCGCCCGACTCGATGCCGCTCCATGCGGAGGTCCCTCCTGCAAAATCAGGAAACCTTAATAATGAGCGACCAAACCAAAAATATCGAAAACGAAGAAATTTCCAAGAAGTATGAGGAAGAGCTTAGAAACCCTCCAAAGGAACCAGAGGTCGAGAAAGTCGACCAGGCGGAACTGAAGAAAGAAGCAAGCAAGCGAGCCAAGAAGCGCCCGCTTTTCACCAAGATAATAGAGACATTCAAGAAGGAGAAGCCGGCTTACCGGGAGTTGATCATCAACTCCGAGCCGCTCGAAACCCGCGTTGGTCTTCTTGATAACGGGATCCTCGACAAGTTCGACATCGAGCGCCGCCAAAGCGCTCAGCGAATCGTTGGAGGAATCTTCAAGGGCAAGATCAAGAATCTCGACCCCGGATTAAAGGCCGCCTTTGTGGATATAGGCCTGCCGAAAAACGCTTTTCTACATTATTGGGATATATTGCCCCAAGCCGCCGACTCCTCGGTCGAAGTCGTGCGGGTCAATCGGTCTTCCAAGAAGAAAAATCAGAAGAAGATCACGCTAAAAGACATTCCCAATCACTACCCGGTTGGGACAGAGATTGTCATTCAAGTCACCAAAGGACCTATCGGCACTAAAGGGCCACGTACGACAACCAACCTGTCGCTTCCTGGACGCTTCGTGGTTTTGATGCCATACTCGGATCAGTGTGGCATTTCCCGAAAGATTGAGGACAACAAAGAGCGCGCTCGACTTAAAAAAATCATTCAGGACCTGACCATTCCCGAAGGAATGGGAATCATAGTCCGTACCGCTGGCGAAGGTAAGAAGAAGCGGTACTTTGTCCGGGATTTATACATTCTGCTAAGGACGTGGGAGCGGATCCAAAAGAAGATGGATTCTGTGAAAGCGCCTTCATGCCTCTACAAGGAACCGGACCTGGCAGAGCGAACGGTTCGCGATTTTCTCACGGAAGACATCGATCGCGTGCTCATCGATAACGAAGAGGATCATGGCAAGATCGTGGAGATGGTCGGGCAGATTTCCAAACGCTCGACCAGCAAGATTCACCAGTATCAAGACAGCATCCCCATCTTCGAGCGCTATAATATCGAGCGACAAATCGAACAAACTTTCCAGAGAGCCGTACCGCTTCCATCCGGAGGGCAGCTAGTCATAGAGGAGACAGAGGCCCTGATCGCGATTGATGTGAACACCGGTTCACACAAAAACAAGGGCAACGAAAACGATACGATTTTTCAGGTGAATTGCGAGGCAGCTGATGAAGTGGCTCGGCAAATACGGCTGCGCAATATCGGCGGTCTCATCATCATCGATTTCATCGACATGAAGCAGCGACGCTACCGCAATGCCATCCTGAATCGCATGCGTGACGCCATGGTTCTCGATAAAGCCAAGACCCACATCCTGCCGATTTCGCCACTGGGTATCATGCAAATGACGCGTCAGCGAATGCAGGAAAGCGTCTCTTCAGGCTTGTATACGGATTGTCCCTACTGTCGAGGCAAAGGTATCGTAAAATCCGCTACAACCGTAAGCGTCGAGCTGCAGCGTAAGCTATCGGGTATCGTACGTCGAGCCAGAGCCAGAGCTCAAGACGAGAAAAAGGCCATCAAGCTCCGCATCCTAGTCAACCCTTCTATCATCGATCGCCTGCGCGAAGAAGACGCAGATCTTCTGCTGAGTTTGGAAAAGGACTACAACGCCCAACTCACCTTCAGAGCCGACCCTCATTTCCACGTTGAGAACTATAAGGTAATCGATGTGGATACAGGAGCTGCCTACGGGTAACTATCTTCTAAGATTTGTTGGTCCGCGGAATCCATGCCTCTCAGCGAAGAAGAAATCATTTGGGCATATCGCCTTTTTTATGACAGAGAACCCGAAAACCAAGAAGCTATAGCGTTTCATCGCTCCAGGTCTAAAGACATCAAAGCTCTGAGAAAGCATCTATTGGGATCTTCAGAGTTCAAAGACAACAATGAAGAGCTTGGCATCATGCCTTACATAGGCGACAAGCCTCCGATGCATGTCGATACGAATGCCTCGCCCTCTGAAATTGAGAAAATTCTCGAAATCACCCAGGCCAAATGGCAGAAGTTGGGCGAGCAGAAGCCGCATTGGTCAGTGGTCACCATAGAAGAATTCCAGTCGGATAAAATTGATCAAAACGAAGCTGAATTCTATAGGTCGGGAAAGCTCGAAGAGAATATTCTCAAGACAACGCTGGAACGTAGTGGAATTGATCTTACGGAATTGAAGACTTGCCTAGAACTGGGTTGCGGAGTTGGCAGAGTCACTCGCTGGCTGGCAGAGAGCTTCGAAAAAGTCTACGCCTACGATATCTCGGAAGCTCATCTGGAGATCGCTAGAAAGCATTTCGAGAAGTTATGTATCCAAAATACTGATTTTCTTAATATAAACGCTATCAATGACTTCGAAACATTACCCATGGTCGATCTGTTTTACTCGATTATCGTACTCCAGCACAACCCGCCTCCCGTTATTGAGGTCATCTTAGATCGTTTATTGAAAAGCCTAAAGCCAAACGGCATCGGTTTCTTTCAACTGCCTACCTATAGCCATAATTACGCCTTTGCTACAGAGACGTACTTGGAAATCGATTACGAAAAAGACGAAATGGAGGTTCATTTTCTGCCGCAAAAACGCGTCTTCGAAATCCTGAAAGAAAACGACTGCGACCTCCTAGAAGTCATCGTAGACCCTAAAACAGGCTTTCCCTCCAGAGAGATTTCCAACAGTTTCCTGATTAAGAAAAAGCAATAAAAGCTTTAATCCAACCTAAAACTTATGCCACTTACAGAAGATCATATTATATGGGCTTATCGCCTTTTCTATGATAGAGATCCAGAAAGTAAATATGCAATCGAGTATCATCAGAAAATTTCGAGTAACATAAAAGAACTTATTTATAATCTCGTTATCTCTGAAGAATTTAGAAAAAAGAATAATGAGATTACGATAAATCAACATCTGGGTCTCCTTCCGGGAATGAGCATTGAGGAGGATATTTCAGACGACCAACTCTCCGAAATGATCGAAGGGGTGAGGACCAAATGGGAAAGGTTAGGATCGACAGAGCCTCATTGGTCCGTTCTTAGCCAAGAAAATTTCAAAACAAAAAATTTCATTGAAAATGAAGAAACTTTCTATAATTCAGGGATAACTGAGGTCGATATTTTCCTAGAGACTTTGGCCCGCAATGGCTTAGATAAATCAAAACTCAAGTCGTGCTTGGAGCTTGGTTGCGGAGTTGGGAGAATTACAAGATGGCTAGCTACAAAATTTGATCTAGTTCATGCAGTAGATATTTCAAGGAACCATATAGACCTTGCTCGAAAACATTTAAAAAGAATCGGGCTTAAAAACACTATTTTCTATAAAATGAACGGATTATTGGAGTTCAGAAAACTTCCGAATTTCGACGCCTTTTTATCTCTCATAGTGCTACAACATAATCCACCACCTATTATTGAATTTATACTGAAGGAACTTTTTGACAGCTTAAACCCGGGTGGCGTGGGTCTATTTCAAGTGGCTACATACAAGAAAGGCTATCGTTTCAGCGCTATAGAATATCTTAAAGGAGAGTACGAAGATTATGATATCGAGATGCATTACATACCACAGAAAAGGATTTTCGAGTTATTGCACAAGTGCAATTGCAACGTAATTGAAGTTATAGATGACCCATTTATAGGTCGACCTATAAACGAATTCTCACACACTTTTTGTATCCAAAAGAGCCCAGAGGATTGAAATTGAGGATGCTTGACTTAGCAAATCTCGAATTCCCACCAAGCAACGGTAAAAATTAAACTGAATAACGGGCTTCTCTTTTTGGTTTGCTATGCAGGTCTAATCCTTAGCTCCAACAAGAGCTCGGCCGAAATCGGAAAGCCGCTTGGCTAAGCTTGGTTTGATGATCGGCTCTTCCTCTTCTTCCATGATTACAGAAGATTCATCAGAAGATAAGGAGCCAGAGTGTTGAGCCTTTTGGACAACAGGGCAGGCCTTGCAATTGAGGCAATATTCGTGAAATTCCCCTCTAGCAAGAGCTGATCTAATTTCTCTCATGATGGGGCCGTTCCACGTTTCTTTATATTGGCTCATCTCGGCAATCGGCTCATGCCCATAACAACATGGCAAAACTCCTCGCCTAAGAATGTACAAGCGATTCCAAGGCTCCAGACAAGCTGGCAGCTTTTCTCTTCCCATAGAGGGAGCTGGTGGCGGGAGCTTTTCAGATTTGGTTGAGTCTTCGGATTCTGAAGAAGCCTGAATTTCATCTGGGGATAGATTCAACGTCTCACTATTTACAATACCAAGAATTTCACGCGTTTCTTGACGCCCCTTTTCGAATTCGATCTCAAATGCTCCTGCCAACTCACCACCAAAGTCCATCTGATTCAAAAGAGCGACTCCTTTGAACTCACACCGCTCAGTAACTCTACCCGCAATACGTACGCGTTCATCAAAGGGAAGCAACTCATTCTGGTAATCAAAATGATATCCGCCACGATCCCATTTCAGAGAAGAGGAATCTGACTCGTTCAATGGTCTAAGTACCATATTATCAACATTCAACTCTGCGCAAAGATCGACAAATAGATCCACTTCATGGATATTAGCCTTCATAGGCATAAATACAAGATAGACAAAGGGAAGGTTACCAGGACCGCCTTTCGCCGAAATTAAACGTTTCAGATTTTCCAATATACGATCAAACGTATTGTTTCGCAGTCTAGCATAAGTACTTGCAGTTGCGGCATCGAGCGAAACGTAAAGGTGTATATTTCTTCCCAGGAGACGCTGTATGTTCTTATCCGTCAGTATTTGACCGTTCGAACTCATTTCAAGCATCTTGCTTCGATTCCCAAAGGCATCGAGAAGATCGTCAAATTGACCCATCATAAATGGCTCTCCGATAGAGCAGTTTATCAATTCGCTGCAGTTTTCGAAAAAGGGCCCGTACTCATCAAGTGTTTCCAGAGTGAAAGGAGCATTTACGTTTTTGCCCTCGTAGTTCTTGGAGAGATCCCACTCGCAATAGACACAAGGCGGCTTAACATTGCAAACGCCATGTAAATCAATACCCAAGCATCTTGGCATCGATTCAAGCACCTCTTTACCTTCGATAACCTCTTTAGTGTTGAGGGCCCCATTCACAGCTTGTTGAAGGACTGCTTGATGCCGCTCGGCTCTCTTATGAATTTGTGGATTTTTAAAGAGAACCCCCAGCCTGCGAGTGTCGCCTGGGTGCAGCTCTTCCGGGTATGGATTGTCCAATTCAAAGGAAACATCCTGGATTCCCGGCTCCAATTCGACGGAAAGAGAACTCCAACCGTAGACCAAGGGAAACGAAGAACTCTTCGAACCAACTGTAATCGTGAGCGTTTGTGTCAGATCATAGAAAGCGGAAAGCACCTGAAATTCGAGAAACCTAGAATCGGTGTAGCCATCTTCAGAGCCAATGCCCAACTTCGCTTCAAGGGACATCCACCTAAACGGCTCATGACCAATCTTTTCCTCGTCGAAGAATCCTTTTGAGTAAGTTATATCTGAATGCATCGAAAATGGATTTGGAGAATTGCGCATAATTTTCATTCTTAACGACGACAAGTAACAAGCCGGCACCCCAGTAAACCTCAATTTTGACACCACACGACAATAGACTACATGGTTACTAACAAATGATTTGTATATCGAGTAAAAAAAGTTTGGTTCATCGAATTGATGAATGACAAAGACCCATTCCTTCCTGAAACAAAATATTGGCAAGACCCAAAAGAGCCCTACAGCCACTATTACCGATGGGTTTGGGAATATTTCGCCTACCTTTCACTGCTTTGCGAGATAAAGAGAGAATCAAGAATACTAGAGTTAGGCTGTAGTCACGGCAGGACGTCTAGGGCCTTGCTTCAGTACCTTTGGAACCCAGGGTATTATAGAGGGCTTGATGTCGATAAGGAGCAAGTTGATGAAGCTAGTAGACGTATAACGTCTATTGTCCCAGATTTCAAATATATACACGCGGACATTTATAATCGCCATTACAATCCCTCAGGAGTCAAGAGCGCGTCAGAATTCGAGTTTCCCTTTGAAAATGAGACTTTTGACTGCGTCTACGCTGCCTCTGTATTTACGCATCTACTACCAGGCGAACTGGAGAACTATTTGGGGCAAACAGGTCGCGTGCTAGCGCCTGGGGGCAAAATTCTATTCAGTTTTTTCGTTCTTGATAGATATCAAGGAAAAGGAACATGCATCTCGCCTAACTATGAGTTTGATCATCTTTACAACAATATGGATGGAGTAAAAGTTAAGGATCCCGACTATCCAGACAATGCAATAGCTTATTCAGAACATAGGATTCGCGAGTACGCGGAAAAAGCGAATCTTGAAGTTACCCGAATTATTAATGGTTTGTGGTCAAATAATCCTGGCCATGCTTTAAACGAGCAAGACCTTGTCTTAATGCAGTTAAAAACGTAGCCATAGGTTGTGGCTGACTTAAGATAGATGAGAATCATTCGTGAAAGCCAATCAGCTCGGTGTAGCGAGACAACGTTGATAGACCCCAAGAAGCTTTTAAACGAATTAAGTGTCGAGGAATTTAACTTCTTCTCAAACGAATATTACAAAAAGATCGGCTCATCGCCCAGCCTCCTAGCAAAGCCTTTTTCTGATCCATTTGAAACGCCCAAACACCTAGTCCGCTTGGGTCTAATGTGGGAAAATCTCAACTTGGCCCCCGGAATGAAAGTTTTAGACTTCGGTTCTGGCACAGGTTGGATATCCAAATTCCTCTGGCAGATGGGCTGTGAAGTGATTGGGGTCGATGTATCAGAAGAAGCCTTACGTCTGGCTCGAATACTATTCGAAAAATATCCTGTCCCAAAAAGTCGAGAGAGTTGTTGGGATTTTAGATTGTTCGACGGATACAAGCTTCCGTTGAGAGACGATGAGGTCGACCGTATTGTATGCTACGACACCTTTCACCATGTACCCAACCAGAAAACAATAGTTGATGAATTTTATAGAGTATTGGCAGATCGGGGTACCATCGTTCTGAGCGAACCCATTGGGGCTCATTCGAAAAGCAAGAGTTCTCAGGCGGAAATGAGACAGCATAAGGTACTGGAAAACGATCTCGACTTGGCCGAATTGAAAGCGCTTTTTGAATACACAGGATTCACTGGACCAAAACTAAAAGTCGCAACCATGCCAGAGCTTTTGATCGATTTTGAAGAATGGCAAAAGATCGTTAAAAAGCGACGCGTAAAATCAGTCACGAGTTCAATGGGTGTATTTGGGCGTTTAACGGCTATCATGTATTTCCAAAAAGGCGAATCGCTTCTGGATAGTCGATTCGCAGACGGGCTGGCTTGTTCGCTTAAAGTTGAAAGGAGGCAGCTGCAAATCAGAAAGGATGAAGCATGCTGGCTTGATATTGAAATTGAGAATACAGGCTCAAACTTATGGCTTTGTGGACCTGAAGGGTCGATCGGAACTGTAGCAATTGGCATCCAGGAGCTCGATCTTGAGACACGCGAAATAAAAGCGGAAAGGGGTCGAGTGGGACTCGAAAAAGACGCCTTGCCCGGAGACATCCTCAAAATGCGAATACCAATAAACTTAAAAGAAATCGGGAAGTATCAACTCAGAATAGATCTCGTTTCAGAACATGTCTGCTGGTTTCACGAACGAGGCGCCGAACCGATTATTCTGGATGTGGATGTAATTGACTAGCAATGGATCTGCCTGGGCCGACTATTTGCCCTTCCTAGCCTCAAGCTCTTCCTCTTCCACCGTCTCAACCACTTCCAGCTCCCCTGTCTCAACATCGCCCGAACCGAGCCAGGTCTTGGATTTGGCAAGCTCGCCGTCGAGATGGGTGCCATAATAATCCGAAGCGGCTCGGCTTAGAGAATGGTAAGCCTCTTCGAAATTGGTGCCTATCGAATCGAGGCTGAAACGTGTCGACCAAAGAAGATCGAATTCCTTTTCCGTTCTCAATTTCTGCCAATCGTAGGCCATGAGAATGATGAAGTAGCGCTCGTCTCGAAGCATGGTCCTCAGCTCGTACTCGTCTTGAGGCATAAGACCTTTGCGGCGCAGGGCTCGGTCGAAACCAATAAGCTTGGCATTGCTCGCATCAGAATACTGACGCTGATCGTAGAAATCCCCATCAAAGGCGTAATCGGATGAGAAGGAGTTGCCAGAATCCAGACCTCCGAGCGCGTCGGATCCTTCATCGCCGAAAGCGTTCCCTGTTTCGTTAGAACCATAGTCAGTAATGCCGAGCAAATCCTCCCAATCATCTTCGATCGCTGTGACTCCCCAATGAACCACAATAAGCAAATCGCCCTTCTCCTTGGAGCTGGCAGGATAATAGCGATTCTTCCGCAGGTCCTTGACCAAGGCACTCGCGATATCGATAAAAGGAACCCTGGTTAGGCTGTTATCACGCACATTACCCCCAAAAAAGCGGCCTTTGAAAATGTGATAGGTCTCAACCGAGTTTCCTCCTTCCAATTCTCTTGCCTGAACATATTCGTCCTTAGCGACCGAATCCACGAGCACGCGAGTCGTCTCTCGCTTGAAGAGACCTGCCTCCGACACGAAAGTTAAAACGACAGCGAAGATCGCCATCAAGGAATAGGCTCCCAATATACGATTTGATAGAGAATTTGTTTTATAACCTTTACCCACAAAAGCTAAGACCGTTAAAAGAGCGACTCGGTTACCACGGAGTTAAGACGAAATAGCATGCTCAAACTAGCAAGCGTTAAAACCTAATCTAAAACATTAAAGGGCGAGACATATGAACCGCTATTTCGGAACGAATCGGACATGGATTAGTCTTACATAACCGGAATTCAAAAAGGCAATGCAATGAGTTGGAAGGAGTCCCGAATCGAACGAACAGCAGCGCTTTTAATAGCAGCCTTCATTTGCTCGAATGCGTTAGGGGCAAGCCATAGTCCAAACGAATTCACTCACGACGCTCTATTCGCTCCAAAACCGCATTACCCCTATTTCGAGAATTCGTATCCGTTTGATAAAGACACTTCAGGCTTTGATATCGAAAAGGCAGCCTTTCTTGCCGAATGCAGTCTTCTAGCATACGTCAAAGAGAATAGCGTCATCGAGGAGCATCTGACACGAGCGGGAGCAATAGAGATAACATTCTTTGACGAAGCTGGAACCTTTGCCATTTTAACTTCGTTCGAAAACGCGATGATCCTGGTATTTCGCGGAACGGAAACCGGAGACCAAGTCGACTATTTAACGGATGCCAAGATTATCAAAAAAAGATTTGGCCAGCTTGGCAAAGCGCATAGCGGGTTCATCGACGCGCTGGAATTTGTGAGAGAAGATATTGATAAAGCAGTCGATTCCGCAGACCCAAATAAATCAAAACCACTTTGGCTAGCAGGGCATAGCTTAGGAGCGGCCTTGGCTACTCTTTATGCTCTGCGAAGCGAGCGCCCCGTTACTGGAGTTTATACCATCGGCGCTCCACGTGTGGGAAATAAAAAACTGGCTGCTTCGGCGAATGATTTGAAGCTGTACCGGATTGTTCATGACAACGACATCATCCCTCGCCTGCCAAGCCCTCCATTTTATCACCATTTTGGCGCTACATACTTTATCACGTCTTCTGGAAAGATGCTCTCAGAGCCCATACTGAAAGACAAATGGGAAAGCCGACGCAAAGGGCACCTGTTGTACTTGGAGAAGGTTTTTCAGAAACACTGGTCGAACGGCGAATTCAACGCCATTCCAAGTGATTACTTTGCTGACCATTCCCCATTCCTATACGTCGAAGCCTTGAAATCCCTGCTGGAGGACAACGATTGAATTCTTCCGTTTCAGTATCCGTCAGCTACATACTTTTGTAAAAGAATCGCAGCCTCCGAAGCCACATTCAAGCAGTCAATGGCTCCGCCGCCAGGGATAGCAACGACTTCCGAACAAGCTTCCAAAACCGTTTCGGACAAGCCGGAGTCTTCATTGCCAATGACAATCGCAACAGGTTTACCAACATCCTCGGTCGAGCAAAGAGACAACAAGTCGGGCATTGGCTTTCCCTGCGGCGATGATCCGATCAGAATATGGCTCTTTTGTATTGATTTCAAAAATACAGGCATGTTGTCGACGAGTCGTAGATCGACCATGTCAAGCCCGCCTCGGGCGATCCGATAGGCAGATGCATTAGGACGAGCCTGCCGACGCGTATCGGCGATCAATACCTTCTCAACCCCAAAATACGCAGCCGCTCGAACAATAGCGCCGAAATTATGAGCGTTGCCCACGCCATCCATTATTAATAGCGGCAACCCCTCTTCAGCCCAAAAGGCAGCCGCTTTGGGGGTCGCCTTTTCCAAAGGACGCCGACGGGTAATGGCAACCACACCTCCATGGTGACGCGTATCGGCAATCTTCACCAACTCGTCGCGAGAAACCTGTCGATAAGGTTTTCGTTCTTCAGCTAGAAATTTGCAAACGTCACCCAGCATCTTCCCGGTTTGCTCATCAAAGAAGAGCCTCTCAACAATAGCCGGCTTGTAGCGAAAAACAGCATCAACGGCATGGAGGCCACAAACCGGTACTAAAATTTGGTCCGTCTTAGAGCGGAAGACCCGCTTTTTGGATTGGTCCGAATTTCTAGGTTCGCTTTTCAAGGACAAGGCATGCTGTTAAGGCAACCTTGAGTAGCAAGTCGTTATTCTCAATTACGACTGATTCCGCAGAGACAGGGCAAGCCCAGGGAACAACTGAAGTTGGCTGAAGGACTACCAAAAGGGCTAAACACTTGCTCGTCTCGAATATAGGATTAAGATTCGCCAACTAATGAAAGTTTTCTTCGCAGGTTTGCTTCTAGGCATTTTTATCGGATGCGTTGTCACGGCATACTTCAACTCGCCCGAATCGTTCCAGGGGTTGATCGCTCCCAAGACCGAAGATTCGAAGAACTCCTCGGAAAAATTGGAAAACCTGAAGGAAAGCGCGAAAGAAACACTTGAGAGCGGTAAAGAAAAAGCGGCGAAACTGGCGGAAAACGTTAAGGAAAAAAGCCAAGAAGCCCTTGAGTCTGGCAAGGATCTCAAAATCGCGGTAGCAATTCGCAGCAAATTCAAACTGGACAAGGATATCGATAGCGAAGCGATACGCATCGAGGTAGATGATGGGATGGTGAAGCTTTCCGGATCCGTGCCCACTTACGAAATGGCGAGCCAAGCGATTGAAAAGGCCGCCGAAGCGGATGGGGTTAAAGGCGTCGAGTCTGAACTGATAATTTCGGCGAATCAACAATAAGACGGCTTGGCCTGATAAATCAACGCAAGCTGTCTGTATCGTGATTCTATATACACGATTGTCCTTTACTCATTGAGTAAGAACAATGAGAACGATGCGGTGAATACGTTGATCGCATTCGACAAGTTCAAAGATGCGCTGACTGCAAGAGAGGTTTGCGAGATTGCAAAGCAGGCAATCCAATCAAGTCATCCAGATTGGAAAATTGAAACGGCTCCGTTAGCCGACGGTGGTGATGGATTTTGCGACACTCTAACCGGAGCTATCGATGGGGACTTTTTCAAAACGAAAACGACTTCATCCTTGGGCGGAAAAATTGAAGCTATTTTTGGTATTGTATCAATCGAATCGATACGTAAAGAAGCGAAGAAGCTTCTGCAATTTTCGGCCGAAACGAAACGAGTCGCTATTATCGAGATGGCTCAAAGCAGCGGCATCGCCCTACTCTCTCAGAAAGAAAGAACTCCGTGGAAAACAACTACTTTCGGGCTGGGCGAGTTGATGAAAAAAACAGTCGAGGAAGGAGCGGAAGCTGCGGTTATCGGACTGGGCGGCTCGGCGACCCATGATCTAGGGTTGGGAGCATTGCAGGCTTTGGGATTCAATTTTCTGGACAAGAATGGCTCTCCATTGAGTGCATTTCCAAGCCCGGAGGCTTGGCCATCAATCCAATCTGTTAGAGTGCCTAGCGAGTCCCGCTTACAAAGCTTGCAGATCAGAATTGCCTGCGACGTAGAGAATCCCTTGCTAGGGAGAAATGGGGCTGCCGCGATTTTCGGACCGCAAAAAGGGTTGAAGCCAGAAGACTATGATCGGCTGGAATCGCTTACCGCAGAAACAGCCAGGCTACTCTGCGAAACGATGGACGCCGACCCGGCTAAGGCGATGTCGAGTCCAGGATCCGGAGCTGCTGGAGGAACGGCTTTCGGACTTAATGTCGCTTTAGGTGGGATAATCGTTCCTGGCTTCGATCTTGTGAAGAAATGGATCGGCCTGGATGAAAAACTAAGTGCAGCCGATCAGGTGCTGACAGGTGAAGGAAGATTCGACCAATCGTCATTTCAGGGAAAGGGCCCAGGCTCACTAGTGAAAGAAGCTCTCGCCCTAGGCAAGAACGTCCATGTCTTTGCAGGTTCAGTCGAAAGCTCGATTGAGCAAGATTCGGATACGTTTATTATCAACGCAATTTCTCCAGGAAATATGCCGCTAGCGGAAGCGCTAAGAAATACGAAATCCCTCTTAGCTGAATCTGTTTCGAAGACCTTCAACGTATGATTCGTGAGAGGTCTGCCAACTCCATTCCAAGCCGCAAATCGTCAATTTGGCGCGCAACACGCTTTGTCGATTCAATGACTAACAGCGAGTGCCGATAAGAGATAGCAGGCTCTCGACTCAAAAAACCAGAAAGCGAATAATGAAACTAGCAGACCTCGAAGCCAACGTTGAAGGCGAACATGTAAAGCATCGCCATCATCGGATCCGTCGAGCAAAGCAGTTTCTGAGACCTTTGCCGAGAAAGGCTACTCTGCATCGTTGGCCGGTGCTCAAATGGTTCGCCAAGACCGCTCGGAAACGTCCTTTCCTTTGGTCCTTCAGGGTACGAGAAGTGAGCATCGCGCTTTATGCGGGCTTTATCATCGCCTTTCAGCCTCTCGTAGGACTTCAGTTCGTGTTGGCCATCGCTGCTGCTTTGATTCTTAGAGCAAACCTGCCCGTCATTATGGGTACCCAGCTCGTAACCAATTTCGCGACTATGCTGGTTATCTATCCGGTTTTGGGAGTGATAGGTCACTTCTTAATCCAGCTCTTCGGGCTTGAATTGCCCGTTTCAGATGTCGGATACAAAGCGTCTTCCATAATCTTGGGTGGGATCGTAGCCGCCCTGGTAGTCGCATTTGTTCTGGATATGATTTATCGCTTCGTGATTTACAAGAAGGCGCAAAGACCGATCAGCGTTAAAAGAATTTTGAACAAGAAGTAGCATTCCGGTTTGCCACGGATCTTTTTTCCACACAGATTGCATTCCCATATGCATCGCTTCCCGCCGCGTTTTTTGCGAATGAGCTGCAAGCTTTACACGAAGCTGGTTCTGTCTCTAAGCCTGCCAGCCTTCCTTATTCAAGTAGCAAGTAGCCAAGTTTCGACTACGATTAGTTCAGCAGCCGTTGCCGTAATGGCGACGCCATCGACAGAAGCCATTAAGCTGGGGATTGATGTCCTTACGGAGCGCCAATTCGACTTGCTGCAAGGAAAACGGGTTGGATTGCTGACCCATCCGGCAGGAGTGAATCGAAATGGCGTGAGCAGCATTCTGATACTCCAAAGCGCCCACAACGTGAACCTCGTCGCATTGTACGGACCGGAACATGGCATCTACGGCAAAGAGAAAGCCAGTGTTTCAATCAGCGACTCCATCGATCCGAGAACCGGGCTTCCTGTCTATTCCCTTCACGGGAAACATCGCAAGCCAACGCCCGAAATGCTCAAGGGCATCGATGTTCTGGTTATCGACCTTCAGGATATTGGAAGTCGCTCCTACACCTTCAAAAGTTGTATGAAGTATTCCATAGAAGCCTGCTTTGAGAACGATGTAGAAGTCGTTTTACTCGATAGGCCCAATCCACTAGGAGGACTAAAAGTAGACGGTCCCCCTCTAGACGACGAATGGAGAAGCTATGTCGGAGAATTTCCAATACCCTATGTACATGGGCTCACCATAGGCGAACTCGCTCGTATGGCAGTATCAGAACCAGGGATACTTGGAGTTCCGAACAGTGTTCGCGAAAAAGGGAAGCTGACGGTTGTCGCCATGGAGGGCTGGAAACGCTATATGAGCTGGCCCATGACAGGTCTGCGCTGGGTGCCCACCTCGCCAAATATTCCGGACTTCCAGGCAGCTGTTGGCTACAGCATGACCGGTCTCGGAGCGCAGATCGGAGGCTTCTCTCACGGCATCGGGGACCAGTATCCCTTTCGGATCCTTTCCTACGCGAACGCGAAACTCGACGAGGTCGAAGCCGAATTAAGAGCGCGAAGAATTCCCGGCATCGATTTCGAGCGAAAACAATTCAAGAAAGACAAACGTTGGGGACTGTATGTAAAAGTTACCGACTGGGAAAGATGGCGTCCAACGGAATTGAGCTTCCACATGATGCAGATTTCGGCTCTCTTCGATATCGACAACCCTTTTCGCAGAGTTTCGAAAGAAGAAGGAGACCTTTTCAACAAGCATGTTGGCTCGAGCAGCTGGTGGAGAGAAATTACAGAGAAAGGCGTTGCCTCAAACTTGCCCGGATTTATCGGAGCCTGGGAGCGGCAGGCCAAGCAGTTTCAAATCCAAAGCCGTCGCTATTGGCTGTACGATTAAGAATTCTGATCCTATTTTCCTGTATCCAGGAAATGGTGTTTGAAGACGCTATTCGATGATATAGTACAAAAAATAGCGTGAGAAAATTTAGCTCTCCGAGAAAAAGCTTTCTCATTGCATGCCTTTAGCGATTGTACCATAAAGCTCTTCTTTTCCCTTTTTCATTACGAATCGCTAATCTGAATTATCAACCTTTACTTATGCCTAGACCTGTCACCCTATTCACTGGCCAATGGGCCGACCTTCCTCTTGCAAAACTCGCTCCCCTCGCCAAGCAAATGGGCTACGACGGCTTAGAGCTCGCCTGCTGGGGGGATCACTTCGACGTCGATCAAGCAGCTCGTAGCAAAAAATACTGTCGCGGCGTTTGGGAGCTATTGTCCGACAGTGGTCTGACATGCTTTTCGGTATCCAGCCACTTGGTGGGCCAAGCAATCTGCGACAACATCGACGAGAGGCATAAAGCGATTCTTCCTCCAGATGTTTGGGGCGATGGCAAACCGGAAGGCGTTCGCAAACGGGCGGCCAGAAAAATGATTAAAACTGCCAAGGCCTGCCGCAACTTCATCGATTGCAAGCCAGGTCGCGGCAAGAAGGATGATTTCCCGGCCGTTGTTAACGGCTTTACGGGATCCTCAATCTGGCACGCTCTCTATGCTTTTCCTCCAACAGATCAGGCCTTTCTTGAAAAAGGATTTCAAGACTTCGCCAAAAGGTGGATACCAATCCTAGATGAATTCAATAAAGTAAACGTCAACTTCGGCCTAGAAGTGCATCCTACAGAAATAGCTTTCGACATTGCATCAGCAGCTAGAGCTGTGAAGGCAGTCAAGAATCACAAGCGCTTCGGCTTCAACTACGATCCCTCCCACCTAGGGTATCAAGGAGTCGACTACGTCGCCTTCATAAGGCAATTTGCCGGCCGCATTTATCATGTGCACATGAAGGATGTTTGGTGGGGTCACGGAGATGGTTCGGTGGGCGTTTTTGGAGGTCATACGGACTTCGGCGATGCCCGTCGCTATTGGGACTTCCGCTCACTTGGACACGGCGATATCAACTTCGAAGATATAATCGTGGCCCTAAACGACATTGGCTACGCAGGTCCACTCTCAGTAGAGTGGGAAGATATTCGAATGGACCGCGTCCATGGAGCTAGCGAAGCATCCGACTTTGTGCGATCAGTCGACTTTCCTTCGAGCAATCTGGCATTCGATGCGGCTTTCGACAAAGAGAACCAATAGGATCACTCACCGGGAAGGCTAGAAAATGGGCTTAAAAATAGGAATCATTGGAGCCGGAGGCATGGCCCAATATCACGTGGCAGGATTCCGGCAGGCGAATGCGGATATCGTGGCCATAGCAGACTTGAACGAAGCGGCTGCCAAAAAAACGGCAGACGAATATGGTATTACCCAAGTCTTCGACAAAGTTGAGGACATGCTGGAGAAAGTCCCGGAAATCGATGCCGTAAGCGTTATCGTTCCAAACAAGTTCCATGCCCCGCTCGCCATCCAGGCCCTCAAGGCTGGCAAGCACGTCTTCTGCGAAAAGCCCCCGGCTCTAAATGCCGCCCAAATGAAGGAGATGATCGACGCCGAGAGCGCTTCAGGCAAGCGCCTGATGTTCAATTTCAACAATCGCGCCCGACCCGAATCGTATGCGATGAAGCAATACATTGAAAATGGCGGTGTCGGCAAGATCAACTCCGCCCAAGCGAAGTGGATACGCCGTACCGGCATTCCTGGCTTCGGCGGCTGGTTCACTACCAAGGATATGGCCGGCGGCGGGCCGCTCATCGATCTGCTCCATATGATCGATCTAGCCATGTTTCTCATGGAGTATCCAGAACCCGCTTACGTTCTGGGCCAGACCTTTGACGACTTCATTACCGACAAGAACTTCAAAGGGCCATGGGGGATACCCGACCGAGAAGGCGGTGTTACCGACGTCGAAAGCGCGGCTCATGGCTTCGTGACGTTCAAGACAGGGCAAGTTTTAAGCCTGCAGGTCTCCTGGGCCGAGCTAGTGAAACGAGAAGAAGTCTCAGTCGTCTTTCAAGGAACCAAGGCTGGCGGCAAGATTGAAAGACTCTTCGGCATAGACGGCATCGACGAAACGTCGATCGACCGCTGCGAGCTGTACGTCCAGGAGAATGGAAATTCGGTGAACCGTGAAGTCGTGGTCGAAGCGTGCGAGGACATGGGCCGCTCGCGCTCCGCCGCCAATTTCATCAAAGCCATCGAAGGAGCGGAAACGGCTCTCAACGAATCTAGCGAAGCCCTGAAGCTCATGAGAATCATAGACGCGATCTACGAATCCGCTAAATCAGGTAAACCCGTGGCTTGCTGATTCGGCCTGGCGATCAGTTTTTTAATTCAACATCCCCCCAATTATGCAAAAGAGAAAACTAAGAATGGGAATGGTAGGCGGCGGTCGTGGAGCCTTCATTGGCGCTGTTCACCGCATGGCCGCCAATCTAGACGGCAAAATCGAACTGGTTGCCGGCTGTTTCTCCTCCAATCCTAAAACCTCGAAGCTCTCCGGCCAGGACTTCTTCCTCGATTCTGCTCGGGTCTACAATTCCTACGAAGAGATGGCGGAAAAGGAAGCCTCCTTGCCAGAAAATCAGCGCATCGATTTCGTCAGCATCGTCGTCCGCAACAATCTGCACTTCGCAGTTGCCAAGACCTTTTTGCAAAACGGCTTCAACGTGGTTTGCGACAAGCCGATGACCTTCAGCCTCAAAGAGGCTAAGGAACTCCGAAGCATCGTGAGGAGGACTGGCAAGGTATTCGCCCTCACCCACAACTACACCGGATATCCCATGGTGAAAGAGGCTCGAGAAATGGTGAAGAAAGGCAAACTGGGTCGTATCCTGAAAATCGTTACGGAGTACCCGCAAGGCTACGCAGTGGGAGACGTCGATCGCAAGGGTCCTGCGAAAATCGATTCATGGAGAACGGATCCGAAGGTCGCCGGTCCATCAAACTGCACCGCCGATATCGGAACACATGCCGAAAACCTGGGCCGCTACATCACAGGCTTGGAGATTGACGAACTGTGCGCCGAGCTGACCGCCTTCATCCCTGGTCGCGAACTTGAAGACGATAGCAACACTCTGATTCGCTACAAAAATGGCGCCAAAGGCATCTTGTACGCCTCGCAGATTTCCAACGGCGACGAGAACAATCTCAACATCCGGATCTACGGAACGAAAGCGTCTCTCGAATGGCGCCAGGAAGATCCCAACGAGCTAATCGTCAAGTATTCCGATAAGCCGCGCCAGATCTACCGCCGCGGAAACGACTACTTGGGCAAGGCGGCCAGCAGCAACACGCGCACGCCTTTCGCCCACCCTGAAGGCTTTATCGAGGCCTTTGCCAATATATACCTGGCGGCGGCCGAAGCCATTAGCGACGAAGTAAAAGGAAAGAAACTGAAAGCCAGTTACGACTTTCCCAACGCGGACGACGGCGTGATAGGCCTGGCCTTTATCGAGACCGCCGTAAAGTCGGCGAAATCGAAGTCGAAGTGGACAAAAATGCCTAAAACCTAGCCCGTTCCACCATGTCGGTTTTCTATTTCCGTTCCAATTGCTTGTGTTGATCCACTGTTGATCTGAGCGTGCCGATAAACGCCCTGGCCGCTGCCGACAGAAATCGTTTATCGTGAGTCAAAGCGAAAAGCAGCCTTTGCATTCTAGCCGATATCAATGGTTTGAATACGATGTCGTAATAAGAGACATTATCCATGGCCATTTCGGGAAGGATGGCCAAACCTAGGCCGCTATGAACAAGAGCCTTCACTGTGACTATCTGAGAACACACGGCGATGACGTTTGGTTCGAAATCGTTGTTACCAAAAAATTCATACACCTTATCGCCGAGCGTATTGGATTCGCCTAAGACGATAAGCGGCTCGTCTTTGAAATCGCGTATCGAAATGTTGGTTTTCTTGGCTAGCCTGTGTTCCTTAGGAGCAACCAAATAAAGATCCTCTTGCAGAAAGGGCTCAGCGGCAATGTTCGGCACCGAGCCTGGATGCGAGGCAATGACAATCTCAAGATTTCCTTGTGACAGACTCTGGATCAAACCGCGACGAAGATTCTCCTCGATGATGAGGCTTAAAGACGGAAAACGTTTTTGGCACTCGAGAATTACTCGTGGAAGAAGATACGGCCCCACACTTGGCGTGACCCCTATTCTCAGCTCTCCCTCAATCCCTTCTTCGCCTTCTTGAAGCTCGCGCTGAGCGTTTTCGATTTCCAGAAGAATGGAACGCGCCCGCTTTTCGAGAAAACGGCCCGCTGCTGTGAGTTCACTATGGCGCCCAAGGCGATTGAAGAGCTTTCGACCGAGCTCGTCCTCAAGTTTGAGAATCTGTCCACTCAAGGAAGGCTGAGAAACAAAGCACTTTTCGGCAGCCTTTGTGAAATTTCCCTCGTCCGCAACGGCAAGGAAGTATCTTAGCTGATGTAATTCCATAGTTTTAAACTATGATTTCGATAGATATTATGTATTTCAACAATAATATCGAATGTGCTATACTCCGACCGTCAGCGAAAACTGACCTTAAAGATGAACACGAAAACCAAGAGTAACCTAATAGCATCGATCATCCTGGCCCTGGCGCCTTTCGGTCTGCTAGCCCTG
>JANQKI010000191.1 GCA_028281165.1 Opitutaceae bacterium | reverse complement strand
GTTCCCAATCCACCGGAGGTGAGCCACTGCCTTGGCTTTTGGAACGGGAACATTTGAGCCACCCGCATCTGATGCTGTCCAACGTCCGTCGTAATGCAGATTTCTCCCTCCAGCATTCGAGCCGTCTGAAAAATAGCCCCATAGGGAGAAAGAACGTCATCGGTATTCGGCATATCCAGAGGAAACGTTTGTTTCAAATATTGAATACGCTGATTCCAGTTTGGTCTTTTCTTTTCTTCAACCAATGGCAACAGCAGTTGCATTGCCTCCTTTAGATCAGCTTGAATGCCGACATGAGCCTGCTTGATCTTGTGCAATTCGCTGGAGTCTATATCGATATGAACAATCCTAGCGTCAGGACAAAATTGAGCGACCTTTCCCGTCGCTCGATCATCGAACCGAGCCCCTAAAGCAATCAATGTGTCGCACTCTTCAAGAGCGTGATTGGTGTAGCGAGCCCCATGCATGCCGAGCATCCCCAACGATTGTGGATGATCCGATGGAATCGCTCCCAATCCCATTAGCGTCATAACCGTTGGCGCATCCGTTTTGTCGATGAGCTCTTTTACGTCGCCACATGCCTGCGAATGGATAGCTCCACCACCAATGTAAATGACAGGTCGTTGAGCTTCGTTGATCAGCGACGCAGCTACCGCAATTCGATCAGATTCGAAGGAAGGAGACTCATCAGGAATGCCGATCTTTGGCCATTCATTAAATTGTATCCGTTCATTTTGGACATCTTTAGGAACGTCGATCCAGACAGGACCCGGTCTTCCGGATTGGGCGATACGAAAAGCTGCCGGAACGATTTCCAGCAATTCCTCGGCCGACCTAGCAAAAAAGTTGTGCTTCGTGATGGGAACACCTAATCCGTAGGTATCGATTTCCTGAAACGCATCGGTGCCGATCATCTCCTGCGGAACCTGTCCCGTTATGCAAATTATCGGAATAGAATCGAGTTTCGCATCCGCAACAGCCGTAACGGCGTTGGTGACTCCTGGACCAGAAGTAGCGAAGAAGACCGCGGGCTTCCCCGTCACTCTCGCCTGCCCTTGAGCGATAAAGCCAGCCCCTTGCTCGTGGCGAGCCAGGATGTGGCGTATTCGAGTAGATTGCGAGAGGGCATCGTACATGGGCAAATTGGCCCCGCCAGGAATGCCAGCAGCCTGCCGTATGCCCTGCCTCTCCAGCAGTTTTATTAGTATTTGCGCGCCTGTGTAGTTCATTTTTCTTGGCGCCGACACTTTCCAACGGGCTGAATAAACGAAAACCCGCCGGTTCGCGCCGGCGGGTTTTTCGAATTTCGTTAGATTAAAAACGTTTCGTTAGCTCCGCATCGACGCGACCTTTACAACAAGGACGAGCACCACGTTGACCACGACGAGGCTCACGAGCGAAGCAGAGTTCTTATTGAGAGTAGCGTTCATTTTGCGGAATAACTCATGCCAGTATCGGAATCGATACGACAAAGTTAAGCGATGAAAAGAAGCCTTTTGGTTGCCAGGTCAAGCATAGAAACGAAAAATTAAGATGGAAAAAGTATCTATTGACAGTCCACATTTCACCAACTCTTACTACCTCATTCGTTCTTTAGAACTTAATCTTCGCTGACCCAGGAAACGCCGTGAAAATCGGCGACAGTCGCGCTACGGTAACAAGTCACGAACCCGATCCTAAGGCTGGTCGCTTTGGGAATCCCGAATATGAGGACAGGGAAAGGCCGCCTCAAGCAAGAGGCTACAAACTTGGAGTCCGACCACTGGCAGCGGATTTATTTCGAGACGAAAGGCAAAGCCCTGAGTCGCCTTGTCGCTTGAACGAGGGAAATTGTCAGTGGTTTTTCAATTCATGAGCTGCGGAGGCGCCTAACTGCATCTGGAGCTTTCATGGTTTTTGAAGCATGGGCATTTCGTTGATCGAGCGACACATACGAAATTGCTCAAACCATGACACCAAAAAACAACTACAATCAAAACTCCTTTCGACATGTCACAGACATGCCGCTACTAGATACATCCAAAAAGGAGTTTCTAAAACGTAGCGGAACGTCTAAGACCTTTCGAACAATAAGAGCCCTCACCCTAACCGGTCTCTCAATTCCGATCCTCATCTGCCCTTGCGATGCTCAGGAAGTCGAGAATACAGATGCCTATGAGCTCCCGCCATATGTTAGCGTAGCCAATCGCTTCGAGCTCCCTCTGGATCGCATCGGCAGTTCAGTGGACTACATTTCAAGCTTCGACTTGAGAAAAACGAATCAGCCCTTCCTTCTTGAAGCTCTTCGATTAACACCTGGCTTCTATTTGCGAAACAATGGAGGTCCTGGCGGAACGTTTGGCATCACAACCCGCGGCCTAAACACGACAAAGCCCACGGTCATGATCGACGGAATCGAAGTAAGCAACCCTTCTACAGGCGATATCATCAACTTCGGCAGTCTCCTAAGTAGCAATGTATCAAGCATTGAAATACTGAAAGGAGCGCAAGGTTCCCTCTACGGAGCGAACTCCTTGGCAGGAGTCATCAATATTAATAGTCGAGGAAGTTCTTCCGAGTCAGGGGGCTCCATCGAACTAAGCGCTGGATCCTATAACACTTTCCAGGGATCACTCTCGCTTTATGGCGGTTCAGAGAAACTGAATTGGTCAATCAATGCCGGAGCAATGGACAGCGAATATTTTTCGTCTCAAGATCCCAATCTAGGGCCTGATTTCGCAGACGACGACGGGCATCAGGCTCTCAACCTTTCAACGAAATTGGAATATAACCCCACCGAGGCGCTTCGTTTGTACCTGTTTTCCTACTACATAGATGCGTCATCCGACTTCGATAACGACGCCCTACCCGCGAGAAGCCATACCGATAATGAACAGTTCTTCGCCAAAGTCGGCGGAGAAATTAGCCTGAGCGATGCATGGCAGAGTCAGGCTGGCTTAGCTTTCTCTTATGTGGATACGCTAAGCGTTTCCTCATTCGGCCCATTTTCCTTAAAAGGGGAACGTTACAAGCTCGACTGGCAAAATATCATTTCCGCAAATGAGCATTGGACAGCCATTGCGGGTGTAGAAGTGGAAAACGAAAAGTCTCTGGCCACCATTGGAGAACACGAGACGGTCTCAGCCTTTGTTGAGAACATTTTTTCCGTAAATGAACAGCTCGATCTCACTCTGGGAGCCCGCCACGACGACCTTGCCATTAGCAACGAGGGAATCAATCCTGACCAATCTAGAAAGGAAACCACTTGGCGCTCGTCCTTCAGCTATCGCATTGATTTCTTGGATACACGAATTCACGCTTCTTATGGAACGGCATTTCAAGCCCCAACCACCGATCAGCTTTGGGGCTTCTTCGGCAACGAAAACCTTACTCCCGAATCAGGAGACGGTTGGGACCTGGGCATAGAAAAATCATTTCCCGAACAAAAACTCGTTTTGGGGAGCTCGATCTTTGGATACGAACTCGAAGAGCACATTTTTTGGGACATCACCAAAGGCCCCTTTGGAGCATTTGAGAACAACGACTACCAAAGCATTGGCATCGAAACGAACCTCAACTGGAGAGTTTCCGAGTCTCTCGTCTTAAATGGGTCCCACACCTATACCGACGCGGAGTTCTTTCGAGGAGGAAACGCCGATAATCCGATCAGAACTTCAGCTGAAGCGGAACGCGTTCCTCGCAATGTTTATAGCCTAAACGCCAATTGGAAGCCAGCCGACATCAAGTGGAGCTTCAATGCCACGGTTTACCACGCGACCAGTCAATACTCCACCAACGCCAGTCAAACTAAGCAGCCCGGCTACACCGTCACCAATTTATCGCTACAACACGAGCTGAATGAAAAGTCGACGATCTGGCTGCGGATGGATAATCTCTTCGACGAAGACTACGTTGAAATCGAAGGTTTCCAAACCGCCGGATTTTCCGCCTACGGCGGCCTCAGATGGGGATTCTAATGGTAATCAGAACCACATAACGCACAGAGTTCACAAATATATCTAGAGGTATTAGAATTGTGTAAGTCTGGTGAATGATATGGTTCAATAATATTCAGGACTACTCAATCAGCTGCTGTCCATTCTCATCCCATCGAAGTAAGTTCTCTGGCGTAAGGTGAAAACCGCCAATCCACTTGTCGATACCGCGCAACGCGATAGCGTCTGCCCTGCCCTCTAAGACATCTTGTCCTTCAGCGGTTAATTCGAAACGCTGAGCACGGAAAGCATCTGTGTATCCGCTTTCTTGTGGCATAAGGAATGCGTTTCCTGCTGTCTGTCGAATCAACGGGCGATCTCCAATCGTTAATCGTTTCACATAATAGTAAAAGGTAGAATCGCCCATGTATTGAGCTGGCTCTTTAGACTGGCTGGAGCGGAACATGCCGACGAGGTCGAATTGGCCCTCATCCAAGGCTTCCAAGATCTGGCGCTCGACACGCGAAAGCCCATTGCTCGAACTAGGGAATTCCTGAAACCAGCGAACCAATGCTTCATTCAAGCCTGGCGTACTTAAGGTTTGAGTATGCGATAGTTCTTGAACTTCAAGAAACCTGCCCTGGCAGATCAGCTCCCAAATCTGATGCGCCTCCTGTATCTGTTGATTGGAGACACGAAAACGTTGCTTCCAGAGCAGCGCTTTTTCTTCGGCACTCAGGTTGCCGAGGAAATTTTTCTCTGCAAATGCAAGCCTCAGATCGAGGTCCAGAAGACGAGCTTCGTCGAAGCGGGATAGAATTTCAAGAAGCTGAAGCTGATCGTAAAGATCGTACTCGAACCAGAGCGCAACCTCCTCGAAATCGGCACAGCTCTCTACGAGGGCATCGCGATCGGCTAGGGCTTGAAGTGATCTTTCCTTATCGATTGACACGCCCATTTCGGCAATCGCATCCAGGCGAATGCGATTATAGGTCTCGCCGCGAAAGGATTCGTGCAAACGCCCCTCGTGCAAGACCTCCCTCCATTCGAGAAAACGGCCACGGAAACCGATCTCCTCAAGCTGTTCGAGAACATGGGAACCGTTCACAATGTGCAGCATCTTCGCATCGCCAAGGTCGGGCTTCGCTTCGTCTTCACTGTCAGACGACTTTAGCTCCGACACCATATCGGGCCAGGAGGAGAACCCGTATTCCCGGGCAACTACGAGTTGCGCTTCCTGCAGCTTGATCGATTCGACAGATATGGCATCCTTATAATCTGGATGATGCTGCTTCACCAAATCAAGAGACGTAATGTCTCCCAATGGGATAGAACGTTGGAGCCTCTTGGCTTCCTTCTTAAGCGCCTCGATATGAGGACGCGTAGGCAATGACTTTGTCATAATAAACCTCTTTCAATGTGTTCGGCCTGCTGTCCGCTCCTTCAGACTGAAAGAAGGTTTATGAATTATGTGAGTTAAGGCAGGTTCAACCCTTACCGCGGACGTGGAGGCTCCCTTTGAGCAGCTAATCGAAACGTGTTGCCGTAAAACGTGATTAGTCAAGCGATAATCACAATGGAAACCGTCACTTAAGCTTCTTTCCCAAAGGTCGCTACCGCTTGTTCAGATAGCCCTGTATCCAGCCACTTCCGTAATAACAAACAACAGTAGGTTTGTTTCTATAAGTCAGCAGCTATGTGCTTTGATGAGGAGTCGGACTGAGCCTTATGGATTTAGCTGGACCAAGTTCGGATAATTGTGCCCACTATTATCTTATAGAATTCACCTGATTTTCAAACTCGATTTCACCTCATTGCCCGTGATTGGCTTTAACTTTCCCTATGCTCATACTCCATCTTTCTGATCTCCACTTTGGCAATAAGAATCGTTTCGGCGATGACGATCCAGCCGATTTGGCAGTCGCCTTCTTTAAGGCGATCTGTGATGAGGATGTGAACGAACAAGCGGGCGACACTGCTAAAATCGACATAGTTGTCGTCACAGGCGATCTGGTAGAAACCGGCTTGCCTAGCCAATTCAAGACGGCTACCAAGTTTTTCCTCGCTCTCGCTAAAGAGATGAAACTACCCAAACCACGATTCGTGTTCCTTCCGGGTAATCATGATCTATCCTGGGCCGCTTGTCGTAGCGTTCGTGCCCAATGCCAAAACGAGGAAATAAAAGAGGAAGAGCTAGATGACTATATTCAAAAAGAGAAGCTGGCCAACTATAGAAAATTTCTCAGTGATTTCTACGGCAGTGGAGTAAACGAAAACAATTTAGCAGATCTACATAATGTTAGAAGGCTCGGTGCAGACTCATGGTTACGAGACTTTCCCGAGCTCTGCCTGTCGATCGCAGCCCTAAACACCTGCGAACGCGAAAACGATAAAATTAAAGGTGGTTATATAAGTTCCCATCAGTCACAGAAACTGATGGATGCATGGCAGGAAGAGGCCTTCACGGAGCGTATCAAGATTATCGGGATCCACCATAATCCAATCGCTACTACCGCCGCCAACACTGAATGGACTGAAGAATGGCTAAGGTGCAAAGAGAAAAAGCTTGGTACACCCTTTAGAATGCCACTCGACGATTTCGAACACTATGTCGCAGACTTGGCTGGATTCGAAGGGAAGCATCATCTCATAAAAATTGCCACCGATACGCAACCTCATCTCATCATACATGGCCATCATCACGACCAAGGACAGCCTCAATCTTGGCCCTGGAAAAAGGACGGCTCGGCAGCGGTTCTGTCTGTGGGTAGTTTTGGGCTAAAAGAAGACCAGTTACCAGACGACGCACCCCTCTCCTGTCAACTTCTACGTTTTGACCTTCCACCTAAATTCAACAGTGCAAGGCTTAAAGCGATACCCTTGATTTACGACGGTCGATTTCGGCTCGACGGGCGGATCCTCAAAGGCGCGTTTCGATTGGAACGTCGATCCAACGCAGCCTATGATCAGCCGCTTAGTTTGCCTGAAGGATGGACGAAAGCAATATCTACAAAGTCTCCATCGCCTAAATCTAAAGGGAAAACAGCCGCCGTTATTTCTAGGCCTGATCTACCACTTCATCCGATAGATACTTTCCTCGATACGGCAGATGCCTTTATTGGAAGAGCCTCTCAATTAGGCCTCGCGGCAGATGCAGTCAAAGGACTCATGAAGCGCTTTCATACGGGAGAAGAGCGTTTAGGAAGTCAGGGCTTTAAAGTGATCTGGACACACGGATTCGGCGGCATGGGAAAGAGTTGGTTTCTTCATCGCATCCGCTATCAGGCTGAAGAGCAATTTCCAGGAATCAAGTCCCTCATCGTGGACTGGGACAAGCGTGAGTGGCTCGAACCCCTTAAGTCAGAACCTCGGGGAGCAGAAGAAGTATTCGACCTATTAGCCATACGTTTAGCTCAGCGTCTGGGAAAGGAGATTGTCGAGCCCTACTGGCAGGCCAAGGATAGAGTAGCGATCGCCGCCGCCGCACATAAGAAAGCGGTAGAAAGATTCGATGATCAAATGAGCAAAGCCGCTCTGGAGGGAAGAGATCAAGTTGATGCCCGACTGACTCAGCTTCTAATAGAGGAACGACTCTGGCAAAGGAACGACGAAACCAGAAAACGAAATATGCAGATACTTCGCGAAAACAAGACCCATTATAGGGAAATATTCGCTGCTTGGTGCCGAGAAATCGGAGAAACGGATCCCTCAGTGATCTGTCCGAATCGCGAACGAGCCAACGGTTTGAGGCAAGCCATGCGAAATGCCATGGAACGCCACCCGATCATTGTACTATTGGATACTTGCGAAGTGCTTTCAGAGGATATCGATGCGTGGCTGAGAGAGCTGTTAACGCCTCTAATTCGCGAGCCTCTACCCTTGCTAGTATTGTTCGGCAGTCGCTTACGACCAGATCTCCACCAGCCGAAGGGGCGACGACGCGGCTGGCAAGAGGAATTGCCACCAGCAGCACTTCACGTCGATGACTTTGGCGAATTGCTTCGATTCTCCATCAGCGAGATCGAATTGTCGCTAGAAAAACTGGAAGTTTCTATCGAAGGAGATGTTGAAGCACTCGCAGAGCGACTACATCGCGTAACCCGCGGGGTACCCTTGGCAGTACGCGGCTTGCTTGATCTGCATGAAAAAGGAAGCTCTGTTATGAGCAATCTGGCGATAGAGGAAGAAGAAGCACTTCCGTTAGAAGAAAAAGAGGCCGACATTCAACGTGTAATCGGTAAGGTTGCCGACCGGATCCTCTTAAACTTGGAAGGCCAGCCAGAACATGAAGAGGACCTGCGAGATATTATCGCTCTCGCTGTTATGCCAACGATGGACATCGAATTTCTGAAAGCGTATTGGAGTCACCCTTCTCCCAAAGAAAGACTTCGTGCACTAGCAAAGCGCTATTCCCTCCTGTCGGACGGAGGAGATCTCCACCCTACAGTCCGCTCATACCTGCGCACTCACTGGAGGGATGAAGACAAGTGGCCTGCCCCGTTTCGCGAGGTCGTGCAATCCTTGGCCAGACATCTTTCTCCTCCTGTAGCCAAACCAACTCCAGCTAATATAAAACAAAGATTGAATAGAATAATCTCCGAACTAAATCTCCGCTCTTGGAATGAGGGAGGTGATATCATAGAGGAGATCGCTCGTGCAATCTGTCTCACAAGAGTCTATGAAGTGGACAGCCAGCCTCTAGAGATGATACTCCGTGAACTCTCCCTTTCAGGGAGGGACAATTCAAAGGCAGGTAAATTCTGGCAAACGAAGGAGTCTCAATCACCCGATACGCCATCGATAGTAAAATGGCTGCGAAAAATGAAAGACACCTCTTCTAGGTGGACCGATGAAGAAAAAGCAGGGCTCGACCTACTCGAAGGATCAATCTCAACGAACTATAGTATGCTGCCGAAGATGGCTGCCGCGAAAATTGCCTCGCTAATTAAAGCAATCGATCATTTCGGCTTAGATGATTTACCACAGAGAGATACAGTGGGCAAGGCATGCTTCGACTGTGCACGGTCAATCGACAGCGACTCGTATTCCAATTCATGGCGTGAGGAGCTGTTGGATGCCGCTGTTGCAGGATACGAATATGCTATCGACTTACATCATCTCGAATCGCCTGCTTTCAACAATGTTGGAAACCTTTATAAGGATCATCTGGATGATCCCCAAAAGGCGGAGAAAGCCTATCTTACAGCTATAGAAATCGATCCCAAATCCGCATTTCCTCACAACGGACTAGGCGACCTATACCAGTACAAGCTGGACGATCCCCAAAAGGCGGAGAAAGCCTATCTTACAGCTATAGAAATCGATCCCAAATTAGCCTTGCCTCACGACGGACTGGGCGACCTATACCAGTACAAACTGGACGAACCCCAAAAGGCGGAGAAAACCTATTTGGAAGCTACAGAAATCGATCCCAAATTCGTTTACGCGCACATAGGACTGGGCGACCTATACCAGTACAAACTGGACGAACCTCAAAAGGCGGAGAAAGCCTATCTGGAAGCTGCAGAAATCGATCCCAGATTAGCTCAACTGCAATACGGACTTGGCAACCTCTACCAGCGTCATCTCGACGAACCCCAGAAGGCGGAGAAAGCCTATCTGGAAGCTACAGAAATCGATCCCAAATTAGCCTATGCGCACATAGGACTGGGCGACCTATACCAGTACAAACTGGACGAACCTCAAAAGGCGGAGAAAGCCTATCTGGAAGCTATAAAAATCGACTCGAAATTAGCCTCGCCACACGACGGACTGGGCGACCTATATCAGAGTCATCTCGATAAACCCCAGAAGGCGGAGAAAGCCTATCTTAAGGCTATCGGTATCGACTCGAAATATGCGCAACCGCATTATGGACTTGGTAACCTCTACCAACGTCACCTGGACGAACCCCAGAAGGCGGAGAAAGCCTATCTTAAAGCTGTCGAGATTGATCCGAAATTCGCTCAACCGTACAATGGGCTAGGCAACCTCTATATTGATTATCTAGACGAACCCCAGAAGGCGGAGAAAGCCTATCTTAAAGCTGTCGAGATTGATCCGAAATTAGCTCAACCGCACAACGGGCTAGGCATTTTATACCAATATAAACTGGACGAACCTCAAAAGGCAGAGAAAGCCTATCTTAAAGCTATCGAGATCGATCGGAAATATGCTCAACCGCATAGCGGACTAGGTCACCTATACATGGATTGTGAACAATGGGAAAAGGCTAGACTCTTGCTTGAGAAGGCTGACGCACTCGAAAATGGCAACTCGGCTTCAGGTAAAAGAGGGCTTGCATGGCTAGCTTTGATCAGCGAGACGGACTTCAAAGAAGCGAAAAGACTATTCGATCAAGCTAATTCGATCGACTCAAAGCATCCAGGAGCGGCGTTAATCCAGGTTGCAATCGATATTTGGAGCAAAGAATGGAAAGATGCCAAATATTCATTTGAAAAATGGGTATCCGAAATGTCAGAGAAAGATTCATTCGTAATTTCGATAGCCAATAGAAAATTCGTCAGGCTTATTGAGCAAATAAGCCATAAAAATGGCCTAGACGAGGTTACAGAAATCTTTCACTCTGTTGCAGATAAACCTTGGTGGATGCCATGGTCAATCGCACTCGACACGTTGCTCTCAAGAGAAAATAGCAGTTCTCTGTCTGATCCAAAAGCAATCGAAATTCACAGCTTGCTCGCAACGCGAATCAATCTCTAAATGTGTAGCATCTGAAACCCCTTTCAATGGATTTCATTCTAGATAATCTCTATAGCGACCGCAATCAAATTATCGATTATATACAAAACCTATAGTAATCTTAATCGTTTAGATATAGCGTCACTTTCGAGCTAGTTGCCTTCTTCACATTCTTCGGGAACAATATTGTGGAGTGCTGGCTTAGCTCTCCGATTCTACCATTCTCGTAACATAGAGATTTTTCTCAACTTGCGATCCGCAAAAGCTCGTCCATCCTCGGCTCGGCCTCATGCTCCATCTCCAAATTCTCCTCGAGCAGCTCTATCTTCCGCTTCGGATCGAGTTCTAGCTCTTTGATATGGTCGAAATTGTCGCTCATTCGCTGGTACAGATCTGATAGTTCGCTGGAAACGTCCTTCGCTCGCTTCGTATCCAAAATTTCCTGTAGCTCATCGAAGAATAGGGATCCCATACGGCGACAATCGGCGTACATATTTCCGTTCACCAAGTTGCAATGCTTATCTCCGAAACCGTCCTTCACGCCCTGTATCCAATTTTCGTAGGCGCCAAATCCCATCTTGTAAGATTTGTTCAAGTGACCACCGGCTCGATGCTTTTCGGGCTCGCGATAGAATTCAAGAGCGTAAGTCAAGGCGTCTTTTACCATTTCGATGACATCCTTTTTCAACGAGACTTTGGTCAAGGTAGAAAAGACCGCAAAGCCTTCTCTGTCCAAACACTCAGTCCAGGTATTGTAGCTCAAGTTGCTGATAGTCACGGGACAATCAGACTCCCAAGGCTGCAGAAAATGGAATCCCTCCTCGTCATAACCGCTAAACAATTGGAATTCCAGAAAACCAAGCATGCCTAGACCACCGGACTCCAAGTTTTTTCGCATCATTCTCTCCATCGCTTTTCGTTCTTCATTGGAGGAATCCTTTCCAACCGGATTATGTACCCATTCAATCCCTACATTTCGCAAACAGGCCTGAAAACCCTCTCGCTTCCAGACATAAGGACCGCTACAGCATATTTCCTTGTGAACATTGATAAGGAACGCATGCCCCGTTAGTCCATACAGCATGGCTGGTGTGAAATCCAAATCGAAGTAGTCTGCAGCGCCCTTTATACAACCCATTAAAGTCGTGTCATAGTTCGCTTGTTTCAGTCCCGTGATCTCCATGATATTGTAAGGCTCTCTCATTCTTCCGATGAAGGTTTTGTACTTTTGGTTCATGTTGTAGATCTCTTTGGGCGTGACTCCAAAGTAGGAACGAAACGAGGTCGTGAAGTTGTCCTGCGAGCTAAAGCCGTACTTCAGGCTCACATCGACAATCTTCGCGCCATCGAGAATTTCCTTGGAAGCCTCAGTCAAACGACGTTTGCGCAAATAGCCGCTAGGCGTATCGCCCGTCACGGCGAAGAACTTCTGCCGCAGCCGATTCATCGAATAACCCGAGTAATCGACGAGACTCTGCGTCCCGATATTTTCGGTGAGATTCTGCTCGATATGAGCAATCAACTTCAAAACTAGCACTCGGTCATCCATAGCTCTCGATCTATCAGCAATGTTAGCTTAACATGCCGCTCGCAAAGTTTTCTTTTGATTTTGCACAGCGCGCGTATCCATCACGGAGAGCGCGAATAATACTAAGGTTGACGGAATTTATAAAAACAACGCTTAGTTTCATAAGCTTGATCATTCCCTTACGGTCGCGACATACTTCAAGATTTGCTCTGGCAGAATTTTACGGGTAATACTATGTTTCCTAGCTGGAGAGTTGCTTATGGATCATCCCCGATGCTTAATACGCGACATATAAAGCGGCTCCGATCACGCTGACTGCATACGTTCAATACGCGAGCTTCCGAGGCATTCGGAAGCTCTGCTCCCTTCGAAAGGATTTCGACCTCCAATCTTCCCTACCAATCAGCTATGCGTTCCGACTGGACCCCTGAAGACGAAGCCAAGTTAAAGGACATCTATCCCCAAATGGTGGACTGTCCGCATCCAAAAATCCATGACACAATCGAATTCTTCGGCAAGAAATACACGGTCACGGATCTCGCCAACAACGTCGCCAATGACAATCCGACCTTCAAGGGACACCAACGCACCATCGTCTGGCAACACCTTACTCACGAGGAGACCCAGAAGTTCGGTCTGACAAAGCCACCCTATTCCTACGAGGTAATGGCTTTCACCATCTGCGGTCATACTTCCACCCACTGCGACAGTATCAGCCATGTCGTGCCAGAGCAAGGCGCCCGTCCAATCGACCAGACTCCTCTCTCCTGGCACATGGCTCCTGGCATTTGGCTAGATTTCCGCCACAAGCAGCCAAACAGCTATATCACGAAACCGGAAATCGAGGAGCAGATGGCGGAGCATAGTCTCCGCCTCAAGCCAAACTCCGTATTTCTTTTTTGCAGTGGTCAGTACGAAAAATACGATTCGCCCTTCGAATACATTAAGGACTACCCAGGCATAGACGAAGAATCGAGTCATTGGTTGGCTGACAACGGCGTTATCGCCATAGGAGCTGACGCATTTAGCATCGATTCTTACCACGAAGTAACCACCAGAATGATACAGCCCGCCCACATCATGTGCCGCGAGCGAGGCATTCTCAACATGGAGAGCTTGCGTAACATCGACCTCATCCCAAAACGAGAATTCTTCTTCGTCGGTCTTCCTCTGAAAATAAAGAACGGCTGCGGCTCCCCTATCCGCGCAGTCGCCATCACCGAAAACGACTAAAGGTAGGGTCTGACCGCCGGGCGGACCGCAGCGACCAATCCCCAATCCATTTCACACTCCACTCTTTCCGATTCGCCATTCTCCATGCAGGCACTCGTCCTAACAGCTCCCAACGAATTCTCGATTCAAGATATTCCCGAACCCAGCGATCTTGAGCCAGAGGAAGTCATCTGCAAAGTGGATACAACCTTTATCTGCGGTACCGATCCGCATATTATCGCGGGAGACTTTCCTGGATTCTGGCCTAAATCCTTTCCTTTCGTTCCAGGACACGAATGGTCGGGCACCGTCGTCGAAACGGGAACTCGAGCCGCGAGCCTAGGCTGGAAAGAAGGCGATCGCGTTTGCGCGATTTCCCATTGCGGCTGCGGCGTTTGCCGGAACTGCATGACAGGCAGATACAATTTGTGCCTGAATTACGGATACGAAGATCGCGGACATCGTCAATACGGTCACTATACTCCAGGAGCCTACGCGGAATTGATGAAGACATCGATCAAAAGCGTGTATCAAATTCCTGACGACATGGATCTCGAATACTCGGCTTGCGTCGATCCCCTCAGCATCGCTCTTTACACCGTCAAGCGTTCTCGGCTGAAACCGGGCGAAGATATACTTATCCTCGGATCGGGCCCCCAAGGATTAATGGCCCTGCTTTGCGCAAAAGCCCTGGGAGCAGGACGCATCATCATGGCTGGAGGCGGCGAACGGCTGTCCAAAGCCGAAGAGCTGGGAGCCATAACCATCAACTATCGCGAAACGGATGTCGTCAAGAGAGTGATGGAGCTGACGAATGGCCTAGGCGCCCCCCGCGTACTCGAGTGTGCCGGCACGGTAGACTCGATTCGCCAGGCATGCCTAGCGGCCAGCAAAGGAGGCGTCGTATCGGTTATTGGAATACCCCACGAAGATCCTCTCATCCCCATGAAACGCGTTGTTCTGGATGAAGTGGAAATCATTGGCGACCGAGCCAATCCAAACACGGCGGAGGAAGCTCTCTCGCTCCTCGCTGCAGATCGAGTCGATCTCCACCCTCTCATGACCCATCGCTTTCCTTTAGCCGAATTCGGCATAGCCCTGGACATTTTCAACAAACGCCAAGACGGAGCCATCAAAGTGGCCATCAAGCCATAAAAGGCAGGGCGGTATCGCCGAAGCCGCTGCCCCTTTCACCCTTCACCATTCCTCATTCACAATTTCTTCCCCATGCACATCCTAAAACGAGACAAGATCGAACCGCTCAACCTTCCTGGTCGAGACATGTGGATTATGGCCTCGCCGACTCAAGGCAACGCGGAAAAACTCTCCATGTGCGTCGTGCGCATCAAACCAGGCGAAACGGTCAATCCGGCGCACTCCCATCCCGGCGCGGAGGAGCTCATTTACGTGCTCAACGGCGAAGTTGAATTCTACTCCTTAAACTCAGGTCAAAAGGAAACGCAGCGCCTCCAGCAAGGCGATGCAGTCGTCATGCAGGAAGACGATGTCCACATGACCCGCAATGTCAGCGAAGAGCCTGTCGAGCTCGCCTGCTTTTTCTCGCCCGCCTCAACTCCGGAGACCTACCGAACGTACGAGAATGTCGAATACGGCGACGAATTATTAAGCTAGCATGACATTTCGAACGAATTATCAGATGCGAGTCGCGCTTCTACGCCTGTTGGAGATCAAGGACTCCGACATGCGATTGGATACGCTCCATCAATGTCGCCATGCGATCGACCGAGGCCTTCATGCGGGCGGGGCGTTTTCAGCTATCACGCCCCTGACTGCCTTGTTTTACGGCGGCTTCATCGATATCGACATCGAGAATCCCACTAAGCTAGGCCAAGACATGTTTGTCCTCAGCAAAGGCCACGCCGTAGCCGCAATGGCTTCGATCTATGCGGATCTCGGCTATTTCGATCGAGAGCTTCTTAAGAATTCGCGCTCGGCCAGCAGTATTCTAAATGGTCATCCAGGCCCCATTCTCCCCGGCGCTCACATAGCCACCGGACCCATGGGCCAGGGACTCGGCGTTGCCCAAGGCTACGCTATAGTCGGTCAAGACTCCCCGCATTTCGACGTGTATTCGATGACTGGTGACGGCGAACTACAGGAGGGGGCCATCTGGGAATCGGTCATGTTCGCCGGATACAAGAAACTCGACAATCTTTGCACTCTGGTCGACCACAATGGAGGACAGCTTGATATTGTCGACCGTTTGCTCTTCCCCTACAATAATATCGTCGCCGCCTTCGAAGGCTTTGGCTGGAAAGCTATGCTCGTCGACGCAACCAAATTCGATGCCGTATACGACGCGCTAGCAGAGTTCAAATTCGGACAAAGGGATGGACGTCCAACCGCCATCATCTGCCAAACGACCAAAGGCCATGGTGGATTCTCTTCCTTCATGAACAAGCACAAGGTGGCGATCGACGATGCGCTCCTGGATCAGGAAAATGCGCTCCAGAGCTCTCTACGCAAGCGGCGTGAAACGGGTTTTCTTGAAGCCTTCCACCAGCTTTCGGCAAAGGAACAAGAAGGCCTCATTTCAGATGCCCATGCGATGAACTTGAATATAGGCGACTCCGTCGAAAGGCGTTTATCATCGCCAATCGCCAAGAGAGCCCCGATCAGAAACAAGAAGGTCGAAATTTCGAAGAGCAAGTTGCCAGAGATTGCGTTCGGCGAGAGTCACGCTACGGCAGACATCGTGCGCGAAGCCATGAAAGTCTATGCCATCAGCGAAAAAGTCGCCTCGATTGATTCAGATCTTTCTTCTACAAGCGGGCTCTTCGCAGGCGTCAGCTGGGTCGACCAGCGCAAAGCGCTTAATGTAGGCGTAGCCGAAGCGAACATGATGCTGATCGGGGAAGCCTTTGCCTCGTTAGGGCTAAACACATGGGTCAGCACCTTTTGTCCTTTCTTTGACTGGAAGGTCCTGCGACGCATAGCGATCGGACATCAGGAACGGCTCGAGGCTATCGAAGCGAAAGATGGCTGGCTCAGCGAAGGTCATGGATTGGATCTGACTTTCCTCGCTACCGCATCGAATTTCGAAACGCAAACGAATGGAGCAACCCACATGGGCAATGACGACGCTCATGTATTCAGTTCCTTAGCGCACGTAAAGGTAATTGATGTTTCCTGTCCGCGACTTCTGCTTTCCATCATCGAATGGATTATGCAGGGCAATCGGGGTATCGTCTATCTGCGTGTTCTAAGAGCCGCCTCAACAGCGATTTATGACAGCGATTTCGCTTTCGGCTACGGCAAAGCCTACACCCTCAAACAAGCGGAAAATAGCCAAATCACCATCATTTCGAGCGGACGCGGCACCCACGAAGCGCTCGCGGCAGCAGAAATTCTTTTGAACCAGGGAGTAGCGGCAAGCGTTGTCGATATGCCTTCTATTGATCGCGAAAGTCTTATCGAGCTCTATCAATCGGAACAGCCGCTATTGATAGCCGAACAAAACAACGGGTGGATTTGGGACGCCTTCCGCAAAACCCTCATTGAAGACCTCGACAGAGTCGATACCACGCGTCTCCACGCCATAAATACGAGAGGATCAAAAGGCGCGCTCAGCTACATTCACTCCGGAACCTACGTAGAACTAACCAGGCAATTCGGGCTAGACGCCGAAAGCATAGCGAAACGAATTCTATCGGAGATTAGACTTTAGCCCGACCAGACTTTTAGACGGACAATCAACCGTTCTCCTCCAAAAAATGACAACCGCAACCAATCGCAAAACTGCTCAAAATTACGTATCCGGAAGATGGATTGATCCTGAGTACGAATCGATGCTCGATGTAGAAAATCCCTGTACGGGCGAAACCTTCGCTCGCGTTCCGCTTTCCACAGCTGCCGAAGCCAACAGAGCCATCGAGGCCGCCCACGAAGCTTTCAAAGACTGGGGCCAGACAGCTGCCTCGCGCCGAGCACAGCCGATCTTCAAGCTCGCCGAACTCATCGGCCAAAACGAGGACCGCATTGTCCGCAGCATTGCCGAAGAGCTCGGCAAATCACTCCCCGATTCTATCGCAGAGGTCAAGCGCATGCGCGAAAACTGCCAAGCAGCCTCCGGCATGCCGATCCTCCAGCAAGGCGACAAGCTGGTCGGAGCAGCCGCTGGAATAGACAGTGAAGTGCTCAAGCTTCCACTAGGCGTTTTCGCCATGATCGCTCCCTTTAATTTTCCTGGCATGGTTCCATTTTGGTTTCTTCCCTATGCCCTCGCCTCGGGAAACACTTTCGTCATCAAACCCTCCGAGCAGGTACCCATGACCATGCAAGCAATGGCGGAGCTCATTGACCAATGCGGCCTTCCTGAAGGCGTTTTCAATCTCGTGAACGGAGATAAAACTGTTGGCGAAGCCTTCATGGCTCACCCCAAGGTCGTAGGCGTATCAGTCGTTGGATCCTCTACAACGGCAAGGCATGTAGCCGCGACCTGCGCTGCGAATGGCAAACGCTTTCAAGCCCTTGGCGGAGCCAAAAACCACCTCGTCGCCATGCCGGATGCCAATGTCGATGCTATGATCGCTAACATGCTGACCTCTTGTTTCGGCTGCGCGGGTCAGCGCTGCATGGCCTCTTCAGTTCTCGTAGGCGTTGGAGAGGAAATGTATAATCTTGTCACGAAAAAATTCATACAAGCCGCTAGAGAAATCGTTATGGGCGACGTGCTGGATCCAAACTTCGCCAATGACCCTCTCGTCATGGGTCCGGTCGTATCCAGCAAAGCGAAGCAACGCATACTGGACCTCATCGACAAGGGAATATCCGAAGGAGCCAATCTCGTAGTCGATGGTCGCGCATTCACCCCACCGGAAGGGTGCGAAAAGGGCCATTTTATCGCTCCCACCGTTTTCAATGGGGTCACTCCGGAAATGACTATCCACAAGATCGAAATCTTCGGGCCCGTCGTCTGTATCATGAAAGCGGATTCATTGGATGAAGCGATTCAAATGGTCAATGACCACGAATTTGGCAACGGCGCGTCGATCTACACCCAAAGCGGCTACCATGCTCGCAAATTCAAGCTCGAAGCCCAAGCTGGCATGATTGGCATCAACGTAGGCATCCCCGCGCCCGTCGCCCATCTGCCTTTTGGAGGAGTGAAGGGCTCGATCTTCAGCGACATCAAAGCTCAAGGCAAAGAGGTCGTGAACTTCTACACCGAGAAAAAAATCATCACCGAACGCTACTGGGAAGAGTAGCTAATCGGAAATCACGGATTAACACAGATACACACGGATATATTATGTATTCATTTTTTACTCATCCGCATTAATCCGCGTCCATCCGTGGTTCCTAGTAAAATTCAAAATCAAACCATCCTCGCCCCATGAGACTTAAAGACAAAAGAGCATTCATAACCGGAGCCGGCAATGGCATCGGTAAAGCGACAGCGGAACTATTCGCTAAAGAAGGCGCAAGCGTAGCGGTTGTCGACGTTGACGAATCTGCCGCTGAAACGGTAGCCGATGGCATCAATGCATCGGGAGGCAAAGCCGTCACCATTCGAGCGGACGTAACCAGCGAACAAGACGTAATAGACGCCGTTGCCAAAGCCCAGGACGAACTCGGTCCCATTAACGTTCTGCACAACCACGCCGGCATCCTGCCGCCTGGCGATGCTTCGATCCTCGACATTGAAGAGAGGACGATCGATATCGCTCTCGCCATAAATATCAAGGGCATGATGCTCGTTGGAAAGCATATTGCTCGAGCGATGCGCGACAGCGGTTCGGGTGGAGCAATCGTCAATACGGCTTCCGATCTTTCGATTATAGCGCTAGCGGGCCTTTGCTCTTACGTGACCAGTAAAACCGCCATCCCCGGATTAACCCGCTCGATGGCAACCGACCTTGCCGAGTTTGGTATTCGCGTCAATGCCGTGTCCCCAGGTTTTACCTACACTAACATGACCGCTGGTATAGCCGACAACGATGAGATTATGGGACCAATGAAGGAAACCTACCTTCTCAAGCAATTAGGTCAGCCAATCGACATTGCCCATTGCGTTCTCTTTCTCGCTTCCGACGAAGCCGCCTTCGTTACCGGCGCCGCCCTCACCGTCGACGGCGGCCACGTGGTTACTTGATTCGCAATTCCAAGTTCACCATTTAAATCCTATGTCTGATACGCAAAATCTCAAACGCCTTAAGATCCTCGATCTCGATAGTCCCGAATTCGCCAAAGTCGCTCGCAAGGTCGAGTGGCCGACGCGCGACGAAGGCCGCCCGGGCCAATTCTGGCCCGCCATGGAAACCTTCACTATTCCCAAGAGCGAAATCGCCGAGCTTTCCTATCTCGAATCAACGCGCCGCACGCCGCTCAACCGCTTCGACCGCCACTTGAAGACCGAAGAGCTCTTCGTGTGTTTGGAAGGCGAATACGTTATGCCAATGGCGCTCTGCCACGAACCGGGCAATCCGGATGAAGTACCTCAACTCGACGATGTTCACGGCTTTCACGTCAAGACAGGCGATGCTTATATCCTAAAACCGAATACCTGGCATAATGGCGGATGGGTCGCTCCCGGTTGCGAGAAGATGCGCTACATCATGGTTCTTTCCGGTCACCGAGCGGGCAACGATTCTCAAGGCAAGGAAGACCACATTCTCAAACCGCTTCCCGACGATATGACTATTCTCCCCGAAGGGGATTGGTACCAAGCCGAAGGCGAAGCAGGGGCAGAATAGATCTTGTTTTTTCTCACCGAGAACACGGAGAACACAGTGTTGTTGACTTTGCGAAAAGACGAATTCCCACGAAAGAAGCTTAAAATATCTCGTGATTGAAATGACATTCCCTTCTCTACCTCAGTGAACTCCGTGTACTCTGTGGTTCAATACAAACTTTAATTATGTCCGACACACGCCCGAATATTCTTCTGATAACAACCGACCAACAGCGATTCGACACCATCAACCGCGAAGGCAATCCGTCCATTTTTACGCCTCATCTAAACTATTTGGGGGAGACAGGCATCACCTTCACCAATGCCTACGCGGACTGCCCGGTTTGTATGCCTTCGAGAGCGACGATCATGTCGGGCAGACACGCCTACAAGCAAGGCTTGGTAGACAACGGCAAGAAGCAGGTCATCGATCCTCGATATTCGATGCCAGGCATTCTTACTCAAGCGGGCTACCAGACGCGAGCGATCGGTAAAATGCACTTCGTCCCGCCTCGAAATCACAACGGTTTCGAGCACATGGAAATTCTCAACGATTACTACCGCTGGATGGAAAAAATGGGGCACCCTCAGAAGCCGATGGACCATGGCTTAGGGCAGAACGAAATGGAACCCGCCATATCCACTGTCCCGGAATCGCTCAGCCTCACAAGGTGGATCGTCGATCGGTCCCAGGAATTCTTGGAGACACGCGATACGACACGTCCCTTTTTCCTCTGGACTAGTTTTTCGAAACCACACTCTCCCTACGACCCAGACCGGAACTACTGGGATATTTACGATGGCATCAGCATGCCTGACCCCGTCTACGGGGACTGGTCGGAATCCGAGGAAGAGATTCCAGGCAGCTTCAAGGAGGCAAGCGATGTATTTACAGGCATAAGACACTTATCCAAAGAACAAATACGCAATGCCCGAAGGGCCTATTACGCATGCGTAAGCCAAGTGGACTACAACCTCGGGTACCTATTGTCCTACATGAAAGAGAACAATCTCTTCGAGAATACGCTCATCATTTACACCTCCGATCATGGCGACCTACTGGGTGACCATCACATGGGCTTTAAATCCAACTTTCTCGAGGGATCCGCTCACGTGCCCATGCTCATGCATTGCCCTGATTCTCTCGGATTGTCCGAAATGTCGGGAGAACGTTGCGACGAGATCGTTTGCCTAGCGGATTTGATTACGACGTTCGCTTCGGCGGCTGGTATCGAACTGTCAGACAATTGGGAATACGATGGACTCGACCTAAGAAAAGTAGCCGCAGGCGATTCAAAAAGAGAGAGCCTCGTCGGCTCCTGCGGCGACCAATTTCATATGATCCTGAAAGACGGCTTCAAATATCACGTCTGCATCAAAGGCGGCGCCGAGCTCCTTTTCGATCTCAACCAGGATCCCTACGAGGAGACGAATCTAGCAGAAAATCCGGAGTTCGCAGAAAAGAAGGCGGACCTCAGGTCGGCAATGATCGAGAGTCTAAAAGATGCGGAAGCGGACTACGTTAAAAACGGCGAGTTAGTAATTAAAGATTGGGTACACAATAAGCATCGCAATCCCGGACTCCACACGCGACGCTGGCCATCGGACCTCACCCATTAAGTCCCTAGACTTAGCTGCCTTCACTACAAGGTAGCTACGTTCTACCCCTTGGCAAACTACAGCTACTTGCTGGTTTTTTGCGCCTCCAAAGATTTGCCATCTCTCCACTCTCCTTTGATTAGAACGGATTTGGATTCCGAGGGCTCTCCTCTTTGATTCAAATTCAACTGCTCGACGACAAGCTCGACGAGAGAGGCTCCTACAAGCTCGAAATTGTGGTTGTAGCCCGCGAACTCGTCTCTCTCCAACCAGCTGCGCTTTGGGAAATTGAGCATAGCCACGCCAAAATCTTGCGGAATCGTGTATCCACTTTCAAGGAGACGCTCGTAGGTTTCCTGTTCCGTAAGCAGGACATCGATATCCTGTTTCTCCACCCAATCTTCAATTGAACCATCAGTCAAGCTATCGAAAAGCAAGAAAGGAGCGCCATCATTTGCCTGATAGTGATTCAATGCCCCCAGAAAGGCGCTTACTCTTCTTCGCTCAAGAACTTCCTCGACCGAATGGCGAACAATCAAACCCATTTTTCGGTATCCTTTGCTCCAAACTTCGGATACAATCGTCCAGATCATCGAGTAGACATCGCTCATCGTTCGATGAGGCATGAAAGGCAAGTGCGAAAATTGGCTGGCAGCGATAGCGAAACGAGACCACTCGATATCCTCGGGCGCCGGCACAACACCAGTCTGGGCGAGAATCAAGCCCTCTACTCCCCTACTCAAAAGGATTTGATTCAGGCGCTTCATGCGAATCTCCCTATCGAAAAGGTCGTGGTATTCTACGCTATACCCCAAGGCCGACGCTTTCTCGCAAGCCCCTTGATACATGCGATAGACATTGTAATGCCTCTCCTCTTTGAATTCCTCCTTCGACCAACGGGCAAGAAAACCAATGGCAGCTTGAGGACGCACTTTTTTCAAAGCCCTCAAATGGCTCATGTGCGCGGAAACGAGAGGATTGGGCCTGTAATCCATCTCCTTCGCGATCCTCTCAATTCGTTCCCGAGTGCTTTGGCGAATACGCGAGGAGTGGCGCAACGCCAAAGAAACGGTCATTCGAGAGACATCAGCTCTATCGGCAATATCTTGAAGCGTGGGGTTCTTGGGCGTCTTCGACATCGAAAAAGAAACGCTAAAGAAACTGCGTTTGATTTACGGGTATAGCAAGTGAATTGCTCAATGCGCTGATTCGCCGCGCTCAAAAAACCCAATAGGTCAAAGCGAAGCAAATGAGATACACCAGAAACCAGAATCCATATTTTTGATACAGAGGCCGATCTACTGATTCGGACTGATCCTTAATCAAAGAAAGCACTTCAAGTTCTTTCTCGCCAGGCGGTTGAGTCAGGTAGCTAACGGTGAAGAGAAGAACCGTGTAGAATACAGACAATCCGAATATAATGTAATAGAACGCGATTCCTAAAAACCAGTCAGGCAGGTAAATTTTAAATGCCGGTATGGTCGTCGAAATTAGATAGGAAACCCCAATGGCAAAGCCAACCAGCATCGTTGTCATCGCCCCTGTTTGATTGATTCGCCGATTGAATCTGCCAAACACGAAACACACTCCCACTGGGGTCAGCATGAATCCGCTAATCTTCAAAATAATGGGGAAAACCAGTTCTTGCAGAGAACCAATAAAGGGCGCGGCAATCATGGAGAATCCCAAGACGCACCCAGCTGCTATCCGTCCTACCAGCAGTGACTGCTTTTCAGTCGTACCCTTGTGAAAACTCGGATAGATATCATTGGCGACGATGCTACTGACAGCCATGACGCCCGAGTCAGAGCTAGACATGATAGCGGCGATCACACTCGCCATGACCAAACCGGAAATCCCGATCGGCAACATATTATCCACCATGTGAGCGTAGGACTTGTCTGCCTGAATTCCTGGAAAAAGATCCGCCGCAAATACGCCAGGTAACACAATAACAAATACAGCAAGGATTTTGAGAAAACTCGAGAGAAGCATGCCGCACTGAGCATTGTAGGTATCCTTAGCCCCCAATACGCGTTGCAGCAAACCTGAGTTCGATGTCGACCAAAACATCACGTGAACGAACACGCCAGTAACGAGAATCGGCCAAGGCCACCTCGGATCATCTGCCGGTTTAATAAGCTCGACATGCGTCTCTACTAAGTCTGGGCGCAATCCATCTCCTACAACGAATACGTTGTAGGCGCCGATTATCGCCACCAGTGTTCCACCACCTATCAATATGACTCCTTGCACAAGATCTGTAACAACAACAGACGTCAATCCCCCTACCAGCGAATAGATTGCTACTGTCCCACCCATGCAAAGACAGATAATCCACAAGTATGTATCAGGGATATCGAATACGCTTAAAATCATCAATCCCCCTAGATAGAGTGGAATCGGGCTGGAGAGAAACGACTGAGTCACATAGATAACTCCAAGAACTAGCTTCGCTCCATCTCCGTATCTCAGCTTAAGGAATTGAGGCAGCGTGTAGATCTGAGACCTGAGATAAAGAGGTATGATAATCATGGCGGAAAGACCCAGAGCCAGGCCTCCAATCAATTGCATATTCGCTACCGCCATGCCATTCTGGTACGCCGCGCCGGACTGACCCAAAAATTGCGTGCTCGATATGTTTGTAGCGAATAGCGAAAAACCTATAAGCATCCACGAAAATCGCCGCCCGCCCAAAAAGAATCCCTCTCTGGACTTGCCCTGCCGTTTTCCAACCCAAATACCGATGGCCGTAACACCCACAAGGTAGGAGATTACAACGATAATATCGACAAGAGTTTTGGTGGCCATATTCGTTTATAGAAAGGATATGTATTCAAAAAGCGAATTCTAAAATAATCCTGGCTCTAATAGAATTTCTCGAAGTCTCGCCATGCAGTCTGATAAATAGTCTCCGCTCCTTGCAATAACAAGCTCGGAGCGCGCCCTTAGGCGATCCCCGAGCTCGAGTTTCCGCTTAGCCGCTTCAACTAGAATCGGAAGGAATTTGTCCAGCGAATCAAACGAGGATTCTGCACGAGGCGGGCATTCCAATCGATGCCGTCCGAGAAACGCGGGAAGATGCTGATATCCGATTCGTCGAAAAGGTTCTGAATGTTGATCTGCGAACTCCAGGTTACCCGATCGTTCAACGGCTTGCTGTATCCAAGAATCAAATCGATAATGAACTGATCCGGCAGGGCATGCAGTCTTCGCTGTCCTCCTTGATTATACCAAAAAGCGCGACTTCCGGATTTCCAACGGGCAGTAGCTCCTGCCCTGAACCCTTTTAACGAGCCTTCAGTCCAATCGTACATGTTAGTCCAAGTGAACGAATCAATATAGTACCCCGTTGTGACCTCGCCACCTCGACGCGCCACCACATCGGGAGCCGACCAACCAAGTTGATGCTCTGATATCGGCAGATTCAAGTTGCCCGTACCAATGTTTCGCCCTTCGGCGTTCTGGATTGCGACGAGCCCACCGTACAGCGCAAGGGCATCGGCATTGTTGAACTCTGCAGTTCCGAGGCCGCCCGACGTTGGATTGACGGTAATTGTATAGAACGCGTTGTCTGCCCTTCCGCCAAGCATTGCCACGGACAAAGGAATCTCGCCAGATCCAGTGTCAGCGGGATCGGCAAGCACCATCACAGGCGAGCCATCGGCAAAGGCAACGACCTCTTCTCCTCCAACTGTGGTAGTATGAAATTGATCGTTATAACGATGTGGATACAAGACATCGCTACCGTCAGTGCCGTCAGTATGGGCGAAACTGAATCGCATTCTCCAGTTCTCGGTCGGCTTGGCTACGATCATAAGTTCATACCCATCGGCCAGTCGGTCGAAGTTGATTCCGTTGTTGCCCAGCTTGCCCCCATTGAGCTCGGAACGCGGAGAAATGTTCTCGTTGATCGAGTTGTTTACGGTAGCCGGCTCGTTCTTCGAAGTGGCATCGTAGATGGCGAAGGAGCCCGTGACTTGCCCTTCGTTGAAGTTGAACTTAATTCCGTACTCCTCGCCTTCGCCATTGCCCGGACTGACCAATTCGTCGAGGGGATCCTTCGTCTGGATGGGAGGCAAGTAGGTGTCGGACTTTCCGGCGAACAAGCTCCAATTGTCGTCGATATGGAAAACGATCCCTGCATTTCTGGAATATTCCTGAACGTCGAAGGCCACTACTTTTGCAAGATCAGCAAAGTCGTACTTGTCGCGACGGATTCCATACAGCGTATCCACGCGACCGTTGAACCACGAAGCAAACCAAGTAGCGAAAATACCGTTCTCCTCTATTTCCTCGAATCGGTAGCCGCCGCCAGGCCAGAAGTTGAGTCCAAAGGGATTGTTCGCCGCCTCCGGTCTGATTCCCCGAATGCGACGATGGTCCGCTCGATACTGATTTCCCGAGCTATCGCTAATCACGAGATCGGTAATATTGAAAGGAGCGCCGAAACTGCCATTTTCGATACTTGAAAACTGAGCGGGAAAAGGGACCCGGCCCGCATTGAAGTTATTTATTACTCCATTAGGAAAATCGAAATCGCCATTCGCATCTAAACGATAATACATCCACGGCTGAAACTCGCGATTCGTGCGCTTTTCCTCGGCGCCAACCGTAATCGTATTGCTAACCTTGCCTTCGAACAGGTCGAACTGGGCCGTGGCATTTCCCCGATACCCATTCTGATTGGCCAGATCGAGCCACATCAAAGGTTGATATCTAATCGCCCAGTCGCCCGTTGGATTATTATCCGGGTGACGCAAATCGCCCGCGAAATTGAACTGGGGGTTCAATGACTGCCCCTTGAAATTAGAGAATTTGTTATCCGCATACACGAATTGCGCCGAGAGCCAATCGGTGAGCGATGCCTCCAAAGTGACGCTTTGGAATTTCTCCTGAGGATTCGATTGGCGAATGTTGCCTTCGATCGAGTTCGAATTCTCGAAAGAGAAAAAGCCGGGAATCAAGTTCTCGGCTCTACCATCCGCAACTAATACATTAAGCGGAGTGTTGTTAGCGATTCCCAGGGCCGTCTGTTGATCCGACGTAAGTCCGCGAATGACGACGCTATTGGTAGCATCGATAGAAAGCGCTGAGTGGCTCTGGTATTCGAATTTCAATGTCGTCTTTTCGTTTAGCTTGAATCCGAGATTCGCGAAAACGCCATTGCTGTCTTCTTCGATTCCATCCCTCCAATACTCGGTGCGATCGTCTAGCAATCCAAGACGCAGAGCGGCAGACATACCGCCAAGTTTGAAAGAATAATTCGCGTCTAATTCGTTTCGCATCGAGCCTTCGTCATCGATTCTTATCTTATACTCGTAGGAATTGGCATCGAAAATGGGCTGTTTGGTTCTAACAACAATGGCTCCTGCCGCTGTGCCGGAGCCGTATAAAAGCGCCTGAGGTCCCCGGATAATTTCAAATCGATTCATCGAGTAGCTTTGCGACCCAGCTGTATTGCTGAAAAAACCGAGAAAGCCATTTCGACGCACGCCGCCCGTTCCAAGTCCGCGTAAAGTGAAGAAGGTGGACGCGTCTTGACGGTCGCCCGCTAAGTCCCCGTAGAAGTCGGATGATGCTCCGCTCGCCGCGTAATTTATACCCGCTCCTGCCACGTAGTTGCGCAGCAAATCTACATCGCTCGTAGCGGAAATATCGTTCAATAGGGCCTGAGTCATGATGTCTGCCGTTATTGGCAGCTTGTCCATGGTAGTTCGTACACCCGTTATCGAGGTCGTGTTGACCGCTTCGTAGCTATCAGATGGATCGGCATCGACGACGAAAGGGCTAAGAGTGAAAACATCTTCGTCTGAATCGTCTTGGGCGACCAGAGAGGCGTTAAAGGCGTAGGTAACGCCAAGCAGTAGTGCTATTTTAGTTCGGGATTTCATGATAATGCGACGAGGCGTCCGTATTATACGTTCTTGTTTCCGGGGCAGCTTGATTGCTCAGTTAGGCGAGAGAAATGCTGGGTTCGACGTTTATCGCAAATGGATGGGGCCACTACGAAATGCGTATCGAACTTCGCTTCTTTAGTTTATTGAAATTATTGACGAAAGCGGCTATCTGTTTGGTATTTTACCCGTATAGCAAAGAAGTCTCTTAGCCTATCTTAGGAAAGGGAACAGACACTATGACGCCCAAAGCCGATGCTCCGAAAAACTATACCCTCTTTGTAGCGACCACGTCCAACCATCTTAGAATCATGGAGACGTTGCTTGAAGCCAGAGCTGATGCCCGTCTACCTGATGAAACGAACCGGGCCAAGCCGCGGAGCTAGGCCATAAAAAGGTAGTTGAGATCCTTAAGCGAACGCTGAAATCCTGATTTGTATCAGTTTTATAATGGCAGATGAATAGAGATTGTATCAGGATAGAAGCTGTGAATCTCTGCGAAATCTGCGGTCAAGAATCTCTATTCCAAGCTGATCTCACAGAGTCAGGCTTCACACCGCGACAAGTTGGTCTTTGGATACATCGATTTTCCCGTTTTCCATGAGCCATTCGACAGATTGGCGACAGGCTTGGAGAGAACTGTAGCGAGGTTCGTATCCGAGAAGACGGCGGCCTTTTTCAATACTGCAACATGGGCTGTGGATGATGTGCCCGTAGGTTCCTTTCGCTTGTCCTTCTGGAACTTGCTTTTTCCATTCTTCCCAAGGAAGGAACTTCAAATTCGCCTCTTTGCCGAACCAGCTTGCAGCGGCCATAGCGAAACCGCGTAGCGATACGGCTTGCGGCGAAACGGCAAAGAAGGCTTGGCCGATTGCGCTGGACCAATTCTGTATCGATTTTATAATGACTTGAGCAACATCTTCCGCGTGCACGTGATGAACGGTTTCCTGACCAAAGTTTGGCAGAAGGAGTTCATCGCCACGAGCAAGCGTTTCGAAAACGGATGGGCGCTTGTGCCCAGCAGGGTTCACCGGAGCCCAGCCCTGACCGACAATGTGACCGGGATGAAAGGTAGTCGCCGGAAAACGGTTCTTGCGCGTTTCCTCCAAAAGGTAGTCTTCGATAGCAGCTTTCTGGATACCATAATTGCCGAAGGGCTTTTTCGGCATTTCCTCGATGGTCGGAACGACTTCGCTGTGACCATGAGCCCACACGCTTCCAGCAAAGAGATAGTGCTGCACCTCACCGCGCAGCGCCTCGACAAGATGCTTCGCGCTTTCAAGTTTAAAACAGGCCATGTCGACGACGATATCAGGCCCAAGGTCGGCTATCGATGGACCAAAGGTTCCTTCTTCATCCATCATGGCGCGATCCATCGTTAGACGAGTTACTTGCTCCCAGGCGATGTGGGGGACGTAAAGCTCTTGTCTGCCGCGACTGATAACGGTGACCTCGTATCCAAGATCGACAAGCCACGGAATAAGATAGGTACCGACGTGACCGGTACCACCGATGACAACAATTTTCATTACTCGAATTGGGTTTGGGATATTAAGATTTTGATATAGAATCTCTAATGAACGCAGATCAACGCGAATTAAAATTCATAAAGAGTCTTTCAAGGATTAGTGTTCATTCGCGTCTAATCGCAGTAAAAGTCATTCAATTGATCCTACATGAACATCAGCCTCTTCCGCAGTCTGAATCTTGTCCACTTGACCATCTTTGATCCATAGGATGCGGTCAGATACGGACAACATCTTGTGGTCGTGAGTAGCGGATATCACCGTCACTCCCCGTTCCTTGCACAGATCTCGCAGCAAATTGATAATTTCCTCGCCAGTTTGCAGATCCAAATTTGCGGTTGGCTCATCTGCCAAGATGATAGCTGGTTTGTTGGCTAAAGCTCGAGCAATCGCCACACGTTGCTGCTGCCCTCCCGAAAGCTCGTCTGGCCGGTGCGTGATACGGTGACCCAAGCCCACGCTCTCAAGCGTTTTCTTCGCCTGCTCACGCGCAGCATCATGATCCACTCCGGAAAAAATAAGCGGCAAAGCCACGTTCTCCAAAGCGCTGTAGGCGTAGATCAAATTATAGCTTTGAAAAACATAGCCAATATGGTTGCCCCTGAAGTAAGCCAACTTCCGACTGCTTAAATCTGAAAGACGTATCCCTGCTACCGATACATGCCCGTCAGAAGGAACGTCTAAAGCGCCAATCATATTGAAGAGCGTGCTCTTACCTGAACCTGAAGGACCCATGATAGAGAGATATTCGCCTTCGATAATGTCCAGACTAACCCCTCGAAGGGCATAGACCGTCTCTTTGCCCATCTTGTAGATCTTGGTAAGATCGCGAACCTCTATAAGCGCATCATCCATAATCAATACGGCAGACTAATCGCAGCTTTAGAAAGGAATTTCAGACCCACGCACGCAGTGACAAGCAAACCCTGACCGCAGGCGAAACCTGCTACCACGACAGGAGCGTACTGCCGCCATTTCAACCCCAGCTTCTTGCGAAAATAATAGCGACCGATCAAAGCTCCGATGAACTGAGGGATGATCATATGAGGCAGGCTCTGACCCAATCCCCTAACTACGCCATAAGTAAGAAATACGGGAGCATTGAAGAAACTCATGACCGCGAAAAGAAGCCCTCCAAAAACCGCTCCCGCTCCAATATTTTCCAGCTTTATGGCGTCCTCGAAAATCGAATACTCATCCATAGTAGCGGAGTAGATTACGCTGGTATTCAAGGCCTGAAGCTCCCACATCTTTTCGGCATAGGGATAGGGGGCCGATGGTACGGGCGCCAAACTCCAAATGAAACTGGCGAAAAGCATCGAGCTCAAAAGAATGAAAGGATAGAGAATGATCTTGGTTTTCCAGATACTGGTAAACTTTGTACCCGTCAGTTCCGCCTGCCGGTAAAGGACGGTCATCTGCCCATAGTTGGCAATGGGAACGGGAAGGAACCAGATAGCCACCCCTTTGTATCCAGAAAGAATGAAACTAAGCTCCTTGATCATCGGTATCTCGACTACTTGACCCGCAATCCCTTCCAATCGAGCCGTCACGTAGCTGATAAGCGGCGTATAAAGAAATCCGAAGAAAACCAACACGATCATTACGCCTGGATGCCAATCGATAAGCCAGCTGCAAACGAGAATGTAGATCGCCGTGATGAGCGTATAGCAGATAAATATGAACATTGGCCTAATGTCGCCACGCCCTTTAGGCGGCTCGCCAAATCTAAGATCTTCCTGATCCTGCAGAAAACGCTTCGGACCTTTCTTGTAATTGCGCAAAGAACGGATCACCGTATAGATCCCGGCGGCGGCAACGGCTAGGGAAATGCCAATCTGAAAGCTCAAGTAGAATTCCACGTTGTTCTTGAAAACCGTCTGAACCGTGTTGTCCCCTGGTATCCAAGAATTGAGGATTTCGTACTTGTAGAGCAACGGATTCATAATGAACGTAGCAATCAACCCGATAAACGTCCCAACCATCGCGTAGTAAGGAAGGACAAATCCGACCAGCAGATTTCCCAAGTCCCAGCTGATACCCGTCGCTACGGCAGGCAGGATGTTCTTAGTACTGTCATTGGTCTCGGTCCATGGAATTTCAACAAGCTTGATAGCTTTCCCGCCCATGATATCCGTTATGGTGGGAACGCCCAGGTACAGGGCTCCGAAACCGAGCCCAATCGCTCCGCCAATTGAAAAAACCCGCCAACGCCAGGAGCCTTCTCCAGTCTTCCTCTCGTCAGGATCTTCGGCCAAGGCCATAATGCCCTGAGCGCCAACAGGAGCCATAGGAAACGGAAGGCGCTCGATATCGCTGGTCATGCGAAAGAGTCCATAGCCAAGTACCATACTCTTGATTTGGCCAAAGAAGGTTTGGAAGAACACCAGGCCAATGACCGGCAGCCAGTCGAGACTGAAAAAGGTACGCTTCGCATAGCTTTCAGATGACGGATCCGGCGCGAACCAATTAGGGATCAGCGGCGAAATGCCATTAGCCCTGGCAGCCTCGCTTTGAATGTAGTACTGATTCCACAACAAGCCAGAAAACGGCATGCTCATCGCCACTCCTGCCATGAAAAACAGTATGAAGATCTCGGCTCGTTTTAAATGTTGCTGCGCTCGACGCGCCGCTTCGATAAAAAGAATGACCGTGACCCATTGAGCAGCAGGGCCGATGTTCACCTCGCCTGCCAATAGACCCATGTAGATCGAACCCGGGATCATGATAAGAGCGATGAACATAGCTCCAACCAAAGCCGTCCAATTGAAGCCTTCTTCGAAGTTCTCCGGAGGCAGCATAAGATTGCGAAATTCTTCAACCTCCTGGTCGGGACTCCGACGTTTTCTTCTTTCCAGTAAGGCCTTAATCATCACGTATCCAAATTTTCATACGGAATACTTGGACATTCCGCCACGTAGAGGCATATCTGAGACATGCTGAGAAAATCCCCATCCAAGCCTTGCAAACCCCTCATACGGCAACCTCCTCAATCGCAGCCTGGAGTGTCCGTTGGCGATACTCCTCCATCGTTTCCTTAGGCAATGAGCGCCAGATGAGGAACTGCTTTCGAAGATCATTAACCAGATTCTTGTTAAGGCGAGCCCAGTCCTTAGGCTGGCCGGATAGGCGTTGTATTCGTATCTTAACTTCATCGACGCCTGGCAGTTCGCTGGGATACGAAGTAAGCTCGAAAATTTGAGTGACTCCTAAATCGAAAGGAGCCAAAGCCACGCAAGCCCTTAACCCGTACTCGTTTTCTCCATTTTTCAAATAACTCGATTCCATGGTTATGAAATCGCCCAATCCCACATCGGAGCAATTATCGTAGTGCTCTTTCAGAAAACTGACAACGCCAGTAATGTCGTAGACGGAGACGGTAAAGGGGAACACCATCTCCAGAAGGTCGCCTTGCGGCGAAGGCAGTTTCCAGTTCCTCATCACACCCGGATTGGCGCTTTTAGAAGCCTTGATGGCTGGATATATCGAAGAAGCCAATACAACCAGCATAACAATGATGAGGGTGATCACGGCATTGAAAGAAGAGAAATTCATTTCCGGCATGGCCATAAGCCCTTCCCTCGCCATCCAAACGAAACCTTTGTTAAGGATTTGGCTAAGCAAATAGCCTCCCAATCCCCCAATAATCGAAAAGACCATAGCCTCCGCGAAAAAGAGGCTCGCCACATGAGGAGGAGCTAGTCCCAAGGCGCTAAAGGTGTAGATTTCCTTTGCCCGATCCGCCACCGAGCCGAGCATTGTACCGAAAATAACCATACCTCCAAGAATGATCGGCAACAATAGATTGCGAATCCCGCTTGGCGCGATTACCGTTCCGAAAATCTGACGATAGACGCCATCAGCCAAGGTAACGAAAATGGGGATATCGCTCGCTTTCGTTAAGTCATCCGCAATCGTCGACGCCCCCAAGGAGGAATCTGTATAAATATGAGCAATACGTGTGAAGCCGCCAATCGACCTTGCGAATTCGTCGGATACGATCGCAATCGAGTCCGCGCTTAAGGCCTTGAAGCTAGCGACGTCGTCGGAAGCGCTCGTTTCATCATCCTCGTCTTTGAATTCGTAGGACGCTAAATCGACCGGCAAGATGCTGGATCCATCCATATCGGATATTTGCACGATTTCCTTTGAGTCGAGCAGTCGCCCAATCTTCAATTGCCTGCCTGCCGCAAGCACGATATCGCCCTCTTGAGCGTTCAAGCGCTGAGCCGCATTGGTTGTCAGCCAAATGCGACCCTCCAAAGAATTTTCCGGGGCTTGCAGCAGACCTGCGATATCCGTCCGAGCGTCAAGTTCTTGATCGGTTAGACCCAAAGCCCCCCTCAAGGGAATGCTCTGGCTGAGATCGGCATTAGATAAAAGCAAGCCGGTTCGATTTGGATATTTGAAACGGGTCTCTTCCGTTACCCAACTTCTGGGAGCAACAATCGCCTCGTCTCCCCAGCGACCTTGGATCAAGTCAACGAAGGAATTGTGAAGACGCTCCCATGTCGTTTTCTTAACTTGAACCGCTGAGTAAGCCGGCAGCGGATTCTGGAAATTTCGCAGGATGCCCAACGATCCTCCGAAAGAAGAGAAGGTGAGTAGCGTAAAGGTAAGCAGAATAATGGTCGAGACCGTAAGAGCCGTCCTCATTGGTCGTCTCCGCATTGTGGATATACCCATACTCATCGCAGCCATCATCGTTCCTAGTCGAGACACATCGGCATTGTGCACCGTGGCTCCCATGCCCTGCAGGATCAGAAACTCGTCTTCGAATTTTCGCATGATGATGACGATCACCAGAATCGAAAGCAGCATGATAATGAAACCAAGGAAGATGACCATCGGCGTTGCCGAAATAGCAAAGGCTGGATGCGTCCAGTACAGTATCGAAAATGCCAATACGAAAAAGGCTAGAAATCCCCAGACTTGCTTGTAGATAATCGCCGCCCCAAAAATCAGACGCTCCATGGCAAAAGCAAAGGGCATAGCCAGTAACAGCAGAAGTATTACGGCAACGACGAGGTCCTTGATCGAATTCTTGGTATCGTGATAGACGGAGCGGGAAATATGAAACGCCAAGGCCGCTTTGCTTTCCTTCTCTTTGATGGAATCCGTGTTCTGCGAAACATTAAGCAAATCGACTGCCTGACCATGCAATTCGTCAATCGCGGAGTTGAAAATCGATTTCGATCGCATTTGCTTCAGCCTAAAGTCGTTAAGATGGATAAGATCGCTTGCCGCCTTGTCGGCAGACATGATGGGCGGCATTCCGTAAGTCGTATCGTAACCAAAACCTAAAGACATATTTCGATCATAGGTAATTTCTCCCGTTTCAGGATCGGTTTCCATTTCGATCTCTTGCAGATTAAGACTGGACATGGATTGCTTGCTGAAAGCCTTCACGCGATCCACCATGTCTTCGTAATGCACCATGAATACGCCATCCAAGTCTTTGAAAAGAGATTTGCCATTGTTGAGGCGGCTATCGGAGAGGGCATCGAAGGCGATCGTAGGCGTTGAATCGAGACGGGGCAAAGGCAAGAAGAAAGCCGACTTGGCTGGAAAAAGATTCAAGCGCTCATTGACTTTTTTCATATCCTTTTCGTTGGAGGAAAAGTTCACATTGCCTCGTTCATCAAAGGCGAAAGCGAAGGCATGGCCTTCCTTTTTTCTGCTATCCATGGGACCATAGTCGTAAGACCCCTCTTCACTGGCTCGTCTGAAAAAGAAATTATCGAAAGCAGGGGTCTTTGTTTCGTCGTGCTCGAATCTTTCCTTGACGGGATTCATCGGCCAGGAATGCATAATCATTATCATCGCTCCCGGTGTAGGCGTATCCGCTGTCAAGCTACCTATTTGTTTCGATAGCGCTACCGGACCTGATCGCCGATAGGCCGAACTGAAGGTCGGTAGCATATATTGAGCATCAGATAGCACGCTGGATCGGAAGGACAAGACTTCGCTGTCGCCCATCGCTCGCGTCATGCGAAACATGTCCTGCAATTGCTCGGAAATAGTATCGAGGTTCAGAGAATCGAAAGTGTCGCCGGGAGTTCCCAGCCACGAAAAGTCGTCTTGGGCAGGAGCGAAAAGTATGCTTTGGATACCCATCGTTCCTGCGACTTCCCCTCCGTAAGCATATCCAAATCTAGCGGAAAAGATGCGAGGGTCAGGCAATGTTTGATCAGCAGAAATAGACTGAAAATGATCGATTGGCCGATCGGAATCAGAGAGTTCCTCTACTGCTGCCTGCAGAGAATAATAGACGCCGCCATACAAGCCAGGCTGATCCCAGTAGGCATTGACACTGCTACTAAAGCCACCCGTAAGAGCTCCCCAATCTGGATGCCTATCCGAAGCTTTAATATCTATACAGAGGGTTATTTCCTTGTCCGCTAGGATTTCCCGAACGCGAAACGATCCTTCAATTCCATCGCCCTCGATCTCCAATTCTTCAATACGTCTTTGATTAGAATCCTTCAGCTGCTGCAAAGCCTCATTAAACTCGGCTCGCACTTGAGTCGATATATTGAAATTCGCTAGAGCCCTTTTCAACTCGCTCCACTGAATTCTTTTTTTATCCGCAATTTCGATACGCTGCTCTAGGTCGATTCGTTCTACGCTATCCTTTGGCAATTTCTCCGATCCTAATGTCGCTACCCCGCGCTCCCTTCGATACTTGGCCACCTCTCGGTCAGCTATGCGACGCAAGCGCAGTCTCAGTTCGCGGCGTATCGATTCCTCGGATTCAAAAGGATCTGCCTGTTGCAGAGCCAGTTCAAGCTTAGCTGCAAATTCCGTTTCGTTCTCGAAGGACCTCTGCCTTCTCTCCAAGTCGGCCTTTTCTCGTTGAGTTGCAAGAGCCGAGAAGAAGGCCTGCGCTCCAAGATGCCCCCGAGCGTCATTGTCCCAGAAAACGAGAAGGATATTGCGGTTAGGTCGCTCTTGCTGCAGCTCGCTCGCCCACTGGATCATTCCAGCGACCGAGGCCGCTCCTCGAGCCCCGGGCGTTTTCCGAGGCACCGCCCCAAACGAGTCGAGCGCCGTCGCGACAATCAGCGTTTCTTCGGAAGCCAATCTAAGCCGAGGTTGCTTGCCAGGGAAATAGGCTACGATGTTCCGTCCACGCTCGCGTTTCCAAACTTCAGCTGTTCGTATTCGAACTTTGGTTGCATTTCGAAAGTCCAAACGGTCGCCATCATAGTAATACCTTGGGATATTCACTGGAGCCAGAAAATGCTTGGAGTGATGAGAATCCGGATTCTCGTCGCGCAGGAAAATAACCGCTTTGGCGCCTAGTCTAAACGCCCGAATCCATCCTCCATCGCTGTTGTAGTCGAGCAATACAACATTCCCAAGCGGCGAGTCTTTAAAGCCTCCCAAGCCGCCTTTGCCAGCATAGACTACCTTTCCAATTATTCCTTCCTTGTATGTGGACGGCGGCACAACTCCGTTAGGCCTAAGCGTCAATAAAGGCAGCTTGCGAAAGCTTTTGCCATCCGCATCAATCAATTCAACCTCGCATTGGAGAGTATCGGTTTGAGCCGACAGGAAAGGCTGTTCGAATACAGTCTCGACCCGCTCCTCTTTCAAACGGTCCAAAACGTAATCGGCTGCCTGATGAAAAGAATCCGTTCCGCTAAGCCGATGGGAGAAGCTGGAAAGGTAGCGAGTGTCTGCTTCGAATTCGGATTGGTCGAAAGAATAAAGGATAGGCAAGAATGAAAAAAAGGATACAAAAAACAGCCACCGCGCCAAACTGCCTGCAGCTATCATGCGGAAAAACCGCTTCATGATGCCTCCCCTCCCACGGATCCGAGTTGAATGTCTACTTCGTCTCGACGCGCTACTCGATCAATCAAGCCATCACGTATCCAAATAAGCCGGTCGCATATATCAAGCATGCGGTGATCGTGCGTCGCGCAAATAATGGTCACCCCTCGCTGCCCGTTAAGATTCTTAAGAATCTCCAGTATCTCTTGTCCCGTATTGAAATCGAGATTCGCCGTCGGCTCATCACATAAAAGTATAGTAGGAAGATTGGCCATGGACCTGGCTATCGCCACTCGTTGCTGTTGCCCGCCTGACATTTCGATAGGACGATGTGCCCATCGGTCTTTGAGTCCGACCAGATCAAGTAGCTCCATCCCTCGATTTCGAGCATCGTCCGGGCTAAGGCCAGCAAAGGTCATTGGAGTCGTCACGTTCTCTAAAGCCGTCATGTATTGAATAAGATTATACTGCTGAAAAATGTATCCGATTTTTCGACATCTTAGAAAAGCGAGCTCGATGGCGGTAAGCTGAGCCACGTCTACTTCGTCAATCATGACCCGTCCCGAAGTAGGGCTATCCAAGCCGCCAATCATATTGAAGAAGGTGCTTTTCCCGGAACCGGAAGGCCCCATGATCGACAGGAATTCTCCCTGATAGATCTCGGAATCAACGCCCGCCAGAGCCACGGTCTCCACTTTCTTTTGACTGTAGACCTTGCGAAGCTTGACCGTTCGGATGATCACCCGCTCCATAGCGTCTGGCACAGCTTGGACTGTCTCATTCATTCGATTCTCATCGCCTCCAATGGAGCTAGCCTTGCAGCCTTCCAGGAAGGGTAGACAGCCGCCGCTCCTGCTAAAAGGGCTCCGCCAATGAGAGCCAACAGGAATACTTTGAACATTTCGAAAATCGGAGCTTCTTGCAGGAAAATAGAACCGAAACTAAGCAAAGCGCCTAGGAAACTGGTCAGTCCGCCAATCAAGGACCCCGCCAAACCGCCCACTACTCCTTGCAGAGAGGCTTCGATTACGAAGATCAGCAAAATGGATACATCCAAAGCTCCAAGGCATTTTAGGGTGGCTATTTCCCGGTAGCGCTCCGTCACAGACATCAGCAAGGCGTTCGTAATACCCACCCCGCAAACCGCCAGAGAAACGATAAGCAGTACACTCATCTTAACGCTCAAACCGAATAGGCCACGTGTATCCTTGGCATCGATCGTAGCATTGTAGGCATCCTGTAGTTTGGCCTCACGCAGGCGTTGTCGAGCAATAAAAACGGCGTCCGTAGCACTCCATTCGACTTTGTTGTCCGCCAGTTCCTGATAGTTCTGCAAGTACCATTCCGCGTTTCTTTGCTTCTGCAAAGAACGCCAAACACGACTGGCTTCGATTTGGTAAGGCATGGTATTAAGACGTCGGGCCAGCGCTTTTTTCAGATCGAGTTGAGTGAATGAGTTTTCAAGATGGATGGCCAGCGCTTCAGTCTTGGCCAGCGCAACCACTTGACGGTATTCCTCTGGCTCGATTTGAAAGCCTATTTCATTGAGCCGGTTTAGTAGCTCGTCTCTACCTTCAGCCAAAACTTGGATGGGGGATTTGCTCCCGAACAAAGGCAGCAGCGATCGCAGAGCTTCGTTTCGGTTGGCTACGAAGACGTCAAGCGTGTGGCTGACTTCCACCCAGTTCTCTAGCATCGCCTCAAACTCCTCCAAAGACATTTTCAACCTGACGGCTGGAAACTGGGACAGCATCTCCAAGAACCCACTACGTCTATCTCCATCTACTAGTTCGTCGAGAAAGGAAACATTTACGACTGCGCCTACTAATTCGCGGCGCTCCTTGTACTGCAGGGTTTCGAGGAATTCTATGAACGCCAAACCCTGGCCAGCAACTTCGCTCAGGCTAGTGAACTGTTCTTTCGAAATGCCAGCAAAACCTATCAGTTCTTCGCTGCGAGCGGCTGAGACGAACTCAGCAAGAGCGAGATCCTTATTCAAGGACTGGGAAATACGGGAAGCCCAACGCGATACCGATTTATGCTGCTCTAGTTCTTCTTCCGTATTCTGTCTTACAATACGAGCATTGACGGCTCCAAGAAGAAGATTCACCGCAAAAGCGATCGCCACCGTTATCACCAGGACAGTCATCAAAGCCCGAAAAAGACGATAGCGAATAGCCGTCCAAGTCAGATCGAAGAGCTTGGCGAGCGACATCGTAGGCTGAGATTTTACTTCAAGTCGCGGCATCTTCCTTGGATGTCTCCTTTGGCATAGCGACCACGGCAATACCATTGTCTACGAGATGACTAATGTATTGCGTAACGGATACGCGAGATTCATGGAAAGTGAGTCGGTGCTTTTCCGCGAAACGATCGACAATCTCGCCAACAGTACGACATGCGCCGATTAACGAAAAGACTTCCGAGCCCAACGGATCAAGCTGCAAAGTCTTTCGTTCGCGCGGTTTAATGAACCAGGAAATCGGAGGCACCAGAAAACCTGGCCTTCTAAGAGGCACGCTAACGCGAACCTTCGAGGCAATATTCCGATCGGCGTGAATTCTCTCGTTGAGCAAAACGCGACTCTCCATCATACGCCTCCAGATTGTGGCTACATCCACAGACAGAGCTTGCTGAGCTTGCTTCTTTCGTTTCATAGCGTAGCGGAACAATTAGGACAGCACGAAAGTTTGAAACCCTCGCTGCCAAAGTAACTAGCTTTCGAGGGTCGATTGAGACGTCTTAAAGAATAGAAACGCCGATCATGCGGGCAGATCCAACCAATGGACTCGAATTCTTGGCGACGAAAGATTTTGCCCCAGCCTGATCCGAATGGCATAAATCCCTTGATCCGAATGATCTCATGTCCCCATCGATTTACACGCGAGGTTTCGATCTTCTTTGGAGGAGACGGCAACTGTTGAATCAGCCAATCCGAAATGGAGCATTTGAGCCAGAAATCCGTCAAGCCTCGTCTTTCCGCTCGCACTGTGGCCTTGTCCTTTTTTCCCACTCCAAAGTCCATAACCACGGATGCAGGCAAGGCGTTTATTTCAGACAATTCGAATTCGCTTTGCAGCTCCATATCAAGACCGAAACACTTCCAGTTCCGTTTCTTGGATACGGCAGAGTTCTCTACATACAAGGAATTAAGGACGTCATCTTCAAGTCTCTCATCGCGTTGATCAGCCCAACGAAAAACAATCTCAACCAAAAAACCAGCATCGTCAAAATGCTGCATGAATCGCGTAGCGACCTTCCCATCGCGGGATGATTGGAGCCCAGTCCAGGAGGTGTTTTTTAATGTATCCACATCTTCATGCTCCAACTCATGCAGTAAATGTGAATGATAGTCTTTCACCATACCATCCAGATCAGGTCTGGCGTTGGTTTTTCGCCAGCTAAGCTCCATCCGGAAATCATAACGATCGGCGAAGGCGATTCGCCCTCGTTCCGGATTGTTGGCAAACTGGAGCATCTCCCAATCATCGGGAAGCTCTAAACTTATGTTATGCCATATCCAGGAAGTCATTACGCAAATATCAATCCGACTTATAGATGGTGAACCTGCCGGGTATCTCGCCAGTCCAGAAGTAGTAAATAGTTTGGAGCAAGCTGCCGAGAAACGCGCTGAGCAATTCCCCACAGATAATGCCGATCATAAAAGGTTTAACTTTATTGACTGCTTTCTCGCCGCCATACTTCACTACGATGGTCTTAATCAGCCAGCCAATCAACATGGACTGAGCGACATAACCGGTGCCCCAGGCAGCCCCCACAGCCAAAGCTACAGGATGCAAAGGCCATTTAGTGAGGCGCAACCGAGCAAACGTCAGAGCAAGCGTTGCGAGAAAAGCGATCGCGAACGCCGTCATCGCAGGTCCGTTTAGGGAAATATTCGAAAACCGTTCCCAGCCGGAAATCGACAGCGACTGCTCCAGAGAACCCTGGGCGATTAGATTCTCCGAAACCTCAATCATGCTACGATGAGCCGATGGAGCGGCCTTCGTCCTAGAGTTGTAGTTCATGTTCGCTTGACCCCCATCGTACTGAAACCACAAACACCAAGCCAGAGCGATGACCAGTCCCATAAACAGCGCGACAGGAACGTATTTAGATAGACTGGAAACTTTCAGCTCTCTTTGATCGAGCATCTTGAATCCATTTATTAAATACGGCATGAGGGCTTCGCGCCCCCCTCCCGCTGGAAGGAAAAAACCCAGCAATGCCAGTATGATGACGACTTGAGGGCCCAAGGACTGGGCTCCGAAAATGCCCATTATCATCATCATTGGTTTCCAGCTTGCCCCGATGATGATAATGCCTGTCTCGGCCAGTATCCTGCTCAGAACTGTATAGATTACATGCAGAAAGAAGAGATAGACGATGGTCAGCTGCCAATCTAAGCCGACCGATACGAGATACATGAAGGAAACGAAGCTAGCCACGAGAAATATCCGAATTCCCCATACGGCATGCATAGGGACTTCCTTGGGCGGCTTAAAGCTGAGAGCGCTCCGTAACGCGTCTTGATAGAAATGTCGACCCGTGTACAATATGGTCAGAAACATAGCCGTATACGCGCCGGCAGGCACAAACTTGATCGGAGCGAAGTCGCCACCGGACTTGAAATCGACACCGTACATGACGCAGATCACGGAGATCAAAGAATATAGCATGCGCGATATTCCCACGGAGAAGGAAACTTCGCGCGAAAGGAAGAAGGCCAGTCCGACAGCCACGAAAAAGATCTTGAATTTAAAGACCTTGTCTACCTCGACAATAGCCTGCTTGTATTTGGGAGCCCAGTTTTCCGTCAAAGGAGTCAAATCGATTTCAGTCTTAACCTCGATCATGTCGGGAAAATGAACCCTCACGAACATCAGCGAATAGAGGAGCAGGACTCCCGCCAGGCCTATCAGGAAAAGATGATTCTTGAGCAAAGGATTCCGCTTACCGCCTTTGAGAGGGAGTATTTCATGCGTGAATCGGGCAAGCGGATACGGCAAATGCTCATGACTAGCCCATTGAGTATGAAACATCATCGCCAATCCCATACATGCTATCCAAACACTGAATACTAATGGAATCCAGAAAGAGAAGGAGTCGCTCCAGATACCGTAGGGAATATCGAAAAGCGATATATGGCCATTTTCTTTCGGCAGGCCTTTCTGGAAATCGGCTAAGCCAGCCGGATCAGCCAGCATTTTCTTAGGAGTAAGCTCAATGGCTCGATTTTCTATCCACCCCGGCTCCGTTTTTTCGTACTGATGGGGAAACATCAGAGCTATGGTGAAGCTGCGCAGAAATCCAGATGATGGAATACAGCAGACTACGATCATCAGAAAAAAGATCGTAGTCAGCTCCTTTCCGGTCAGGTAGCCGCCGCGGGTGATCTTTATGATCAAGGGAGTAAAGACTAACGCAAAGAGAATCAGCGGGCCATAGACGATGATCGGCATGTGATTGCCGATAAGATAGGTCTGCATCAGAATATAGTCGTTGAAGTAGACGACGCTGCAGATAAAAGCAGCTCCCATTAGGCCAATGATGATCGAGCGAATCGTCATACTTCAGACAAGTGCTCGGAACTGGCAATCAGCCTCTGTAACGCTGGCCCATAATACAGGATAGAGAAACCGGATTTTCGTAAAGATAATCTACCTGCGGACGCGATTTGCAGTTCAACTAAAAAGAGGCTCGATGGATGCTTGGGGAAAGGGATGGGAGCCCAGAGACTAAGGAGATCTTCAATCGAGGCGGAAGCGGAAATCCGAAATGTCGAGAATAGTTTAGCGGCAGTCTGGAACAAGGTGTTGATCAGCTAGATGATAACAGTAGGATTTGCCACACAACAACACCTCGTAAAGCCATTAGCGGAAGATCGGACTCGGAAAAATAAGAACAGAGCATGTGGGAATAATTTATTGCCTGTAATCCGAGCCCGATCGTTCGCTAATATGATTCACTTACATCCCAAACAAAAAATGGATCGCGCCGTCTTCTGTAAGGCCAGAGGCCGACGGCGCATCGCTAAGCAGCAGCATTGAGAGCCTGAACGAAAGATACAAGAAACTGAGAAATGAGTCATTGGGGAATGATGTCTGGGTTTCCAAATCCCGAAACCGGCTCATCAGCCTCGTATTTCGGAATCGGAGGGAGAGCCTATTCGGAGAAAAAGCGGCTCCCTTTTCGAAGGAAATGGAATGTTAATCCTAACAAAATTGATAATTCGCAGCCTTCCGTAAGGTAACGGTAAGCTAAGCGCGGGGCTTTGGACCTCAAACCAGAAGCGCGACCCAGTTATCTGGCGGGCCGGAGTGATCGACCTATGGATCGCAACTTAAGAACCAATGCAGCGAATGGTGTCACTGCATTTTGGTTACAAAATATAATATTCGTGAGAAATCTACCGCTATTTCGGTCGATTCCTCGCAAGGCGCTCGGTGGCTCGAATCTCGGTTTCCTGGCCAAGGTCCCCTTGATCCTTCATCCAAGCGAAAAGCTTGGCGTTAAGCTGAGATTTGACCACCGAGAATTCAGGCTCGTCTGCCAAATTATTCAAGCAATCCGGATCAGTCGTAATGTCGTAGAGCTCCTCTCGCGGGCGGAATTTATGCAGTCGCGTTTTATAGGCGGCTTCGGGATCGCCAGCTAACGCGGCTGCCTCCCATTCCTTGAACCAGTCGCCACGATCCAAAGCGCAGCGGAATTGAACTTCCGGAGTCAAATTATAGATGTATCGATATTGCTTGGACCTCACTGCGCGAACGCCGTAAGGATTCAGCATATTGAGGATGCCCACTGTGGTGTGGATGCTGTAGGTGTAGTCCTTATGCTCGTCAGCCTCCCCTTTTAGCACAGGCAGGAAAGACTGCCCGTCCACAACGTCAGGCGTCTCCAGGCCGGCAATTTCCAGAAAGGTTGGCACAAAATCGACGTATTCAATAAGAGCTTCGCTCTCCACTCCTTTAGCAACAACGCCCGGCCAGCGAATGATACAGCCGCTTTGCACGCCATCTTCATAGCAGGTCCACTTGCCTCGCGTGAAATCCGATCCTTGTTCGCTCAACACGACGACCATCGTGTTTCCCGACAGCTCATGCTTGTCCAGCAGCTCCAGGCATTGCCCCACCTGCTGATCGAAAACGGTAATCTCCGCCAAAATTTTCGAATAACGCTCACGGGTGGCTGGCGTATCATACCAATAATTACGAAGCTCAAGGCTTTCAGGCGGGTATGCGGACGGATCGCCGCGATTATGCGGAGCATGCGGCTCCTTAGAGGCCACCACCAAGCAAAAGGGATTGCCGTCCCGCTTCGATTCGGCAAGAAGGCGATCAACGGCATCAAAATCAATATCGCCTTTCTTATTTCCTCCGTCTGGAGAGGGAGCGGAAGAGTACTCGAACGTAAACGTCTCTTTGGGGTTGATGTGCGTCTTGCCGGATAGAGCTACGCGATAGCCCAGCGGCTTCAAGTACTGCGGCAGCGTTTTAATTTCGTCATTCGTGTAGGTATGGTTAGGATACGCGCCTGATTTTACTGGATAGTAGCCGGTGTAGAGGCTGTGCCGTGTCGGCGAGCACATAGGAGCCGCTTGAAAGCACTGATTGAACTTCATCCCCTGCTTCGCCAATGCATTCATATTGGGCGTCTTGGCCTGGCCACCATAGACTTCCAGGTCACGATAAGTCGCATCATCCGCCAGAATAATCACAATATTGGGCTTAGCAAAGCCAATTGCCAGCGGCACAAGGAGCGAAAGAATAACGAGTAAGGGCTTCATAATAAAAGATTATGATGCTCGCGATTTTTGCGTAGCAAGCCTTCTCGATGTTTTTGCGCGGCCCAAACACACTTCTTTTAGGCTGAAAGGCACCTTTTGTTTAGAATTCGCTCCTTGATACTAAAAATCCAGCCTCAGCCTGACTGAAAATCATGATACATCTATGCCCGAAGAGATTAATCCAAGCAACTGCGCCTGGAACTCTCTAATCAATCAAGAAGCCTGAACAAAGCGCGTCTCTTTTTCGCTTTGTCGAACGACTAGCCTGTAGTGGCTTGGCGTATACTTAAATCGCTCCTTGAAACGAGCAGTAAAATGACTGTGATCGGCAAAACCTACCTGGAACCCGACTTCCGCCACCGAAAGTGAACTCTCCCGCAACAATACGGCCGCTCTCATCAGCCGAGCCTCTCGTATAAAGGCGGCGGGAGAATGGCCTGTCAGAGCCTTGAGTTTTCGATTCAGAGTGCTTCGGCTTAAATGCACGGCTTTGGCGAAGGCTTCGACCTCGAAATCGGGATGAGGGAGATTGGAATTCACGATTTCAGACGCCTTTTCCAAGAACGTCTTCTCTTCAGTGGCGCTAAGTTCCAAAAGCGGTTGAGCGGTGGCAAAGGACTGGCGCATGCGCTGCCTATTTAGTATCAAATTCTGGATACATGACTTGAGAAAAGCGAAATTAATGGGCTTGGCCATGAAGATATCGGCTCCACTCCTCATGCCTTTCACCTTGTCCTCGAAGGAACGCCGTGGAGCAAGCATGATGATCGGCAAATGACTGGTGCGAATGTCCTCGCGGATGCGGCGACAAAGCTCGAATCCGCTACGCTGCTGCATCTTCGCTTCCAGGATCACAAGATCCGGCGAATTTCGTATTATCATGTTTAGTCCGCCTTCATTCGAATCCACCCCGAATATTCTGTATTCGCTTTCCAAAGACTCGCGGATGCAACTAAGAAGATCTTTCGAGTCTTCGATTACGGCGACGATGGGCTTGTCGTCGATGGATTGAATTTTCCAGTCGGAAGACTTGATACTGGCTCTACGAACATTCGGAGCGGCCGCCACTTCTTCAACGAGCAGGTAGGAATCGATCTCCAACCGGGCTTGATGGTTTCGTTTTCGCTTATTGGCCACCTGGATATCCAGTCCACCTCCGCATAATTCCAGCAAGGCCTTTGCTAAGGCTAGATCTACGCTGGCTTCCCATTTGCTGGTCGCGACCCGATTGGGGTCAGCGTCATTGTGTAAGCAAATCAGCTCCATGCGCAACAAACGCATTCTAGAATTTATCCGCTTTGGCTTGGATCCATTTTCCAATCGAGCTCTGAAAGAAATGCTCCCGCCGTAACCGGCAAAGGCAGCGGCTCTGGAAAAAAGGCTGTCGAGAATTTTCCCCAGATTTCCTTCATCAAAGAGAAAGTGGCTGTCTGGCATATCGCAATTTTGATCGAAAACGATATCGTTGTTTTCAGCCATTACATCAAACGTCCCAGCGGCGTTCAGAAGGACGCTCTTGAGCTCTCCCAAGCAAATCTCAGGATTCATTAGACCGGAACGAGCGAGCTCTAGGTCTCGCATCCGCTCCACTACGTCTTTCATCTCTACGGCGTTGCGCCGGGCGAGATTAATAAGCCGCTTGTTATCTTTGTCGGTATTGCCTTCCTGATCGAGCCAATCAAGCGAACCGAAAAGCGCGGCTAGGGGGCCCTCCAGCTCGTTAATGGCGTTGGCTATAATCTCGCCAGAACAGGCCTCGTTCTCGATTCGGCGGTATAGCCATCTTCGATACGCGATACAGCCAGCAACGCAGCCGCCGATGACGACCAATGAAACATAGATAGAAAAGCCAGGGACGATGGCAACTAGTCCGGAATCCCCGAACGGCATGGCCTGAAACGCAGAAGCTACGGCAGAGCTAGGGGCTTCAAACAGGGCTTGGGAAAGAAAAATCGCAAAGGCGCGTCTAGCAGATACAGGAGAGACTTTGGGGCACATTGGGAGTGGGATATCCTCTTCGCAGAGGGGTTGCAGCTTCATCGGAAGTCACGACAGAACGTCTGACTCAAACACCACATTCAGCCTCAAATAGCCCAATTTGCAAGACTTTGATCCATACTCCCTAGTCTTTGGTCCGCATACAATAACACGCGTCGATCTTATCATCTAGAATCGAACTGGTAACCATTGAGAAACCCCATGTTCAATCCTCAATGACTTCGACTAAGACGGAAATCCATAAAATGAAACGACTTAAAACTTTGACTACAATCTCTCGTATTTCCAGATGCCTTACAGCAGCTGTCTTCACTTGCCTATTACAAGCAACGTTTGCTCAAAATGACGACACAATCTTTACTCTCGAATCCTTTACCGTCACCTCGGAAGACTCGGCAGGCTATGTGTCGGACAAGTCCGTTGGAGCATCACTACTCGTCTCGGCGCTGGATGAGCTCCCAGTATCAGTAAATGTCCTGACCCAAGAACTTCTAGAAGATATTGATGTTCAGTACCTGGAAGACGCCGTTCAATATGTAAGTGGAACTTCCAATGAAGGGCGAAATTTCACTGGCGAAAGCACCTTCTCGATTCGCGGGCTGCCCACGAACCTAGTTCTACGCAACGGCATGTACTACAACGGCAAGGTGGACCTGGCTAGCATCGAGCGTGTTGAAGTAGTCAAAGGACCACAGTCGATCGTATTCGGTCAGGCCGATCCCGGAGGATTTATCCACTACACCTCCAAGCAACCGATAGCTGGAAACGAATTCGGACAAGTCAAGGCCACTCTCGGAGACTACAGCTTCAAGCACGTGGCATTCGACTATAACAAGCCGATCGACGAAGAAGGCCAATTCGTCTTCCGCATATCAGGCGGCTTCCTGGATACGGAATCGGAAATTCCATTCGAAGAGCGTAACGAGATTTCGATTACGCCAACCATGGCCTGGAATCCAACTGAAAACACGCGGATCGTGGCTGAATACAATATGACTCAGAAGGACGGCAACTACAACTTCGTGGTGGTTCCCCTCTTTCGAAGCAGAGGAGGCGGCAACAATCCTCCTTCGGTGGAATTCGTTCCGGTGGATCGCAAATTCTCCAATCTCTTTCCCGAAAATGAGCTCGATCAGGAAAATCATTTCTGGAACCTTCGCGTCGAACACAAGTTCAACGACAACCTCGTGGGCCAATTCTCCTATGGATACGCCGATCAGACCTATTTGCACTACTTCGTTCAAGGAGGCCAAATCAATCAATTCAGAGAAGATTCTCCGCCATACACTTGGAATGGAGGTCTAGGCGCCTACCAGGATATGAAAATTCAGGAAATCTTTCAGGCCAACCTCGCCTACCAGTTCGACATCGGCGAGACCAATCACCGCGTCATGCTTAATGTTCGCCGATTCGAAGCAGCCAACTCCGGAGATCTCAAGTGGCTGGATCTCGATGGCGATGGCAATCGAGACAGGCTTGCCGGCTTGGTAGGAGGATCGGGGTTCCAGGTCCTGCCTTGGGTGCCTAGCGACAACGAGGGCGTTGTCACGCCGCTGCCCTCGGATTTCTGGTCGAATCCAGACCAGTATGTATGGGACGGCAACCACGCTCGCGGTTGGGGCTCCTACGATCCACTCATCACAGACCCTTTCATCCCCTCGGTTTCTCTCGTCGATCAGATCAAAACCATGAACGGCGACCTGATCCTTCTTCTTGGAGTGCGTAAGACCTGGGATCGCCAGATGCATGTCACGAATGACATTGTAAGAGCCCAGGACCCTAACGCTACTCTGAATGATACCTCAGGAACGACGCCGACTGTTGGCGTGACCTACAAGGCCAATGACAACATAAATCTGTATGGCATGTATTCGGAATCCTATACGCCAAACGGCAGGGTGGGAGGAAACAGCGAGCCATGGTACATTGCCCAAAGAGGCTATTTCCCAACTGAAACTGGTGAAGGAGCCGAGCTGGGCTTCAAATTCAACTTCCTCGAGAACAAGCTCAATGGAACGGTTTCAGTCTTCGACATCACCAAGAGCAACGTGCAATTCGGCGCCCCTCAACTCAATCCCGATGCTACAGGCTCAAGCGGTGTTTTCGGCGAGCAGCAGAGTTCCGGCTGGGAACTCGACTTCACCTACTCGCCCGAGTCGAACTGGGACCTCGTTTTCTCCTACACCAATATGGACGCTCGCACAACTCGGGCTAGAATAGGCGGCTCAACTCCCGACATTGATGGCGACGGCATTTCCGATCAGGTCGGCCTGGTCAATGAAGGAGCGGCTAAGCATCACATGACTTTCTTCACCAAGAGGGTAGTCGTTGAAGGCCCACTAAAAGGTTGGGAGGGGAGGTTCGGTTTGAAGTACAAATCTGGGCCCATCCACCAATTCGCCAACTTCCATAATCAGCTGCTTGTTCAGCCTGACAATGTCGTCATATTAGATGCGGCCATCGCCTATAACACCAAGGTAGGCGAAAACGACCTGCAGTTAGCTCTGGCTGTCAACAATCTCACTGACGAGGACTGGTATGATCGGCGTGCCAAATACGCAGGTCCTATCTGGACGAAATTCACTACGACATTCAAATTCTAGGAATTTAGAGTTGTATATATTCTTCGGCGAACCTGCTGTCTGAACACTAGGCAGGTTCGCCTTTTCTTTATTATAAAAAACATTCATTATACCTGTGAAAAAACGATCCTACGATTACATAGGCATTTGCGCTGCCATTACACTCCTGGGCTCTCCTGCCCTGAGCTCGCCGAATGGGTCGTACCGAGCTGAAAGCGACGCAAAACAACCAAACATCCTGCTCATCCAGGTCGACGATATGAATGATTGGGTCGGGCATTTGGATACGTATCCAGGAGTCATTACGCCGAACTTCGATCGACTGGCAGCCGAAGGTGTGAGCTTCACCAGAGCCTACGCCGCATCGCCCTTGTGCGGTCCCTCGCGAGCCTCCCTGTGCAGCGGGCGTCGACCTTCCACTACTTCGGTTTACGATAACGAGCAGGACTGGCGGGACTATGTGCCCGAGAACGAAAGCTTCCTCTCCTATTTCAAAGCGAATGGCTATTACGTAGGCGGCGCAGGAAAATTTCATCACGACAAAGGAGCCAGGTTTTCCGAATGGACGGAGTACTTGAAGCGTGGCGGCGATCGCTGCAAGGAAGTTGAAGTCAAAGGGCCGGGAAAAATCACTTACGGAGCGGCTGATTGCGACGAGGAATATTTCAATGACCACCTGATGGCCAATTGGGTCATCGACAAGCTGGGCGAGGATCATGCAAAGCCATTCTTAATCACGGCTGGCTTCCGTAATCCTCACACGCCCTGGATCGTGCCGAGGAAATACTTCGATTTGTATCCGCTAGATGATATACAACTGCCGCCGCATCGGGAGGACGACCTTGAAGATCTGCCGCGTCTTGGAAAGCAAATCGCCATTTTCGAAGGCTATCACGAAAAGATGCTGGAGATGGGTGTATGGAAAGAGCAAGTACAAGCCTTTCTCGCGACCATTACTTACGTTGATTACGAAATCGGGAGAGTCCTCGACGCTCTTGACGCCAGTCCCTACAAGGACAACACCATCGTCGTCCTATGGAGCGATCACGGTTGGCACATGGGAGAAAAGCGGCACTGGCGAAAGCGAACGCTTTGGGAAGAAGCAACCCGTATCCCCTACATTTGGCGTGTTCCTGGAGTGACGCCCCAAGGAGAACAGAGCCCTAGAACTGTTGATCTCATGGGAATGTATCCGAGCCTGTGCGAACTGGCAGGACTGCTCATTCCTAAGCACGTCGAAGGCGTAAGCCTGAAACCCCTTCTAGAGAATCCAACAGCAGAGTGGGACCATCCCGCCATCTCGACCTGCGGTTACCAAAATCATATGGTGCGCACCGAACGCTGGAAATACATACGCTACAATAATGGCGGCGAAGAA